>CAUEUQ010000023.1:0-24745 GCA_959021215.1 uncultured Collinsella sp. | reverse complement strand
TGACGCAGGCCGTGACGGAGCTGCTGGAGTACTACTTTAACCGGCAGCCCTACGTCGGCACAGTGGCCGCCGACCGTGGAAAACCCCGGATGCAGGTCTACAACGAGCATTTGCAGCGCAAGCGGGTCGCCTCGGCGGACGAGCTGGCGCTGATGCTCATGCGGTCGAGCCGACCGCAGCAGGTCGGCAGGCGCGGCGTGCATCTGGATATCGCCGGGCAGCGGATCGACTACTGGACGGCTGATATGGTCAACGCGCTGCGCGGACAGGAGGTCTATTACCGATACGATCCTGACGACCTCAGCGAGGTCAGGCTCTACGACCTGCAGGATCGTTACCTGATGACCGTCCCCGCCGACAATACGGCGGTGCTTACCTACGGTACCAGCAAAGATGAGGTCAAAGAGGCTATCGGCAAGGTCAGGCGCATGGAGCGGATCACCAAGGAGGCGCTGGAGTACAGCACCCTCCCGGCAATCGGCAAGCAGACGGCCCTCAATCTGGTGCTGCAGCAGGCCCACATCAACCGGGAGGCACAGATCATCCCGGACGCCGAGCCCAAGATACTGGACGTGCAGCGGGCGGCGGACAACACGGAGCCGCTGCTTAAGGCGGTCGGTGCGGACGATCTGAGCCGCATGGTGCGCAACGCGGAGCAGCGCGCGCAGGCCAAGGGCAAGGAGGAGGATGGCTATGACCTCTGATCTTACACGCCTGCGGGACAGGCTCAACACCTATGCGGACGATCCGGCGCACGACACAATGGAGCTGCACCGCTTGCGGGAGCAATATGCCAAGGCAATCCGGCGTCGGATGGACGCCACGATCAATATATCAGTAGACGATGACGACATCATTAAGGAGGACGATCAGGATGAGTAAGGCCCATAACGCGGAGCTGCAGGCCCGCGTACAACAGTACATGCGGGAGCACGGCATGAGCCAGGCGCGGCTTGCGCAGGTTAGCGGGATCAATAAGGCGATCATCAGCCAATGGCTGCGCGGTCAGTACAACGGGGATATCGCGGCCACGGAGCAGGCCATCGAGGAGTACCTGCGCACGGCGATGGAGCATGAGCAGGCGCAGGATAAGGCGATCACCTACGGCTCCACGCAGGACTACATCCCAACGTCGATCTCAGAGGACATCTACAACCTGATCCGGTACTGCCAGCTCGCCAAGGGTATTGCGATTGCCCACGGCGACGCGGGGATCGGCAAAACCAAGGCCGCCCGGCAATACCTTAAGGATAACCCCACACAGAGCTATTATATAACGCTCACGCCGAGCATGGGGACGGGCACCAATATCCTGCGCCTCATGGCGCGGGAGCTCAAAATCCCCTACAACTCCAACAAGGTGCAGCTCAACGCCGACCTGCACGCCAAGCTCGACGGCAGCAACAAGGTCATCATCATCGATGAGGCCCAGCACCTCAAGTATGCGGCAATCGAGGAGATCAGGGATTTTTGCGATCTTGACCGGGACGGCATTGGCATCGTGCTGATCGGCAACTCTGAGATATATGACCGGCTCAAGGGCCGTCAGGAGGCATTGTTTGCGCAGCAGTTTTCCCGCATTCGATTCCCGCGCCGGTACACGACGCGGGACATCAAGGACGATGATGTCAAGCTGCTCTTCCCGCTGCTGGCCGAGCAGCGCAAGGAGAAGGAGCTCCAATTTCTTGGCGGCGTCTGCCGCAGCAAATGGGGTATCCGGGGCGCGGTCAACGTCTACCGCAACGCGGTAGACAACGACGATATCGGCTACAACAGCCTGTACGCCAGAGCCCGCAACATGGGCATCGTCATCATCTGAGGAGGGACATCATGACTAAGACACGATCCGGGATAATCTATATCGCTGGCCTGCTTACCGGCATGACAATCATTAACATCGTCAATATCATAGGATACTGCCGCCACGGGCTGCCGGGCGGCGAGGTTGTGATGCTGCTGATGATCCCCCTGCAGCTGTACGCGGGGAGCATCATCGGGCAGGAGCGCAGACAGCCCAAGACCTATCAACGTGGCTATCGCAAGGGGTATCAGGACGGCGTGGACGTCGCAGGCAAAGCCCTGCATCACGTCAACTGCCGCCATCAGATACAACCTGTTAATCATGATAGTACGGGGCAATAAAGCCCCGCCTTAATGCAGCCGATGGCGGTCACAAGCCCGCAAGTAATGCAGAGTGAGGCAATTGAGAGGAGGATGGCTATGGCACAGGAGACGCCGATCCACGCAGGAGACCGGGTGGTGATCACCCACGGCCCGGACGCCAAGCAGCATCGGGGCAAGGTGTGGGTGGTAGCGACGGGGCCGGAGCCCTGCCCCTGCTGCGGCAAGCTGGCCGTGACGCTTAAGGGTTACGATGGGATCATTGGGATCGACAATATCGCGCGGGTCAGAGATGACGATTACCCGGCGCGGTATCAGTAACATAACGCAGTCGCGCCCCGTGCGGGCGCGTGGATTGAAACGAGTGTCAAATCGCTGCCAATTGCAACCTTGGGGCCATATGGCCCCACCCTAATGCAGCTGCCGCAAGGCACCGGTCGCAAGCCCGGAGAGATGCAGAGCGGGGACAATATATAGAGGAGGCAATACCATGCAGATCAACAGGTGCGAGAGCGATCTCAAGCGGGGCGACAAGGTCGTCCTGATCGGCGGAGACGGCACGCAGTACACCGTCGCTGGCAAGCCATATTACATGCGCTGGCTGGATCAGTGGCACGTATGGCTCAAGGAGTTAAGCGATCACTGCAACGTGGACAAGCTGCGTAAGGTGGAGGAGGATGGGACGGATGGTTAATTTTTGGCTCGGTCTGTTTGCCGGGGTGATCCTCGGTTGGATATCCCTCCTGACGCTGGCGCTCTGGATCACCTATAAGCACCGGGGTGATAAGCGATGAGGAGGCACAGTACGCAATATCGGTACTATGTGCGGGGATGTGGGCTAGGTATACTTGCGACAATGGTGTGGCTAATCTTAGCGATCCATGACCATATCATCATCGGTTGGATCGTTGCCGATTTGATTATCCTGCTGCCATGCCCACCGCGCGACATACAGGAGGATTAAGACAATGACCTACACACGACGGATCAGCAGCAAGGGCGGGATCACGATCCCGCAGCGTCTGCGGCACGAGGCCGGGCTCATGCCCGGTATGGTGGTCGACCTGACACTGACGCTCAGTGGGCCGCATAGCATCAGTCGCGGCATTACCATCAATCAGCATATGGACACCTGCCCCCGCTGCGGCAGCACGGAGGACGTCCTCGTCGCAAGAGGCATCACCGCCTGCCGCAAGTGCCTGCGGGAGATGCTGGAGGCGCTGGATGAGATGGAGGGCGACAATGGATAACGTTACGCAGCGCGTCAACGAGTACGCCGTCCTCACCCAGCAGATGGCCCGGCTTAAGAGCCGAGCCGAAGAGCTCAAGGCATATTTTGAGCGTCTCGCTGTTGCCGACCTCAAGGACACCAAGCTCAAGACGGTTGAGTACCTGGGCAGCGACGGCGGGCGGGTTACGGTCAGCATGACCGAGGCCCCCAAGCTTGGCTCCAGCCACATGCTGCGCGGCCTGCTCGGCGACGTCGCCGATGATTACATTAAGACCGAGACGGTCAGCAAGCCGACGGATGATCTTAAGCGACTGATCGTAATGGCCTGTCAGGGCAGCTACATCGAGGGCAGCCTCGACCAGACGATCCGGGCAATCACGGATGATGAGCAGGTTGCCTCCGTCCTGCATAAGCGCCTCAAGGGGCAATATAAGCGGGACATGGCGACGCTGATCAATGTGGCTGGGCTTGACACCCAGCGGGCCAGCGAGGAGGCATACCTCACGGCGGAGATCATCAACTATGAGTGGATGACGCAGGTGCTCCGGTCGGCAGGATGGACGGGCAGCGTGCAGCAGGCGGTGGATATCATTAAGTCTGCCGCCCGCGTCGAGGAGGGCATCAAGGTATCGGTCGAGACCATCTAATATAAGGAGGAGCGGATCATGCAGGCAGCTACAGCGATGATTGACGACCGGCAGCGACGCCGGATATTTGGCGCGGCGCGCGGGCTCGGGATGACCAACGACGACCTGCACGCGCTGGCCGCCGACCTGACGGGCAAGGAGAGCCTCATGGAACTCACCACCCGCGAGGCCGACGCGCTCATCCGGGAGCTCCAGCGGCGGCAGCCGTCCTCCCCTCCCGCCCCCAAGGCGCGCAAGCCACGTCAGCACCCTGAGCATCCGGGCGGGCCGACGTCGGAGCAGCAGCGCAAGGTATGGGCCATGATGTACGACCTGCAGGCAATGGACACGGAGCCATCGGGCCAGAGCCTCGGCGAGCGGCTGAGCGGCATCATCCGCAAGGAGCTGCACGTCAGCGCTGCGGCCAGAGACCCGTTTGCATGGCTCACCTGCGAGCAGTGCAGCAGGCTCATAGACATCCTCGACAAGGGCTATATCCCCAATGTTTTCCGCGCCCGTCAGCGCGGGCCGAAGGGAGGCGGCAGAGGTGGCGGATGACCTGCTCGACCTGATCACGCTGGACGACCTCAATGAGGAGCAGCGGCAGCTTGCGGAGTTGATCGGGCTGGAGGGATATAAGGCGCTGGTGCGCACCTACGGCGGCACGCACATCGATATCCCCAAGGCGGATAGGCTGACGATGGACAGGCGTAACGACCGGATTGTTGATACATACGACGGATACAACGTCAGAGAGCTTGCCCGCAAGTGGGGGCTATCGGAGAGCCGGATATACGTCCTCACCAAGAGCAAGCGGGATAAGATCAGGTCGCGGGTGCCAGATAATCAGATAATGCTTTTTTGATATTTAAAACTCATTGCTATATAAAAATTTGATCCAAACCGTTTTCGGGGTATAACTGAGACATCAGTTATACCTCATATTTTTTGGGCGGGGAGAATTACATGAACGAGTGGGTCAAAGTGCTATTACCAATCGTGGCGGGGTTGGCCATCACCGTCATCGGATATTTCCTGCGGCAATCCTTTACACGGATTGACCGCATGCACAATGATCTCGCGCAGCTGCGGCAGGACACTGTGCGGCGCGAGGAGTACGACAAGGCCATCGACGAGCTGCGGGATGACGTCAAGGATATCCGCGACAACTACATCAAGCGGGATGATTTTTACCGTGAGATCAGCAAGCTTGACCGTAAGCTCGACGCAATACTGGATAAGGTGATTGTCATGATAAGGAGGCAGCAAGATGAGCAATGAGGAGCGGGCGCGGCTGCGCGCGGGCAATTTTGTCCACAATAACGGGCTGGTGCTGCGGATTATCAATATCCTGCGATATAAGTACAACCGGCTCACGGGCGTCAAGGACGTGGTCGCGGGCCACGGCGTCAGCGAGGATGAGTACCTCGACTCCGTCAACTTCTTGGCGGAGGAGGGCTACATCCACCTCCGCCTCGCGGCGGACAAGACGCCCGCGTCGCTGGCGGACAACGACTACCGGGATATCGAGGCCAAGCTCACCGGCAAGGGCATCCGCCTATTGAGCGGAGGTATCCGGGACAATCAGATCGAGGTGTAGAGGATGGCAGAGAGGCGCAACCGCAAGCACAGTAAGATCGACGGCCTACCGCCCGATCTCAAGGCGACGGTGCAGCAGATGCTGCTGGACGGTGACACCTACAGCGAGGTCATCGCCTACTTGCAGACGCAGGGCGTCTCAATCTCCATGTCCTCTGTCTGCCGGTACGCGCAGGCGTATCTGGCGGAGCACGAGGCGCTGATGATGGCCAATGCCAACCTGCAGCGCATGATGGATGAGGTCAGCAAGTATCCAGACCTCGACACGACGGAGGCCATTATCCGCATCGTCAGCCATAACCTGCTCAACGTCCTGAGCAACACGAGCGAGGAGGACTGGCAGGAGGTCGACCTTAGCAAGCTCCTTAAGGAGACCAACGCCCTCGTCCGGGCGTCAGCCTATAAAAAGCGGATCGCCCTGCAAAATCAGGACGCGCTGGATACCGGGCTCGACGCAGTCAAGGGGCTGGTATTTGCAGAGCTTGCCAAGGAGCGGCCCGAACTGTACCAGCAACTGGCCGAGTACGTGGACGGCAAAAAGGCGACCGGGATTACAGAGGGAGGATAACCTGTTATGTGGTATGTCTTACAGGTCAAGACCGGAGACGAGATCAAGGTGCGGGACGCGCTGCTCGCTAAGGGCGTCCGGGCGCTGGTGCCGCAGGAGTCGCGGATGATCCGCAAAGACGGCAAGTGGGGCCGCAGGCTCTACACCCTGATCCCGTCGTATGTATTTGTCGACATCAAATTTGCCGCGCAGATATATTACACGATCCGGGCGATCCCCAGCGTGATCCGGTTTGTGGGCACGGGCTGCGGGGAGCCCTCCACCCTCACCTATCTGGAGGCGGAGTGGATCAGGCTGCTCGCGGGAGACGGGGAGCCTCTGGAGTCAACCGTAATCCGGGTGCCGGAGGATGGCAGGCCGGAGATCGTGGGCGGCGTGCTCGCCCACTTCCCGGCGCAGGTCGTCGAGTACGATCTGCGGCATAAGCGGGCCAAGGTAACGATCACGCTCTGCGGGGAGCAGCGGGAGCTGCAGCTCTCCGTGGTGCGCGAGGATGATGAGGATACCGGGCAGGAGCCCGATCCAATATAACCGTAACAAATGGATCGTTCACGAGCCGGGGCGGCAGCGGCAACTGCCGCCCCCACAACCCTAAAACCGTTTAAATTTAAACGGTCTGTACCTCAAATTTAAACGATACCGGTCAGGCCGGGCGGTTGATGCGTCCCGCGCGGTACGAGCCGGAGGACATATGGGCGCTACACGGGCCGGATCGGCCCGGTGGCGGAGCATATCCGGGCCAAAAACGCGGATATTTACACTTTGCCCCGCTGCATCCGGGCGCGGATGCGTTTAAAAGCGCGTTAACCCCGTTTAAATTTTGACGCATTGATTTTTGCAAGCATCTTTACCCTTTTCCCCTGAGTGGCCTTGTGTGGCCTCTCAGGGGCCATTTTTTGCATTGTCGGAGGTGGGACAGGATGGCGGGGCCAAAATTAAGCCCTCTGGACGCCCTCAAGGGGGCGCTGGAGGACGCGGAAGCCAAAATCCAAGAGGAAAGCGGCCGAAATTTAAACGATCTGCGGGCACTACTAAACGATTACCTCCGGCGCGGGGATGAGCCGGAACGCAGGCAGCTGCTGCGGGAGTATGAGCGCGGCGGCAAGCTGACCGGCCCGCACGGCATCCGCAGGAGGCTTGGGGCCATTGACATGGAGTTTTTTGGCCGGGCGTACTTTGGCCATTACTTCTCCCGGCCCTCGCCGGATTTTCACCGCGCCCTCGACGCCATCTGGAGGGATGGCGTACTCAAGGGGCGATATCCCCTGACGGACGCGGAGGTCAAGACCATCAGCCGGTTGCCCGGATCGCGCCGGGTCGTGGCCGCGCCCCGTGGCCACGCCAAGAGCACCAACCTCACGTTTAAGGGCACCATGCATGCGGTGCTCTATGGATACAAGCACTACCCGATCATTATCTCGGACAGCTCAGAGCAGGCCGAGGGATTTTTGGAGTCAATCCGGGTGGAGCTGGAGGATAACGCCGCGATCCGCGAGGATTTTGGGGAACTGGCCGGGCCGGTCTGGCGCGGCAATGTGCTGGTAACTAAAACCAACATCAAGATCGAGGCCATCGGCAGCGGCAAAAAGATCAGGGGCCGCAAGCACCGCAACTGGCGGCCTGACCTCATCGTGCTCGATGACGTCGAAAACGATGAAAATGTCCGCACGCCGGAGCAGCGGCGCAAGCTGCGGGACTGGTACAACAAGGCGGTCAGCAAGGCGGGCGACGATTACACGGATATCGTGTACATCGGCACGCTGCTGCACTATGACAGCCTGCTGGCCAATACCCTGCGCAACCCGGCCTATCAGGCGATCAAATACAAGGCGGTCATCCGCTGGAGTAAGGCGGACGCCCTGTGGCGGGAGTGGGAGGCGCTCTATACCGATCTCGACGACCCCGACCGCGCGGCGCACGCCCTTAGCTACTTTGAGGCGCGGCGGGCTGAGATGCTGGCCGGGACAGAGGTTTTATGGGAGGCCAAGCTCTCTTACTATGACCTGATGTGCATCCGTATTTCTGAGGGCGAGAGCTCATTTAATTCGGAGCTCCAAAATGAGCCGATCAACCCGGACGACTGCATCTTTATGGAGGAGTGGCTCGACTATTATAACGAGGCTGAGATCAATTTTGGCAGCGCGGATTTTGCATTTTTTGGCTTTGTCGACCCAAGCTTGGGTAAATCCAAAAACAGCGACTACTCGGCCATTATTACCCTTGCCAAGCACGCGCCGACCGGATACATGTACGTCCTCGACGCGGACATCGAGCGGCGTCACCCAGACCGGATTATCTCAGACGTGCTGCATAAGGAGGAGTGGCTGCGCAACACCTACGGGCGGGGTTACGCCAAGCTGGGGGCCGAGACCAACCAATTTCAGTGGTTCCTTAAAGAAGAACTCGCCAAGGCGAGCGCGAGGGCTGGCCTTTACCTGCCCATCGAGGAGGTGCAGCAGACCACCGATAAGGTGATGCGCGTCCAGACGCTGCAGCCGGATGTCAAAAACAAGTACATCAAGTTTAACCGGCGGCACAAGCGGCTGCTCGAGCAGCTGCTGCAGTTTCCCATGGCGTCCCACGATGACGGGCCGGATGCGCTTGAGGGCGCGCGCAGCATCGCTAAAAACGAGCAGCGGTTTGTCATTTTCAGCCGCCGCGAATTAGGGATATAAATAGTATAGGAGGCAGGACGATGGAGGCAGCCAGCTTAAGCGATATCTGCAATGTATGCGCCCACAAGGATACCTGTGGACATCAGTATACGGAGGGCATCACATGGCGCAATACTGCACACGGGATTGAGATCAGTATCCATCAGCACCCATATACCCATACCAGCATTACAGTGGAGGGCCTTGCGCGACTGATCGGTGAGGCCATGACGGGGCAATGTCGCAGATGGGAGGCAGAGTAATGTCATCGGTCTACATGGACAGGGCGTCATATGAGACGCTGGACGCGGCAGGCGTTAAGCGCCTGATCGACCGGCACATGCTGGTGGATGAGGGCAAGTACCGGCAGCTGCAGGAGTATTATCTCGGCAACCACAGTATCCTCCACAGCCATAAGGAGCACAGCGCATCCCCCAATAACCGCATCGTCTGCAACGTCGCCAAGTACATCACGGACACGGCTACCGGGTATTTCCTCGGGCGGCCCGTGGTATATGGCAGCTCGGATGATAATTACCTCGCGCAGCTGCAGGACATCATGGACTATAACGACGAGCAGGATCACAACGCCGAGCTCGCCAAGGGCTGCTCCATCAAGGGGAGCTGCTGCGAGATGCTGTATCTCGATGAGGACGCCGCGATCCGCATGACCCTGCTCGAGCCCGACGACTGCCTCGTCATCTACCCGACCGGCTCGGAGGAGCCGATGGGCGCGATCCGGCGTATTGTTACAGAGGATAAGGACGGCAACAAGATCACGCGCTATGAGTGGTGGCGCGAGGAGGACGTCTGGTATTTTACCGCCCCGGACGGCGGCTCCCTGCAGCTCTCCGGCACGGAGGATCATTACTGGCACGGCGTGCCGGTGGTCGAGTACCGCAATAACGACGAGCGCATGGGCGACTATGAGAGCGTGATCCCCATGATCGACGCATACAACCGCGTGCAGAGTAACACGGCCAACATGTATCAGTATAACGACGACGCGATCATGGTGCTGTCCCATATGGGCGCGGCCACGTCCAACGACATCGTGCAGATTAAGGAGGAGGGCGCGATCAGCCTTGCCAATGGGGGCACGATCAGCTGGCTTACTAAGGACGTCAACGACGCGGGCCTCGAGCGCTATAAGGATCGGCTGACGCGGGACATCCACGCATTGAGCGGCGTGCCGCGATTGTCGGACGAGCAGTTTGCGGGCAATCTCTCCGGGGTTGCCATCGCATACAAGCTGTGGGGCCTTGAGCAGGTCACAGCCATTAAGGAGCGCAAGTTTAAGCGCGGCCTGCAGCGCCGCGCCGAACTGATCACCAACATCCTGCATATCACCAGCAATCCCACCTATGATTACCGCGATATCGACATCCAATTTAGGCGCAATCAGCCGCAAAATCTGCCCGAGCTCGCAGACGTGGTGACCAAGCTGGCCGCCGACCTCTCCCGCGAGACGCGGCTTAAGCTCCTGCCCAACGTCAGCAACGTGCAGGATGAGATCAATAAGCTCAGGGCCGAGGAGGAGCAGCAGCTTAAGGCTGCCGACCCCTCCACCGGGTATGAGGCGCTGGCCAGGGCGCTGCGGGAGGCTGAGGCGACGCCTCCCACAGCGGATGAGGACGGTGACGGCGCATGAGCAGCAACCGCAATTATTGGGTCGATCTCGCCAAGTCGGAGGCGCTTAAGACCGAGCGCCGGGCCGACCAGTATACCAATGAGCTTATGACCATCTATCAGGAGGCTGCGGGCCAGATTGAGCGCGAGATCGCGGCGATCTATGGCCGGTACGCCAAGGATAATCAGCTCACGGACGCTGTGGCCCGCCAGTACATCGGCGGCAGGGAGTATAGCTCGTGGCGCATGTCCATCGACCGGTACGTCAAGGCCCTCTCCGGCCCCGCCAAGGACAGCCGGATGCTGACAGAGCTCAACACCCTCTCGGCCAAGAGCCGGATCAGCCGCAAGGAGCAGCTGCTCGGAGACATCTACCGGCACATGATCGATCTCGCCGGAGACGCGGACGGCAGGATCAGGCGGATGATGCGCGACACGCTGGTCAACAGCTATTACGAGGGATGCTACGGCGTGCAGCGCGGGCTGCGTCTTGGATTTGGGGTCTCCCGCCTTGATGACAGATTGATCAAGCGGGTGCTGGATGAGCCGTGGAGTGAGCGGACATTTTCAGCGGCGGTGTGGGGCAACACCGACCATCTGGCGATGGTGACACGGCGGGAGATCTCTATCGGCCTTACCAAGGGCAGCAGCATCCAGCAGATGACCAAGGGCGTCAACGACGCAATGGGCGCAGGCCGGTACGCGGCGGAGCGCCTTGTGCGCACGGAGTGCACGCATTTTGCGGCGGAGGCTCGATTGCTGTCCTACAAGGAGACGGGCGTCAAGCGTTATCGCTTTGTGGGCGGCGGCGAGGGCGGACATTGCCACTGCGCCGAATTAAACGGACAGGAGTATGACGTCGATGCGGCTAAGCCAGGGATTGACTACCCGCCAATCCACCCCAATTGTACCTGCACCATTGTGGCGGTGCCGTCGCGGCGCATGTTTGCGCCGTATGAGGCGGTGCCGATCCCGGAGAGCATCAAGTATGAGGACTGGTATGAGGATTACGTCGCGCACACGCAGCGGCCACCAAGGAGGAGTAAGTGAGATGCATGAGGACAAGCCGGTCGGCTATGAGGCCGCCCGATGGATGATCGAGACGGAGCTTGAGGGGTTATATAAGATATGCAATCCCCCGGAGATCGCGGCGGGGATATACGAGTATTACCTGCGTGCCTACCTTAACCCCAACCACATGCCCCACCGGGGCGAGACAACCGTGGATATGCTGGAGACGCACCTGCCGTACCTGATCAAGTGCTACGGCGAGGACGCGGTCAAGGCCGCGTTGCGTGACCTGTACAACGAGCGGTTTGCGCGGGAGGGACGGACGCTGTGACAGGTAAGCGCTGGGCAGGCGTGGACGCCTACGAGCACATCCAGCTTGTTGAGGCGGGTATCCTGCCGCGAGGGCTAAGCTACTTATCCGCATACGACTACATCGGCCTCCCCGTCCCACCGGACGAGGAGGCCGAAGAAAACACGCAGATATCCGGCGGTTAAACGCCGGTTATCAATAGATTAATTGGAGGCAAGACACAATGGCAGAGACAATTGATACGACCGTCACCACGACGGAGCCGACAACCGATCCTGTAACTGAGACGACGCCCTCCGAAGGCACAGAGCCGGAGGGCAAAGAGGCTAAGCCGGAGAGCAAGTTCCTCCAGCGGCTGGGTAAGCTGCTGGGGATCGGCGGCGATGACGGGGACGGCGACGCCAATCCCAAGGAGGACGGCAAGGCAGACCCGCCGCCCAAGGATGGCCAGACCTACACAGAGGCCGACCTACAGGCGCGCATCGACGCGGCCAAGGCACAATGGCAGGCTGAGCAGGAGGAGCAGGCGCGTCTCGCCAAGCTTAGCCCGGAGGAGCGGGCCAAGGCGGAGGCGACCAAGACCAGCGATGAGATCGCACAGCTCAAGGCGCAGCTCCTCGCCCGCGACGTCAGGGATAAGGCTATCACGCGCCTGAGCGGCGACGGCTACCCGGTCGGGCTCGCCGACCTGCTGCCGCTGACCAGCGAGCAGGACATGACGGCGGCCTGCGACAAGCTGACCGAGGCGTTTGACGCAGCGGTCGCGGCCACGGTCAGGGAGCGGCTGCGCGGCAAGACGCCGCTTGGCATCGGCAAGGCATCCAACGCCAACGAGGCGATCCGCAACGAGATCAGCAAGAGTATCAGAGGAGGGATGAGCAATGGCTAATGTACTGCAATATGCATCTGTATTTCAGAGCGAGCTCGACAAGGCGGCGGTCGAGCTCTCCACATCTGGCTGGATGGAGCCCAACTCCAGCCTGATCCGGTACACCGGAGGCAAGACCGTCAAGGTGCCGCAGATCGTTATGGACGGCCTCGCTGACTATAGCAACGGGTTTGTCGACGGAGACGTCACCCTGACGTGGCAAGACCTTACTTTTGCGATGGATCGTGGCCGCAGGTTTGCGCTCGATGAGCACGAGGTCAATGACACCAATTTTGTGGTGACGGCGTCGCAGGTGATGGGCGAGTTCCAGCTCGCTAAAGTGGTGCCTGAGATCGACGCTTACCGTTACAGTAAGATCGCGGCGGGCGCGATTGCCCATAAGCGTGCGGCAGGCGGGTATACGCCGACCGCTGCGGATATCCTCACTAAGCTCTACTACGACATCGCCGCCGTGCAGGACGTGGTCGGCAGCGACACCCCGCTGGTAATCACGATGTCCACACTTGTCGCGGCTATTTTGGACACCTCGGCAGAGATATCCAAAAAGCTCGATGTGGTCGATTTTACGCAGGGCGGCGTAACGCTCAAGGTCAGAGCCCTAAACGGCGAGCACCCGATCCGGCGTGTCGGCTCCGGGCGGCTCAAGAGCGCATATATCTTTGCGGACGGTAAGACCGAGGGGCAAAAGACGGGCGGATTTGCCCCCGCCGAAAACGCGCTCGACGTCAACTGGATCATCTGCCCGCGCACGGTGCCGATCGCGGTATCACGTACCGACAAGGTGCGCATATTTGACCCTGAGACCAACCAATCTGCCCGCGCGTGGGCAATCGACTACCGCAAGTATCACGACCTGTGGATCACCGACAATAAGTGGCCGCAGGTGTGGGTTAACTGCAAGCAGGTCCTGCCAGCCAGTGAGGGGGTGCAATATGATTATATTACAGCGTGACAACGTCGTGCGCAGGGTGGCCTCGGACGAGGCCGCCCGCAAGCTAGAGGAGCAGGGCTTTACCCGCACAGGCGGGATCGCCGAGATCGATAATGCCGCCCTCATGTCCGGCGTCGAGGAGGGCGTCACGCTCAATATTGACGTCGACGCGCTGGCGGATAAGCTCGCCGAGCGCATCAAGGCGGGCGAGTCTCTGACGGAGGAGACCGTTGCCAAGGCTCTCGCGGATGGGGCCGAGCCTGCCGACACGGAGCAGCCAGCCAAGCCCGCAGCCAAGGCTAACAAGCCCAAGGGCGGCAAGGCAGCCGCCAAAGCAGGTGCCGCCCATGACGGTGCCTGAGCAGATTGAGCGGATCGCAGCCGGGATCAAGCGCGCGCACAGCCTCTCCGTGGCCGACGAGGTGATGGTCAGGCGGCGCGTGCAGATGGCCGTCACGCGCATCCTCTCCTCCTGCAACCGGGACGATCTGCCGGAGGAGCTGGAGATCGTGGCCGCACAGATGGCCGAGGACATGCTGCGGGACGATACCGTCATTGAGACACCTCAGCAGGTCTCGAGCGTCACGCGCGGCGATACGTCCATCAGCTACCGGGACAAGACGTCTAATGCCAAGGCAACGCGGGATTACCTGCAGGACTATGAGGATATGCTCTGGCGCTATCGTAAACCGGGTGTCCCCCGGAGGGAGGAGCCATGATGAGTCATAACACTGAGGCTGATATCCTTGCCGCCACCTACGGGGACGCATGTACGGTATACCGGCCCGTCAAGCGGATGCTGCCCAACCTTGAGACGGTGATCCGGGACGGGCTCGACGGGGAGATCGTGATGAGCGGTATCCCCTGCGCTCTGTCCTCCCCGTCAGGCGGCAAGCTGCAGCACGGGGAGGCAACCTCCGACGTCAAGACGGACTATCTCCTCTTTGTCCGCCCGGAGGTGGATATCCGGGCGGGCGATACGGTACTTGTCACCCGCCTCGGAAAGACTTATCAAACCGTCGCGGGTAAGCCGGAGCGGCAGCCGAGCCACAATAATATCCCGCTGACGCTCGTGGAGGATACGGTATGAGCAGTACGGATTATGGATTTGACGGCCTCGATGAGTACGCGGAGATGTTTGAGCGCGCCGCGCGCGAGTGGCCAAAGGAGTTTGAGCGGATCGTGCTCGACATCGCGCACGAGCTGCAGGGACGACTATCCTCCGACCTTACGCCCAAGGACACCGGCAAGCTGCGCGGCAGCTGGACGGTGGGCGATATCGTCCGTAAGGGCGGCGAGTACGTCATTGAGGTATACACCGACGTCGAGTATGCCGACCCGGTCAACTACGGCCACCGCACGACGTCGGGTGGATATGTCCCAGGCGCGCACATGATGGAGATCTCCCTCGCGCAGGTCGAGGAGCGGATGCCCTCCTACCTGCGCGCGTGGCTGCAGGACTTTATGGCAGCCCACGACTTATAGGAGCAATATGAGCAACGTATACACACAGATCAAGGATGCCCTCGTCCGAGCGCTCAAGACAGCGCTGCCGGACATGGACGTCTCAAGCGAGTATCTCGCCAAGACCGACTATGGGAGCCAGGCTAATATCACAGAGTACATCCATGTTGGCCTGATCCCCGCGAGCCGGGAGACCGTGAGCGCCTATCATACGCGGCACAGCGTCGTCATCGACCTGGCCGTACATACGGCATCGGAGCACAACGCCGACTATTGGGCGCTCGCCGATACGATCGACCATTCACTTCGCCCGGTGATCCGATGGGATGACCGGGCGATCACCGTCCCCAGCGTCGACTACAAGATCGTCGACCGGATACTGCACTGCACCTTTACGCTGTCGTTTATCGACAGCGCCGATGTACCGGAGCAGTATCCGCTGGCCGAGACGCTGGAGGCGGATATCATCACACCACAAGGGAGGGTAACGAGTGGGATTACCTGAGATTAACATCACATTTGCGACCAAGGGGCAGACCGCGATCCAGCGCAGCGCGCGCGGGATCGTCGCCTGCATCCTCAAGGATAATACCGAGGACGGTGCTGCCGAGACGGTATACACATCCCTCGCGGACGTGGACTTTGAGCATTGGTCGCAGCGCAACTATGAGTACCTCAAGCTGATCCTTGCGGGCGGGCCGAGCAAGGTGCTTGTGCTGCGCATCAAGGATGATGCGGCGGACTATACGGCGGCCCTCAAAACGCTTAAGAGCCGCACGTGGAATTACCTGACGATCCCGTCACTGACAACGGAGCAGACAGCCCCGGTGGTCGCATGGATCAAACAGGCCCGCGACAGCGACCACAAGACGTATAAGGCGGTGCTGGCCAACACAACGGCGGATCATGAGGGTATTATCAACCTGACGACCGGCAGCATTGCTACTGACCTCGCTCCAAGTGACACCTGCACAGCGGCAGAGTACTGCTCGCGCATTGCAGGCGTGCTGGCAGGACTACCCTTAAGCCGCAGCAGCACGTACTATGAGCTGACGGACATCACGTCCGCAGCCGTCCCGGACGACCCGGATGCGCGCATCGACAAGGGCGAGCTCGTGATCATAGACGACAACGGCACGTATAAGATCGGGCGCGGGGTCAACTCTCTTACCTCCTACACGGAGGACAAGGGCAAGGACATGGCCAAGATCAAGATCGTCGAGGGCGTCGACCTGTACCGGGACGACATCAGCGCGACGTTTGCGCAGCAGTATGTAGGCAAGGTCGTTAACAACTACGACCACAAGCAGGCGCTGGTCGCCGCCATCGACAACTACCATAAGCAGCTCGCGGGCGACGTGCTCGACCCGGATTATGACAGCACAGTCGCGGTCGACATCGACGCACAGCGGGCGTATCTGGAGGATCACGGCACCGACACCTCAGAGATGGAGGATATCGACATCGCCAAGGCCAACACGGGCAGCACGGTATATCTGGTCTGCTCGGTCAAATTTGTGGACGCGATGGAGGATCTCACTCTGCGCGTCAACATGTGAGGGGGTGCAAGGCATGGGCAATAAGGTACCGGGCTATTGGGTGCTCACCGGCACATACGCAGAGATATGGGTTGACGGCGAGCTGATCGCCGAGGCTAAAAAGGTCGAGCTCAAGGTGACCTACAACCGCGAGGACGTCCAGCTGGGACTTGACGTCGACAGCAAGGTGACAGGTCAGGCCGGTGAGTGGACAATGACGCTCAACAAGGTGTACTCCCGTTATGAGGAGGTGCGCCAGAGCATCAACAAGGGCGTCGACAAGCGGCTGCAGATCATTACCAAGCTCGCCGACCCGGACGCGGTCGGGCATCAGATCGAGCGCTACTCGACGAGTAACTGCTGGGTTAACGACCTGCCGGTCGTGTCCTATGAGCGCGGCGCGCTCGTAGAAATGGAGGCGTCGGGCGGATTTACGCCGTCCGATATGGTCAACTTGGATCGCATCAAATAAGGAGGAGCATCATGGCAGACAAGCAAAGCAAAACCAATTTTGAGGCATGGGTGGCTAAGGCAACGCAGCGCCTTGAAGCCAAGCGCATCCCGCGCAAACGGCGGCTGTACATCCCGTCCATTGACGAGGAGATCACCGTCCGCAGCCTGACAACCAGCGAGATCGCGGACGTCATGGACAGCGATGATACGGACTCCCTGCGGCAGGATAAGCGGGCGGTATATACCGCAGTCGTGGAGCCTGACCTGCACGCGCTTGCCAAGCAGCTGCAGGAGGCAGGACAGATCGTTGATCCGATGGATGTTACGGATATCTTTGAGCAACACGAGCGCGCCGAAATTGTGCTGCAGGTTATGGAGATCAGCGGCATCACCGGCGACTCCATCAGCGTGGTGGACAGCGCAAAAAACTGATTGCCCATGACGACGAGGCGTATCTCCTCCACTATTACCTGCAGCGCGGTATCCTGCCGGATTACATTTTGTCCCTTGACACATTGTCAAGGGCATTTTTGGCGGCATCGATGGCGACTGCTCAGGAGGAGCGGCGGCAATTTTGGGGCTTAGGGGGTGACGGCTGATGCATGTTATGTCCGGCGTGATCTCCCTTAAGGATAACGCGACCGCCACTCTCAGGGCGGTGCGCAAAGAACAGTCGGCCTTTAAGCGCGAGGTCGACAACACCAAAAAGAGCCTCACCAAAACATGGGACAAAAAGTATAAGGCGCGGCTGGACGCGACGGCGGCGTCCAAAAAGGCCAAGCAATTATCCAAGCAGTACGCGCCGCTGCGCAAAAAGATCGCCACCGCCGTGGCGGTCAAGGACATCGCCACCTCCAAGATCAAGGCGGTCGGCAGCCGCCTTAAATCCATCGGCAAGACGGTCACCTCGCCGGTCGTCAAGCTCAAGGACAAGGCATCGTCCGCACTTAAGTCGCTCAGTGGCAAGCTCAAATCCATCGGCAAGGCCGTAGCGATCCCCATTGCCGCCGGGGGCGCTGCGGCTGTGGCCGGAGTTGGGGCGACGGTCAAGAGCGGCATGGAGCTCGAGCAGCAGCAGGTCTCAATGGAGCATTTTGTCGGCGCGACCAATAAGGGTATGAGCCAGGATCAGGTCAAGGCCACGACCGACAAGTACATCGCGGCCCTGCGCGACAACGCCAATACGACCCCGTTTGAGACCGGCGAGGTCATCCAAGCGGGCAGCCGTGCCATTGCCATCGCCAACGGCAATACCAAGGAGGCCATGAGCCTCGTCACTCTCGCCGAGGATATGGCGGCGGCGTCCGGCGGCACCAAGTCCGTCAGCGACGCCATCGAGGCCCTCGCCGACGCAAAGCTCGGTGAGATGGAGCGGCTCAAGGAGTTTGGGTTTAAGGTCTCCAAAGAACAATTTGATTCAAAGGGTTTCGGCGGCGTGGCCGCCGACCTGCAAAATTTTTACGGTGGGGCCGCAAATAAGCTGGCAACCACCGGCGCGGGCCTCCTCTCCACCATCAAGGGCAAGCTCAAAAGCTTTGTCGCGGACACGGGCCTCAAGATGGTCGATAAGCTCAAGCCCGCGTTTGAGGGCGTAATCACGATCATCGACAAGTGCGGCCCCGCCATCGAGGTGATCGGCGGCGTGATAGCCGACAAGCTCGGCAGGGGCATCCAGTGGCTGTCCTCCGCGCTGCCTGGGCTTACCTCCAAGCTCGGCGGGCTCTCGTCCATCGGCGCGGGCCTGTCCGGCATGATGGCCCCGCTCAAGACCTTTGGGGGGTCGGTCATGTCAACGCTTGGCACGGTTGCCTCCAGCGTCATGCCCGCCGTCTCCAGCATCATCGGTACGGTGCAGCAGGTGCTGCCGTCCGTGCTGCCGGTGCTGTCCTCCGTCATCAGCACGGTCGGCACAGTGGTCGGGCAGACAGCCCCCATCATTGCCAGCGCGATCTCGGCCTTTGGGACGGTGATCACCACCATCGCCCCAGTCGTCAAGACCATCTTTGACGGGATTGGGTCCAAGGTCAGCACTGTTATCGGTATCATCAGCGACAATATGGGCTGGATTACCGACGTCATTAGCACGGCGGCACCGGTTATCAAGGACATCCTCTCGACGGCCTGGTCGGTGATCTCTCCGATCATGGACGCCTGCATCAATGTGTTTAGGGTGCTTTTGGGGGTCGTCAAAAAGGTGTTTCCCACGATCCAAAAAGTCATCGAAAAGGTCTGGACGGTCATCAAGCCCATCGTCTCCGGGATCGGCACGGTCATCGGCGGCATCTCCAGCGGCATCGGCTGGATCGCCGACAAGCTCGGCGTCGGATCGGGCGACGGTAAGGCGGGCAACAACGCCACCGGCACGCAAAGCTGGCGCGGCGGTATGACGTGGGTCGGCGAGCACGGGCCGGAGCTCATGGCGCTGCCCAAGGGCACGCGGATCACGTCCAACCAGCAGTCCAAGCGACAAGTGCGTAAACAGGAGGATGATAGCCCCAAGCCGCAGGGCGGCAAGGGCGGCGTCGTCCTCAACATCCATATCCCCAAGCTCGCGGATCAGATCATTGTACGCGAGGAGGCGGACATTGACCGCATCGGCGAGGCGGTTACCAAGCAGGTTATCCTCGCCGTGAGCAACAGCGCATAAGCATAAGGAGGTAAGGTCATATGCCAATTAAGAGCAGGACAATCGAGCTTAGTATAGATAACCGCAAGGAGCGGCTGGTGCTGCCGGTCAACCCGCAGGAGATCGCTATCGATACGGCGAGCCTCAACCAGCACGTGCAGCTGCTCACGGTCGGAGAGGCCAACCTCTTAGGCCCGCGCGGCCTTGCCTCCACCTCCCTCTCCGGCTTTTTCCCGGCGCAGGGGTCGCCGTTTTATCGGTTTGCCGACCGGAGCCCGCAGTCATACGTCAGCACCCTCAAGCGCTGGCGGGACGCCTGCAAGCCTGTGCGGCTGATTATATCGGACATGGGTGTCAATCTTGCAATGGCCATCGAGAGCCTGCAATTTACCTACCGCGAGGGCAGCCGGGATATCTCGTATTCCATTCAGCTGGCGGAGTACCGCCAGCTGAATGTGCCGACCGTCAAGGTGGCAGTCAAGACCAAGCGGCCCGCCGTTAAGGTGGTATCCCGCACCTATACGGTGCGCACCGGCGACTGTCTGTGGACGATCGCCAAGCGGTACTATGGCAATGGGGCCAAGTGGCAGCGTATCTATAACTCCAACCGGGCTAAGATACGCAATCCTAACCTGATCTACACCGGGCAGAGGCTGGTGATCCCCGCATGACGGTCAAGCTGGTCGCGGGCAAGTACGATATCAGCACGCTCGCCGACAAGATCACATGGAGCGGCGATACTAAGCAGGTCGCCCGGCAGCTTACCTTTTCCCTGCCGCGCATGGAGAGCGATAAGCTGCTGCCCAAGGTGTCCATCAGCGAGGGCGATCCGGTCACCCTGCAGGTGGACGGTAAGCAGCTCTATTATGGGATTATCATGGACGTCGAGAGTAACGTCTCCTCCCATACGGTCAGCTATACGGCGCTTGACCTGCTCTGGTATGTCAACCAATCGGACATCAATCACGTCTACAGCGACACGCCCGAGCGCATCACCGCCAACATCTGCGCGGAGCTCGGCGTGCCGCTCGGCAGCGCCGCCAAGACCGGCATATCTGTATATATGCCGTGCCTCGGAAAAAAGGCGTATGAGGCCATCATGGCAGCGTATACCGCCGCCTCCCGGCGCAACGGCAACAAGTACATCCCCCTGATGCAGCGGGATCGCCTGCAGGTCATCGTCAAGGGGACATACTGCGGCGTGGTGCTTGACGGCGGATATAACCTGACCGAGGCAAGCTACAAGTCGAGCATGCAGCAGGTCGTCAACCGCGTGGTCATCACCAACAAGGATGGCAAGACCGTCAACACGCTGCAGGACGCGGCCTCCCGCCGCAAGTATGGCACGGTGCAGCGGGTATATAAGCAGCAGGACGACGTCGACAACGCCGCCGAGGCGCGGGCGCTCCTTAAGGGTCTTGAGCGGTCAGGCAGCGTTACCGCCCTCGGCGACGTGCGGGCCGTATCAGGTTACTCTGTCGCCGTGCAGGAGCCGGTCAGCGGCCTATACGGCAAATTTTACGTCGAGTCCGACACCCACACATGGGAGGCAGGCAAATACACGATGCAGCTGACGCTCGCCTACGATAACCTCATGGACGAGCACGAGATCGATAAGGTCGAGGACAAGGATAAGAGTAAGAGTAAGTCTAAGTCTAAGTAAGGAGGGATCAGCATGTCAAGATGGGCAATTGAGCTCGCAGAGGCCCTCCGGGGCCAGAGCGGATCAGATGGGGCGGACGGCGTCACTCTGCGGATCGCAACCGTCACATCAGTTAATCCTCTGGGGATCAACATCAACGGCGCGAACATCAGCCGCAATGTCTATTGCAATCCGGCGTATACGCTGGATGGGTATGACACGGTCGATAAGCTGCGGGAGCTCTTTATCGACGCGCCGGAGCCCGCCGCCCTCTTTGCGTTTTTGGAGGATTTCCATTCGGCGTTTTTGTTGCGCCCGGGAGATACCGCCCTTACGGCGCAGATCGGCACCGCGTTTTACATCGTCGAGAGGGTGGCGAGCAACGTATGAGCGACGATATCGGTATTTTTCCCTTTGTCCCCACCGATGAGGTGGAGGACATCTCCGACACGGCCATTGAGGAGCTGCCGCTCTACCGGGAGTATGCATACGACTTTGAGCGCAACTGCCTTAAGACCGGGCCGGACGGCAACACCTATCTGGTCGAGGGCAACGAGGCGCTCCGCATATGGATCTATAAGGCGCTGCGCACGGTGCGCTATGCGCATGCGGCCTATGACGATGAGTACGGCTGCGAGCTTAATAACCTCATCGGGGAGCCGATGGCCAGCGAGATCACGCGCCTTGAGATCAAGCGGTATATCACGGAGGCGCTGATGGTTAACCCGTACATCGAGGAGCTCAGCGACTTTCAGTTTACCTCCACGCAGAGCGGCGTGGAGGTCACTTTTACCGTCCGCACCGGCTACGGGACGGACACGATCACAATGGATGAGGAGGGCACGGTCTATGCCATATGATTACGACGCGCAGTCGATCCTTAAGCGGCTCATGGACGGCCTCCAGAGCGACGTCAACCGCCTGCAGGGCGGGTTTTGCATGGATAACTTGCAGGCCGTGGCCGAGGAGCTTGCCCGTTACCGGGCAATGATCCTTGAGTACGCGGTCGAGCAGACAATGCTCGATACCGCCGATGGCGAGTATCTTGACCGCAAGGCGCTGGAGTACAACGAGGAGCGCCTCGACGGCGAGGCGGACGACGTATTCCGCGCGCGGCTGCTCAATAAGATCAGGCAGCCGATTACCTCAGGTAACGCCAATCATTACGTCTATTGGGCGCGTCAGGTGCCGGGCGTGGGCGCTGCCCGCTGCATCCCCACCTGGGACGGCCCCGGCACGGTCAAGGTGGTCATCCTCTCTGCCGCGATGGCGGAGCCGGATGATGCATTGATCGCCGCTGTGCGGTCATACGTGGAGACGCAGCGCCCGGTCGGCGCGTCGGTTACGATCAGTAAGGCCGTGCCGGTAGACGTCACGATCAACGTCAAGGCGACGCTGGAGGCGGGCAGCAATCCGGATGAGGTACGTGAGCAGATCGCCGCCGCGATCCAGTCGTATTGTACAGAGATCGCGTTTGACTTGACCACGCTCAGCTACCATAAGGTCGGCGACCTCATGTTTGACGTGACGGGCGTTGCGGATATCTCCTCATATACGCTCAATGGCAAGACAGCCTCCGTCACGATGACTGCCGAGCAGTTTGCGCGCCTCAAGGAGGTGGTGCTCGATGCCTCTTAACGACCCGCAGATGCTCCCCGCGTATATCCGCGAGATGGCACAGATGCAGGAGCTCCTGCAGACAGAGCAGGCGGAGCTCGACCGTACCGAGGCGGCAATCCTCGACGCCACGGATCAGCTCTATATCAATTCGGCAACATGGACGCTCTCCCGCTGGGAGCAGATATTTGGCCTGCCAACCAACGATTCTGTCCCGGTCGCGCTGCGCCGGGAGAAAATCCTATCTAAGCGCAATGTCCGCCCACCTGCGACCGCCGAGTTTATCCGCCTCACGGCGGAGCAGATAACCGGCCAGCAGGTTACGATCACAGAGCATCCGGGCAGTTACTCGTTTGCGCTGCACATCCACCTCAATGATATCTACAGCCTCGACCTTGCCGCCCTGCGGGCACGCATCGACGAGCTCAAGCCCGCGCACCTGACCTACACCGTGGAGCAGTACGATCCCTCCGGGATCGACGTCCGGCAGCGGTACGCGGTCATGGTCGGCGAGGCCAAGCATTATACTTTATACCCACACCAAGGAGGAGACGGTAATGGCGACATGGGATAACGTCGTATACACCACGCTGGGCCTCAATCTGATGGCCAAGCTGCAGACCGGGGCCACGCTCCATATTACGCGAGCAGTCGGTGGGGACGGGCACGCAAGCGCGGATGCCTTGCCTGCCCTGACAGAGATCGCGGCCACACAGACGCTGACCTTAAGCGATCCGGTCTACAAGGGCAATGGGCGTGCATTGCTGCCTGTAACGCTGTATAACCGGGGATTAACCGGGGGTTATATCCTGCGTCAGATCGGTATCTATGCGACCGACCCGGACGACGGCGAGGTGCTCATGCTGGTGGCGCAGTCTGAGACGCCGGACACGATCCCGAGCGAGCTTGCAAGCCCGGATTTTGTTGCTAATTTTTCCTTTCATATCGCGCTCGGCAATGCCGGGCGCATCAATGTTACTTATAGCCTGACGGACATGGCCACCAAGGCGGATTATGCCGCGTTTGTCGAGCAGATAGAGGATAAGCTTGCCCAACCCTCCGGCATCGCCACGCTGGACAGCAGCGGCAAGCTTGCACAGATGCCAACGGCGGCGGATGTGGGGGCGATCAATTTGCGCTGGTCAACGCTTATCAACGAGACAACGGCAACACCCAACAAATACAATTTTGATGATTACATCACGCCGGGGGATGTCGTGTCCGTCGATAATTATGCAAGTGCACAATCTATCGCCAACATCCCCGAGGCCGTTCCCGGCAAGCTGTATGTTCTGCCTCTGCGCACGGATGATCAGGGGCGTAACGATATCATGCAGGAGTATCACACAGCGACGGGTAACGTGTGGTGTAGGCCACGTTATTACTATAGCAGCAATACATGGAGCAGTTGGAGCACAGCGGTCCGTTGCAGCGATCCGTCAGACGGTAATATCTGCATTGAGTTCGGAGGAGGTATGCATCTATGCGCGGCCTCCAAGACGTGGTCAAATGTTGCAATCACAAGCGCTCCAAATGCGGGGTGCTATACCAGCAGCAGACTATATTTTAGCGATTTTCCTAAGGCGTTTGCATCCGCCCCCAAATGTATCATATCACTATCGGTCGGCAGCAATGGCCCTTATTGGGTGACGGTAGACAGCAACGGGCCCACCACCAATCGTCCTCAGAGCTTTACATTGACCACAACAGCCAGCGCAACTGTATCAAGCGTAACATTATCATACATCGCCATCGGCGTATCGGCGTAAAGGAGGCAAACCATGTCAATCGCAACCATCAAGGCCGTTATCGACGGCCAGACGTATCCGCTTACCC
>CAUEUQ010000022.1:0-24862 GCA_959021215.1 uncultured Collinsella sp. | reverse complement strand
CGATATGGCACCGTGGGGACACATGTATGTCAATCCTGGTCTAACAGAGCCTTAAGATTTCATGCAAAGAGGAGCGTGAACTATGGAATCGATCGTTAAGTTCTTGGAGAAAGGTCAGCCGTACTTCGACAAGGTCTCTAAGAACATCTACCTTCAGGCCATTAAAGACGGCTTTTTGGCAGCAATGCCCATCATCCTGTCTTCTTCTGTCTTCCTGCTTATTTCGACCCTGCCGGGCGTTGTCGCCACGGTCGGCGGCTTTACGCTGCCCGACTGGTGGAACGTCGACGTCGTGAACTTCTGCAACAAGGTTTACAACTTCACGATGGGCGTCGTGGGCATCATGGTCGCCGGCACCACCGCAAGCGCGCTGACCGGCTCCAAGAACCGCCGCATGCCTGCCGGCAAGGCCATCAACGCCACGAGCACCATGGTCGCCGCCATGTGCGCTATGCTCATCTTGGCCGTTACCCAGACGAGTGCCAAGATCGACGGCGCCGATGTCTCGGTGTTCTTTACCGACAACATGGGCACCAAGGGCCTGCTGAGCTCCTTTGTCGCCGCATTTGCCACGGTCAACATCTATGCCTTCTGCATTAAGCGAGACATCACCATCAAGCTGCCCAAAGAAGTCCCCGGCGCCATCGCCCAGAACTTCCGCGACATCTTCGCCTTCAGCTTCTCCATCCTGTTTGTCGCCGTCATCGACGTTATCTGCCGCACCTGCTTGGCCGTCCCGTTTGCCAACGTCATCTCCACGCTGGTGAGCCCGCTGTTCGCCGCTGCCGATTCCTACGCCGGCCTCGCCCTCATCTGGTTCATGATCCCGCTGTTCTGGTTCATGGGCATCCACGGCCCCTCGGTCGTTAAGCCTGCCCTCAACGCCGCGCTGTTTGGCAACATCACCACCAACCTCGCCACGCTGCAGGCCGGCGGTCACCCCGCCCTCGCCCTGACCGAGAACTTCGGTAACTACATCGGCGAACTCGGCGGCACCGGCGCCACGTTCATTGTCCCGATCATCTTCCTGCTCTTTATGCGCTCCAAGCAGCTCAAGGCCGTCGGCAAAGCCTCTGTCGTACCCGTGATGTTCGCCGTCAACGAGCCGCTGCTGTTCGCCGCGCCCATCATCCTCAACCCGTACTTCCTGATCCCGTTCCTGTTTGCCCCCGTGGCCAACGTCCTCATTGGTAAGTTCTTCATCGACTTTTTGGGCATGAACGGCTTTATCTATGCCATGCCGTGGGCACTCCCCGGACCGATCGGCACCTTCATCGACACCAACTTCCAGCCGATCTCTCTGGTCCTGGTTGTCGTCCTGCTGGTCGTTGACTTCTTGATCTACTACCCGTTCTGCAAGGCCTACGACAACGTCCTGTGCAAGCAGGAGGCCGAGACCCTGGCCGAAGAAGAGGCCGAGGAGACCAAGGCCGTCAAGACCGCTGCCGCCCCCGCCGTTGAGGCTCCTGTTGTCGAGACCGCTTCTGCCACCGAGGCCTCCGCAGCTCCGTCCGCCCTTAAGGGCAAGGATCTGAGGGTTCTGGTTCTGTGCGCTGGCGCCGGCACCTCTGCACTGCTCGCCAACGCGCTTAAGGAAGGCGCCGACGAGCTGGGCATCGACATTACCGCCAACGCCGGTGCCTACGGCAGCCACTACGCCATCATGGACCAGTACAACGTCATCGTCCTGGCTCCGCAGGTTCGCACCTATTACAACGAGATGAAGGCCGACACCGACCGCCTGGGCATCACGCTGCTGTCGCCCAAGGGCAAACAGTACATCGACCTCACTAAGGATCCCAAGGGTGCCGTCGCCTGGATCGAGGAAAACCTCAAGGCATAAGACGCTGACGCCACCTGCCGCTCGCAGACAAAAAATGGCCCATGCATCGATGCGTGATGCGCGGGCCATTTTGTTTAGACCGCACCCGCCCTCCTGTTCATCTCAATCTGTAACATCTAGCCGAGTTTTTGGATCCTAGCTGTTACAGATCGAGACAAACAGAACGCCCGAGCAGAAATATCTCAATCTGTAATATTTAGCTGAGTTTTTCGGTCCTAACTGTTACAGATTGAGACGAACGGGCCGAAAAACCCTACGCCCGCAGGTCCTTTACGCTGGAACGTTCGACCAACACGCCCGAGACGAGCGTACGGCTTCTGGAGCTCGGGGCTTCCAGACCTGCGACGACCTCGTTAAGCGCACGGACGCCCAGCTCGCGGTGACGGAACTTCACCGACGTCAGAATCGAGTTAGGAATCGTCTTGTAAAGCTCGTCATCAAAGCCGATCACGGACACGTCGTCGGGCACACTGAGCCCTTTGTCACGTAGAGCCATCATCACGCCGTTTGCCATGCAGTCGTTAGCAGCGAGGACCGCCGTGCAATCGGCTTTATCGGCAAGCACAAGGCCCGCGGCATAGCCACTATCCGCATTCCAATCGCCTTGCAGAGGCTCGGGCGGCTCAATGCCATGCGCCTCGAGTGCCGCTCGCCAACCTTTCATACGGCACTGGCTCGACAGCGCTTCTTTCTTACCAGAGACGAAGTACACGTTCTTGTGCCCGTGATTCAAGAAGTACTCGCACGCCATGCGCGCGCCGCCCTCTTGATCGTCACTGACGGTGGAGCAGGTAGGATGTTCCATCGGTGTGATAATCACCGTCTTGAGGTCTTTCGGTGCCTCAAAAGTATCAAAGTCATCGACCATCTGACGCAGGTTGAAGATCATGCCATCAACAGGCAGCTGCGACATCCTACGCGCCGCTTCGGCAAGGGTCATCTTCTCCCCCGCCCGCTTTTTGATCATCGTGAGCGCAAAGCCGCGTTCTTCGGCGGCATCTGCGATACCGTCAATCATGTCCACGGCACCGCCCGACAAGTGGAACAGCACCACGCCGATGCACCCGTAACGGCCCAACTTGAGCGAACGCGCGGCAAAGTTCGCCCGGAACCCGAGCGCTTCCATTGCGGAATGGACCTTATCGCGTGTCGACTCTCGCACGCTACCGGGCTCGTTAATCACACGCGAAACCGTCTTGAGAGAAACACCCGCGGCAATCGCCACATCGTTCATTGAGACATTTTTCTTGTCCATCGTTGCCACTACTTCTCCACTCGGTTCTCTATCGCTTGTTTTTTGCGTTCTAGCATACACCACCTGCCTGACTGATAAATCAACCGTTTACCGGACAATATCGACCGCTCACCCGTATATCCTTGTTGCTCTTCCAAAAATGTCTTACGTTGTCATTAACGAAATGACAACGTTGTCATTTCGCAATGCCTTCCTTGAGCAGGAAGGTTTCCGGGCAGTCCTGACCATCCATCGACGACCAGTTCCATCCACATGCATCGCGCATCAAGTAGCAAAGGAGCTCTATGGACGCCATCGTAAAGATGCTCGAAAAGCATCAGCCGTTCTTTGAGAAGATCTCGAGGAACATCTACCTCCAGGCTATTAAGGACGGATTCCTTGGGTGCATGCCCATCGTCCTCACCTCTTCGATCTTTCTGCTCATTGCCACCCTTCCCGGCGTAGTCGGTATCACGCTGCCCCAGCCGCTCATCGACTGGTGCAACAAGCTGTACAACTTCACCATGGGCGTCATGGGCATCATGGTTGCCGGCACCACTGCCAAGAACTTTACGGCTTCCATGAACCGTCGCATGCCCGCCGGCAAGGTGCTCAACGACGGCTCCACCATGGTGGCCGCCCAGTGCAGTATGCTTTTGCTCGCCGTTACGCAGTTCACCACCAAGTTCAACGGCTCCGAGCTTTCGGTCTTCGACTGCACCAGCATGGGTACGCGCGGTCTGTTCTCGGCCTATATCGCCGCGTTCATCACCGTGTGGGTCTACAAATTCTGCGTCTCGCGCGATCTGACCATTAAGCTGCCCAAGGAGGTCCCGGGCGCCATCGCTCAGAACTTCCGCGACATTATCCCCTTTGGCGGCGCTGTCATTATCTGCGGCATCATCGATGTGGTTGTGCGCAACCTCATGGGCGTTCCGTTCTCCGAGCTGCTCATCAAGCTGCTCTCCCCGCTCTTCACTGCGGCAGAAACCTATCCTGGCCTCATCCTTATCCAGGCAGCCACCGCGTTCTTCTGGTTCATCGGCGTCCACGGCCCTTCGATTGTCCAGCCGGGCATCGACCCCATCCGTCTTGCCAACCAGGCCGAGAACCTGCAGGTTCTGCTGGCCGGTGGCCACCCCGCCCACTCCCTCACCTTTAACATGTCGCTCGTGGGTGAGTTCGGCGGCACTGGCGCTACGTTCATCGTGCCGCTTCTGCTGATTCTCTTTATGAAGTCCAAGCAGCTCAAAGCCGTCGGTAAGGCCTCGATTGTTCCTGTTGCCTTTGCTGTCAACGAGCCGCTGCTCTTTGGCGCGCCGATGATCCTTAACCCCTACATGCTCATCCCCTTTGTTGCCGCCGGCTGCGTCAACGTGAGTGTTGCCAAGTTCTTTATCGACAATGTGGGCATGAACGGCTTCTCCTTCGTGGTGCCTTGGGCTACCCCTGCCCCCATCGGCATCTTCATCACCACAAACTTCCAGCTTATCGCCCTGGTGTTTGTTGCAATCATCATCTTGCTGGACGCTATCATCTACCTGCCGTTCTTGAAGGCATACGATAAGCTGCTCTGCGACCAGGAGGCCGAGCGCGCCGCCGAGCTGGGTCTCGAATCCGATGGTGCTGCCACCATCGCTGGCAACGCCCCTGCGCCCGCTGTCGAGCAGACCGCCGCTGTCACCGCTTCCGTCGAGCCGACCGCCGCTGTCACCGCTTCCGTCGAGCCGACCGCCGCTGCCGCCGACAGCAAGCCTGTCGCCGATCAGCCCGAGCCCGCCGCCGACGCATCCGCTAAGAAGGACGTCGACGGTCTGAAGGTCCTCGTCCTGTGCGCCGGCGCCGGCACCTCTGCCATGCTTGCCAATGCCATCAAGGAAGGTGCTGCGCAGACCGGAGAGAACATCGCTTCCTCCGCAGGCGCCTATGGCCAGCACACTGCCATCATGGATCAGTACGACGTTATCGTGCTCGCCCCGCAGGTTCGTAGCTACTACAACGACATGAAGGCCGACACCGATCGTCTGGGCATTAAGCTGCTCGCCCCGCGCGGCAAGGAATATATCGACCTTACCCGCGACCCCGCTGGCGCCATCAAGTGGCTCCGCGAGAACCTCGACTAGGTTCCTCCCTCTGTTGGTGCCCGGATCCCCAGTTCGGGCACCTCTCCCTATTCGTATCCCACAGAAAGGATGACTCATGACCAACCCCATGCAGTTCCCCGACGGCTTTGTGTTTGGCGGCGCCACCGCCGCTTACCAGGTTGAGGGCGAGACCCGCACGCACGGCAAGGGCAAAGTGCCCTGGGACGATTTCCTGGCAGCTCAGGGTCGCTTCTCCCCCGATCCCGCAAGCGATTTCTACAACAAGTACCCGGTCGATATCGACCTGTGCCAGCGCTTCGGCATCAACGGTATCCGCGTCTCCATCGCTTGGAGCCGCATCTTCCCCAACGGCACTGGCGAGATTAACCCCGAGGGTGTTGCCTTCTATCACGAGCTTTTCGCCGCCTGCAACAAAGCTGGCGTTATCCCCTATGTCACGCTCGATCACTTCGATACGCCCGAGGCCTTTTACCAGAACGGCGGCGAGGGCTTCCTGACGCGCACGACGATCGACGCCTTTGTCGAGTACGCCAAGTTCTGCTTTGCCGAGTTCACCGAGGTCAAGCACTGGTTTACCTTTAACGAGATTCCCGCGACCGCCGAGGGCAGCTTTATCGTCGGCAACTGGCCGCACGGCGAGAAGTATCGCCTGGACAAGGCCTTCCAGCTTATGCACAACATGATGGTGGCCCACGCCAAGGCTGTCGTCGTCTTCCATGAGGGCGGCTTTGAGGGCGAGATCGGCATTGTCCAGAACCTGGAGCCCAAGTATCCCCTCGATCCCAACAGCGCTGCCGACTGCGAGGCCGCCCGCATGGCCGACGTCATCAACAACCGCTGGGTGCTCGACGCCACCTTCCGCGGCCACTATGCAGCCGACACCATGGAAGCCGCAACCAAGCTGGCCCATATCGCCGGCGGCGAGCTCGACGTCCGCGACGAGGACATCGCCGCGCTGACCGCCGCGCTCCCCTACAACGATTGCCTGGGCGTCAACACCTACAAGTGCCAGTTCCTGCGTGCCGCCGAGGGCGAAAACGACATCAACCACAATGGCACCGGCGACAAGGGCTCCTCGCGCTGGTTCCTCAAGGGCGTGGGCGAGTCATGCGTGCGCGAAGGCGTACCCACCACCGATTGGGACTGGATCATCTATCCCGAGGGCCTGTACGACCTGCTGCTGCGCATTAAGAACGATTACCCCAACTACAAGAAGATCTACATCACCGAGAACGGCATGGGCTATAAGGACGACTTTGAGGACGGCTTTATCGACGATGCCCCTCGTATCGACTATATGCGTCAGCATCTCGCGTGGATCCTCAAGGCAATCGACGGCGGCGTAAACGTCGACGGTTACTTTGTGTGGTCGCTGCAGGACCAGTTCTCCTGGACCAACGGCTACAACAAGCGCTACGGCCTGTTCTACATCGACTTTGAGACCCAGAAGCGCTATCCCAAGGCGAGCGCGTACTGGTACAAGAACGTCGCGGAGACCGGCCTGCTCATGGCCTAACTTTTGCCGCATACCCCCTGTCGGTCGCATACGAATCCCTCCACGGGTTCGTATGCGGCCTTTTTTGTTTTTGGTGAGCCCGTGCGGGCCGTTTATCTCGATCTGTAACATCTAGCAGGGATTTTCAATCCTAACTGTTATAGATTTAGACGAACGGGCGACCAGGGCTGAAAGATCTCAATCTGTAACACGTAGCCCACTTTTAACCGTCTAACTGTTACAGATCAAGACAATAAGATAGTCAAATCCGAACTTTCCAAGCAGTTATGAACCATGGTTTCCAGTTTTCGGTATCACGAACATACTTTCGGTATCATTTAATGGTATTATGATATCGAAAGTATGTTCGTGATACCGAAAGGAGCCGCATGCGCCAGTTCGATTACACCACAGTCCCAGCGGAACTCGAAGCAACTCCAATCACCAACCTCCTCCTCTCGATACGCGAGCATAAAGGCCGTCAGCTTGCTCTGAGTCAAGTCAAACCCGAGCTTCTATCGTCCCTAATGGAGGAGGCTAAGATCCAAAGCACCCGGTCCTCCAACGGACTTGAAGGAATTGTTACCACCCAAAAAAGACTCAAAGCGATCATGGCGTATTCCGCCAAGCCAAGCTCCCGCGCAGAGGAAGAAATTGCTGGATACCGAGATGTGCTGTCGCTTATTCACGAGCAACACGATTCCATTCCCGTAACGCCATCGGTCATTCTGCAGTTGCATCGTGACCTCATGGCGCACACGGCAATCTCGTATGGAGGCCATTGGAAAGATAGCGATAACGAAATCGTCTCCATTGACGATCAAGGAAATCGATTTGTGCGCTTTAGGCCCCCTTCGGCCCTAGCAACCCCGGGACTTATTAAAGAAGCCTGCCAGTCCCTCAACGATGCTTTATCTCGCCAAGTTTGCGATCCCCTCCTTATATCGCTCCGCTTTATCTTCGATTTTGTTAGCATTCATCCCTTCAACGATGGCAATGGCAGGATGAGCCGGCTCCTTACAACGCTGCTGCTCGAAAAGACTGGATACGACGTTGCGCGTTACATCAGCATCGAACGACTTATTGAAGACAACAAAGCGCTTTACTACAACGCTCTCGCTGCAAGCTCCACTGGATGGAATGAAAATCAAAACACCGAAGTACCCTTTATCCGTTTCATGCTCGGAACAACCCTGGCCGCCTACCGACAGCTCGAGCAGCGTACCTTAATTGAATCAAGCACTCGTCCCATGTCGAAGCAAGCGCGCATCGCCGTTCTATTTCAACAGAGACCCGGCGTCATTAAGAAATCCGACATCCGATCCAACTGCCCCGATATCAGCGAGGTCACCGTTAAGCGAACCCTCGGTCAGCTTGTTAGTTGCAGCGCAATCGAAAAAACAGGAGCGGGTCGTTCGACAGGCTACATACTCAAAGACGTCCATGCTCTAGAACTATTCTTGCAATCCACAATACCCGATAGCGAGGCCGCAATAACAAAAGAGGCTCCAAAGGATAAGCTCCTTGAACGTATAAACCACGCCGAGGATGAAAGCAAAGAGGGGCTCTATGAAGACTATGATTCATTCTCAAGGGACATAAAGACGAAATACGGAGTCTAGTCATATCTCAGAATAGCCTCATCCTTGTTGCACAAAGTTATTTGCGCGTCATTGTAAAGCGGTACCCCCGCGCCGGCAGGGGGCAGAAGTATCACCTGCAGCGTTAGCTAGCAGATGACCTGCGTGTGTTCCTCGATGGCAGTGCGGTCCTCGGCGGTAATACCCGGCTCGCACACCACGGCGTCCAAATTGTCCAGGCGGCAGAAGGTGTAGAAGTCGCGCTTGCCGATCTTGCTGGAGTCGGCGATCAGATAGCGCGAGTCGGCCTTGCTAAGGGCGAGCTGCTGGATGCGGCCCTCTTCCATGTTAGACGTGGACACGTCGCCGTCCAAAATGCCGTTGGCGCCGATATAGGCTGCGTCGATTCCCAGCGCACGCAGGGTATCCTCGGCCATGGGGCCCACAAAGGCGGCGGTACGGCGACGGTACATGCCGCCCACCAGGCACAGGTCGCAGTCTTCGCGCGCCTCGAGCAGGTTAAACACCGAAAGCGAATTGGTCACAATGCGCAGGCGAAACGCCGGCAGCATCGAGGCCATCTGCTCAACCGTGGTGCCCGGGCCCAAAAAGATGGTCGAGCCTTCCTCGATAAGCTCCACAGCACGGCGCGCAATCTGCAGCTTTTCCTCGGCATGCTTGGTGCGCTTTTCGCTGTGCGAGTACTCATGGCGCAGCATAGCGTGAGGACGGCCCTGTGCACTGCGGGCTCCGCCGTGCACGCGCTCGATCTCGCCTAGGCTCGCAAGCTCCTCAAGATCACGGCGGATCGTCATATCCGAGACACCCAACGCATCAGAAATCTCTTTAACCGAGACCGTGCCCTGCTCCTCGAGCAGCTGACGAACCTTATCCTGACGCTCCGCCTTAATCACGATGAATCCTCGCCGTTCTTTGCGCGCATATCATTCAAACAGTAACGAACAAATTATATCAGACTCGCACGCGTCAAAAATGAACGCCCGCACAGCTCCAATCATCACTTTTTTGAGAAAAATACCCCCTGCTTTAGTGGGGTGTAGTGATAATCTCGCCTGTTCGCGCTACAGTTTGTCGGAAATACCTCGATGTTAGGAACCAAATGATCACTTCCGAGCTTTTCGGCACCGCGCCGTGCGGTACCCCCGTTCATCGTTACACCCTCAACGGGCCCGAGATCTGCGTTCGCATTATGGACTATGGCGCCACCGTGCTGGGTATCGATGTGCCCGACATTCCCGGCAACGTGCGCGATGTGGTGCTGGGCTTCGATAAGCTCGAGGATTACTTTGACAACCCCGCCTGCTTTGGCGCGACCATCGGCCCCGTGGCAAACCGCACCGCGGGCGCCACGATCACCATCGCCGGCACGGACTGGCATATGCCGGCCAACGAAGGCGTCAACAACCTGCACAGCGATCTTGAGCATGGTCTGCACAAGCGCGCATGGGATGTTGAACTCGACGAGGTCCACAACGCCGTGCGCATGACCACCTCGCTTGAGGATGGCGAGCTGGGCCTGCCCGGCAACCGCACCTTTACGGCCGTTTTTACCGTGACGCGCACCGGCTGCTTCCGTATCGAATACGGCTGCGAGAGCGACCGCGCCACCTACGTGGCCATGACCAACCACACGTACTTTAACCTTGCCGGCCATAACGCCGGAATGGACTGTGAGCACTTCTTTGTTGCTAACGCTGCCCACTACCTGCCCATCAACGAGCAGAACATCCCCACCGGCGAGATTGCTCCGGTCGAGGGCACGCCGTTTGACTTCCGTGAGCTGCGCCCCATCGCGCCTGGCATGGAGGCCGACGATCCGCAGATTAAGCAGGCACGCGGCTACGACCACTGCCTGTGCATCGACGACTATCAATACGGTCGCAACCTGCGCCGCGCCCTGCATGTCGAGGAGATGTGGACCGGCCGCGAGCTGGACTACTACACCACCGCCCCGGGCGTGCAGCTCTACACTGGCAATTGGCTGGGCGACGAGCACGCCAAGGACGATGCCAACTATAGCTGGGGCGCCGGCTTTGCCCTCGAGGCAGAGATGTACCCCGACACGCCGCACCAGCCGCTGTTCCCGCAGGGCATTGTGGGCCCGGGTCACCCATACAGCAATGTGATCGAATACCACTTTATGAGGCACTAGGCCCACAACGCGACATATTGCACAGCAACGCCCGCCGGCACCACCGCCGACGGGCGTTTTTTCATCTTTTGGGCTCAATTTCGCTGTGACTGTATGAGCGACATATCAAAACTATGCCCATTTACTACGTTTAGCCCGGGATGCTCGACCATGCACCGGTTTTTGCTAAATTCGCGAGCCGCCTACCTGCGGTTTTGTTTTTCTCAAATTCGACATGCTCGGCGATAGCCGATCAAACGTAGTAAATGGGCATTGTTTTTGACAGGCAGCATCGCACGCGTCCCTCGCAAGGGCAAAATGATTCGTTTTTCTCCGTCCCCAAGGGATCAGTTGAACAGATTGCCGATGGGGTCGGGATTGGAGCTGGGGAGATAGCGGATTTCTAGTTCTATGCCGAGCTTTTGCAGCTCTTTGAAGGCGGCGACATCTTCGCCGTCTACGGCGACTGCGGGCGTTATGGGGTGCTTGCCCTCCCCTGCCTGCATATGGCCAATGCTGATCTTGGTGATCGGCACGCCACCCTTAACCAGCGCGAGTGCATCGGCGGGTGAGGCCACCATGATCAGAATCAATTGGCGCGGCGTTGCGGTATGAATGATGTCGATGGCCCTTTGCACCGAGAAAAACCGTGTCCACACGCCCTCGGGCACCGCGACCCTCATAGGCGCCCACTTGCGCGAATCCGCCGCAATCTCGTCGTTAACGATCAGGACGAGGTTGGAACCAACCGCCTCATTCCACAGCTCAACGTCTTGCCCGTAAATAAACCGATCATCGATGCGCGTGAGAAGAATCTTGGGTTGAATCATCACTGCCCCATTCTGCTTGACACCCGTAAGAGCAAGACATCACGTCTCCAATATTAGTGCATTTAAAGTGAGAAAAGCCGTCAGAACACTTGCGCGGATGTGCGATGTCCCGTATCATAGACAGCCGTTGACGCCTCAGTTGCGTCACCACATGGCCGCCAGCGTAGCTCAGTTGGTAGAGCACCGCTCTCGTAAAGCGGGGGTCACCGGTTCGAGCCCGGTCGCTGGCTCCATTGCACAAGATAGCCGCCTTCGGGCGGCTTTTTTTGTTACCGATTTCAGGCGCACATCCGCCGGAATTCGCCCACTCGGTGGACTTCGGGTTTAATGCTTAGGGGCGGGGATTTACCAAAGTGAAATTTTAATGAAAAGAAACCCAGCTGCAACAATTGCCATGGCGAGGGCTCGAATTGGCCATATAGATCTAAAATAGTCACGATACCTTCTCTTTTGCTGAAACGATATATCTATACAAGGTTGTGAGCGGAAAACAAAAAATACGTCGATTGCTATCCGACAAACGGGTCTGGAATTGCATTCACCGGCATTTCGGGGCAGATTGATACACATGTACGAAAGGGAACCTATGTGGTGCGTTGGGTTGGAGCTGCTGCAGGCCCGATATGGATTGCGGTCTTGCGCCCCGATGTCCAAATAGGTTTCTCTCTCTAGACGGGAAGTTGCTCATGGACGCCATATATGACGGAGATGACTGGGTCGATCATTATACTTGGCGCCTGGTCGGCTCGAACGACAATGGGGTTGTGGTGTTTGATGGACTATGTCCAAAGCATCTCCATCCTTTTGTCTCGTCGTTAATTGAGAGTTCCGCTCGTGTTGCCCCCTACAGCTCGGCATCGCTTCATGATACGGACGTTTTGAAGACCATAAGGGAATCAATTGACGATGGCACGATGAGCGGCCCGCTGTTTTCTCGGCTTGTGGGGCTAGATGAGATTGGCTCGAAACGACTGCTTGCGGGCGAAAAAGTGGAACTCACTTATCGGTCGATGATTTCAATCCTGCGGCTAGCCGATGTTCTTCGCAAATAAATCCAAGCAAAACGCCGCCGGCAACTCCCCTACTCAACAAAAAAGCCCCGCCAACCGCAATCCCCAAGGGAACCGCGATTAACGGGGCTCAAGCGCGCTCCTCAATGGAATCACGTCATCAGACGAGCAGCTCAGCCGAGCAGTGCGCTACTCCTCCCAGTAAGCGTCTGCAAGCAGCTTAAAGCAGATCTTCTTGACCGGCTGTGCGCCATCGCCCGGGAACTCGAGCGTGGGCATGTGAGGCTCGCCGGCAACAAACAGCGCGAACTTGTCGTCGGCAAGATCGCCGGCGATCGAAGCGTCGGAATCGACCAGATCGTAGTCGTCCTTCTCGTCAAACTCCTGAACCAACGTCAGGCTGCCCGTGGCAACCTTAAAGGCCTCGCGACCCTCGACATCGATCTGCAGGTCGTGATAGCGCTGATGCGTCTCATAGTGAGCCTCGGCCTCGGGACGCGTCGTGGGAGCCATGACGTTCGCATAGACCTTGTCGCCCAGAATCGGATGGCTGCCGACCTCGAGCTGCGCCGGGTCGTTCTCCTCGAGCCAGTCGATCAGCACGTCGAGGCCCTTGAGCATTCCGCGATACTCCTCGATATCGCCCAATGCACCGTAAATCATCTAAATCCCCTCTCGGATCGTTTCCTTGGCGGCTACTCGGCAAACGCATTACCAAAGCTGTTGCCGCCCACATACGTCTCGACCAGGGTAAGGTCGGGACTGAACACGACAAAGTCGGAGTCGTGCCCCGGCATAATGCTACTGCACTTGTCGTCGACATGAGCTAGCAAGCGATGCCGGGGCCGCAGCACAAGCTCCTACAGCTCGGTCACGACAACGCCGTTGTAGACCTCGTCCCAACGATCCATGACCAAGTGGCCAGTCATAGGATCCATGGCATTGAGCTTGCCGCAGGTGTTGGCGGTACGCAGCACCGTCTCGTCGTCCGCGCCAGCAGCAATGGCATGCGCGAAGCCAGCGATAGTGGAGTCACCAGAGCCCGTGGCGTTAACGGCAGGGATATCGGGCGTCTTTGCGCGGAACGCACGGCCATTGTGGAAGCCAACGGAGCCGGCAGCGCCCATGGACACGACGACCCAGGGGATATCGGAGAAGCGGGCATCAGAGGCGAGCGCGGCGCGGAGCTCGTCCACATCGTCGGTGGTAAAGCTCGTACCCAAAAGGCCGTTGATCTCGGTCAGGTTAGGCTTGACCAGCTCGGGCTTAATTTCGGACTTAAGGGCGGCCTCGAGCGAAGCACCCGAGGTATCGAGCAGCACCTTGGCGCCGGCGTTCTCGGCAATGCCCGTGATCTTGGCATAGTAGTCTGCCTCGACACCGCGGGGCAACGAACCCGAGATGGTGACGACGTCGGCCTTGCTCGCAAGCTCGGCGAACTTTGCGGTAAAGGCATCGAGCTCCTCGGGGGCAATCGTCGGGCCGCTCTCGAGCAGCTCGGTCTGGTTGCCGGCGTGGAGGATGTTGAGGCAAATGCGAGTCTCGCCCTTGATGGGCACAAAATCATTCTTAATGCCGTTAGCGTCCATGAGCTCGGCCATATAGGCGCCCATATGGCCACCAAGCAGGCCGGTTGCCACAACATCGTCGCCCAACTGACCAAGGACGCGGGCTACGTTAAGGCCCTTGCCGCCGGCGGTCTTTTCGGGCGTCACACGGTTGACGTCGTCGATGACGAGCTCATCGAGCTGATAGCGCGTATCGACAGACGGGTTCATCGTAACGGTGAGGATCATTTTTAGCTCCTTATCTCGCAGGCTCCTTGTGCCTCGCGATACGAGTCGACAAAACGGAATTACAGAATCTCAATCGTGAACGAGCGAACGACGGTCTCCTTGGGCTTGGCGATAAGGCAGCCGCGCTTGTGCTCAAGCACGTCGTCCTCATCGGAGCAGGTCGAAAGGCCGCCCCAGGGTTCAACTGCCACAAAATCGCCCTCGGGCTTGCTCCACACAATGAGATATGGGAAGCCCTCAAAGCTCAGGCGGACGCCCTTGTCCTCGCCCTTTTTGGAAAGCGTGACCTGACGGCTCTCGAGCACGTCAAAGATGGTCTCCGCAAAATCGAAGAGCTCATGTGACAGAGGCAGCGTCTTTCCCACCATGGGGTTCTTGGAGCGATTGGTCACGTCAATCAAGCCAGTCGAGGGGACGGCAGTGCAAAGCTCAGCAGCCTCGTCCTTCTCAAAGCGCAACTCGTAGTCCGTATAGGCCTCGCCCTCATCGAGCGGACACCTAAAGCCGGGATGACCGCCGATAAAGAACGGCATGTCCTCGGTTCCCTCGTTGGCCACCTCATAGGAGACGCGAACGGCATCTCCCTCAAGCGTATAACGAGCGACACGCTTAAACGGATACGGATAATCGCTCAGCAGCGCGGCGTTATCCTCGGAAGCCAGGCACATCGCCAGCTCGTTCTCGCCTTGGCTCAGCAGCTTCCACTCCTGTTTGCGCGCAAATCCGTGGCGAGCGAGCTTTACATGATGCCCGGCGAACGTCATGGCGCTGTTATCGCGCAAGCCTCCGCAAATCGGGAAGCAAATCGGTGCCCGGCCGGACCACACGGCGGGATCGCCCTGCCACAGATACTCGCGACCTCCGGCCTCAATCGAGGTAAACGAACCACCAGCCGTGGACACCTTAATAGAAATCGAATCGTTGGAGAGAGCGTATTCCATTGCCCATCCTTTCGAACAATTACTTTTTGCTCGCAAGAACCCGTCTCGGCCCTGACCAAAGGACAAACCCGCACGTTCATCGATGCGTCCGGTATCCCAGCCATGCAACGGGGTACCATACAGACATTGATGCAATTACAGCTGAAAGGCCTTCTTATGCGAACCATCATCCTTTATGCCTCGCGCCATCACGGCAATACGAAAAAGCTCGTGGACGCCATCGTCGAGGCACACCCCGAAATCGATACCCTCGACGTCAAGGCGCTTGGCAAAAACGAGTACCCCAACCTGAACGAATATCATCTGATCGGTGTCGCCACGGGCATCTATTACTCCGAGATCGACAAGGACATGGCACGCGTGCTCACTAACGTGCTGCAGCCGCAGGACAAGGTGTTTGGCCTTATGACCTACGGTGGCAAAAACAAGTGGTACGGCAAGGATATCGATGGCATCTGCCGCATGAGGCAGGCCATCTTTATGGGTGTCTACGGCTGCCCCGGCTTTGATACGTGGGGACCGTTCAAGCTCGCCGGCGGTGTCCAAAAGGGACACCCGACCGCTGAGGAAATTCAGGGCGCCGTCGACTTCTTCGACAAAATCGAAGACGAGTATGGCGACATCATCGTCGAAGAGTACGCCAAGCGCGAAAAGCGCCTAGCATACGAGAAGGAGCATCCTGCAGGAGGCTTGGTGGCCGGCGTCAAGCGCACGGCAAAGAAGATCGCTAACAAGCTGTAACTGTAAAGGTGCTTTTGAGCGTTTAACCCATACGGCGGGTCCGAGCAGATTCGGGCCCGCCGTCTTTTTCTATCGTTACTCGGTAAAGGCGTTGCCGACGCTCTGGCCGCCAACATACGTCTCGACGAGGGTGAGCTCATGGTCGAACACGACAAAGTCGGCGTCGCGACCCGGCATGATGCTGCCGCACTTATCCTCGATGTGCGCGGAGCGTGCCGGCACCTCGGTTGCCATGCGAATGGCGATATCGGCGCTGGCGATGCCCCAGTCGACGATATTCTTGACGCCCTGGGCAAGCGTGAGCACCGAGCCGGCAATGCTCTTGCCGTCGGCGAGCCAGCACAGGTTGTCCTTCATGATGACGTCCATGCCGCCACTGGTGTAGCTGCCCTCGGGCATGCCGCCGCAGCCAAGGCAATCGGTGATGAGCACCGTATGCTGCCAGCCCTTTGCCTGCAGCAGCGCCTTGATGGCAGCGGGGTTTACGTGTTTGCCATCACAGATGATCTCGGCGTAGGTCTCGGGCGTGGACATGGCAGCACCCACGACACCGGGCTCACGGTGATGCAGCCCGCGCTGGCCGTTATAGGTATGCGTAAAGCAGCTGGCACCGGCGTTGATGGCGGCGATGCACTCATCGTAGGTGGCGTCGGAGTGACCGATGCTGGTCACGACGCCCTTGGCGTTCAGAGCAGCCGCATAAGCAGCGGCACCGTCGCGCTCGGCCGCCATGGCGCTCTTAACGATGCGACCACCCGCAGCCTCCTGCCACTGGTCGAAGACCTCCTCGGAGGGATCGATCAGGTAAGCGGGGTTCTGCGCGCCCACATGCTTCATGGTAAAGAAAGGGCCCTCCAGGTAGATGCCCTGAATGCGAGCACCGCAGAAGTCGGGGCCGCGACCCTCGTCCGCCTGGGCGATAGCGGCGCAGGCGTCCTTGATCTGCTCGACGCCATCAGTGAACGTCGTGGGCAGCCAGCTGGTGGTACCGCGACGGGCGAGCTCGGTCGAGCTGATATCGATGCCCTCGGGATCGTTATCGGTAGTTGAGTGGTTGTAGAAGCCATGGATGTGAGTATCGACCATACCCGGCGCGATCCACGATCCCGTGTAGTCCTTAATCTCGCAAGAGGGCTCGTCGGCCTGCCAGGCGCCAAAGACGCCATCCTCGACCATAAGATAGCCGCCCAGTTGCGGGCCTGCCGGCAAGAAGAACTTGTCAGCCTTAATTGCGTACGTGCTCATATGCACTCCTTGCTTCTAAAGCAGTTGACTGTGGTGATGCTTATACCCAGCACACGTAAAACAAAAAGCGCCCGCCCGCCGTTATGAGCGGACGGGCGCCCTTACAGGGGGACGCGATTAAGCGGTGAAGGGGTGAATCGTCACGCCCTTAACCACGCGGTTGACCGTGCCGGTGGGGCTCGGCGTATCGGGCGTGTTGCCCACGCGCACGGAGTTGAGCAGGCTGATAGCCTGGGCAAACATCACGAACGGCAGAGCAAGGTAGCCCTCGGGAAGTGCCTCGTAGCCCTTAAAGGTGAAGGACTCACCCTCATAGACGGTGGCACCTTCCTGCTGAACGGCGACGGTGTGCTGAGCGATCTTGTCGCCACCGATCTCGTTGAGGATGTCGATGTCGTACTGACGGGTGTAGGCGTCGTTGTTGACGAACACGAAGACGAGCGTCTTATCGTCGACGAAGGACTTGGGTCCGTGACGATAGCCCATGGAAGTGTCGTAAGAAGTGGCAACCAGGCCGTGAGCAAGCTCGAGAATCTTAAGCTGGCTCTCCTGAGCAAGGCCGCCAAAGGAGCCGGAGCCCAGGTAGGTCACGCGGTTGAAGTCGCCAGCGAGATAATCGGCGACCTCGGACTCGCGAGCGATAACCTCCTCGCCCATCTTGGCGATGGTCTCGACCCACTCGGCCTTCTGCTCGTCAGAGGCAGTGTCGAAAATAAGGGTGGAGAGCAGGGTCATGCAGGAATAAGAACCGGTCATGGCGAAGCCCTTGTCGTTGGCGCGCGGAATGAGCAGCGTCAGCGCATTGGGATCATCGGCAGACTCGACGGCGAGCTTGCCCTCGGGAGCGCAGGTGATGTTGAGGAACTTGACGTTGTGGACGAGCTCCTTGGCAACGGCAACGGCGGCAAGGCTCTCGGGGCTGTTGCCAGAGCGGGCAAAGGAAACCACGAGCGTGGGATCCTCGGCGCGCAGGAAGTCGCGCGGAGCGCTCACGATGTCGGTCGTGGCGATGGGCTTAAAGTCGTAGAGATCAGTGTTGCCAGCGTGACGCAGGTACGGGGCGCAGGTATCGCCAACGTAGTCGGACGTACCGGCACCGGTGAAGACAACGGACAGACGACCCTCGCCCATAGCGCGAGCCTCGGCCAGGAAGGCCTCGATGGCCTCCTTGTTCTCGCGATAGATGTTGAGCGTATCACGCCAAAGCTCGGGCTGCTGAGCAATCTCGGCCGTGGTGATCTGGGCGCCGAGCTCGGTGAGCTCCTCGACACTCTTCTCGAACATTTCTAATACCTCTCTCTAGAAGTAATCCTCTGACGTGCAATTATACACTTCGGTTGGTTATCTGGTAGTAACCAGTTAAATGCAAAGAATCATCATATGGAAACGATGCGGACACTAGTTGCTACGCTGGTGGTAAACCTTGTATTTAAACTGATCGGCACGAGCAACCGAGAGTGTATACTCCACAACCTCGTTTGACTCGTTATACGTAGTCCTGACCAAATCGAGCACAGGCGAGCCCTCGACAATTCCCAAAAGGTGGGCGTCGGTGGGACGGGCTATGCTCGCATAGAACTCCTCTTCGGCCACGCGAATCTTTTGCTGAAAGTCTTGCTCAATCACATCGTAAAGCGGCTTACGCTCCAGCAGTGGTCGCTTTAGGGACAGAAATTGACGAACCGGTAGATAGCTGCGTTCGACCATCATGGGCATGTTATCGGCAGAACGAAGGCGCTTAAGCTTAAAAATGCGATCACCGATACGCAATCCCATATGCTCGGCCAGATTCTTATCGGCCTCCATCTCGCAAAACTCGAGAATCGTGGTCTCGGGGTCGCGACCCATCGCGCGCATCTGCTCGGTAAAGCTGTAGGACTGCATAAGATTGGTTGCTTTTGCCGAACGGTCGGTCACAAAGGTACCGCGACCGTGCTGCCGAACCACCAGTCCTAAACGCTCCAGTTCCTGCAGAGCCAGGCGTACCGTAGTGCGCGAGAGACCATAGCGCTCCGAAAGTTCGCGCTCGGAAGGAATCATGTCACCGGCGCGATATTCATGGTCGATCTTTTCGGTCAGAATATCGACCAGCTGATCGTACAGCGGTTGCTTACGCGCTCCGATCGCCATCCTATCCTCCCTTTTGCTCGAATTCGGCTAACTACCTAGGGTGTTAAGCATTATCAGTCTGCAACACCCGAATCATCAAGAAAACAAAAGCCGCGTGCTCGAAAGAGCGCGCGGCTTTTAACATACACATGGCTTAAGGGGTCGGAGTGTGAGCCGCGTAGGGACACACCCCTCAAGCTAGAGCCTTACCAGATGCTCGGCCAGAGACCAAGCGGGCCAGCGCCCAGGATGCCAAGGACGAAGAGCAGGAGAATGCCCTTGGTCGGGGTCCAGCTGTGCTTAGCGAACATGTAGTAAAGCAGCAGCGTAAGCATAAGCGGGACGAGCTTCGGGACGATGGTGTTGAGGGTGTCGGCAACAGAGAAGTTGACCGGATCCTCGGTAACGGTGCCGTAGGTCACGGACTCCATGCCGTTGCCCAGATCGGTGACGCCGCACTCGACAGCGTTGCCGTCGGCATCGGAAGCGGTAAGGGCGTTGCCGTCCTTATCGGTCATGGCGATGGTACCGGCCTCAGCGGTCTCGGTATCGATGCCCTCCATACCGGTAAAGTTCTCGGCCTCCTTCTCGGAGACAATCACGGTAGTAGCGGAGAGGCCGCGGGTGGTGCCGTTGGGGATCTGGAGGTTGATCTGGGTGCCACCCATGGTGACGACCAGGCAACCGACGACGAAGACGCCCATGATGGAAGCGGCACGCGTGAAGGCCTGCATGTTGGCGGTCAGAGCGTCAATAGCGCTGGTGCCAAGCTTGTAGGACCAGTTCATGAGCCAGAAGCGCAGAGCGAACTGAACGGCGTTGAAGATCACCAGGAAGATGATCGGCGCAGCGGCGTTGCCGTTGATGGCCATGTTGGAGGTGATGCCGGCCGTGATAGGCACGAGCGTCAGCCAGAACAGGGCGTCACCGATGCCACCGAGCGGGCCCATTGCGGCGACGCGGACGGCGCGGATCGTGGGAATGTCAACCTTGTTCTGCTCGAGCGAAAGCACGATGCCCATAACAAAGGTGACGAGGAACGGGTGGGTGTTGAAGAACTCCAGGTTGTGGCTCATGGAAGCCGCGAGGTCGTTCTTGTTGGTGTGGATCTTCTCCAGACCGGGGATGATGGAGTAGAGCCAGCCAGCGGCCTGCATACGCTCGTAGTTGAACGAGGCCTGCAGGAAGCAGGAGCGCCAAGCCATCTTGTTGAGGGTCTTCTGGTCGAGCTGCGGAGCAGGAGTGAGATCCTCGTAGTGCTCCGGGATCACATACTCATTAGATGCCATCTTCGAAGTCACCTCCGTCAGAAACAGCTGCACCCTTCAGCTCGGTCTGCTGCTGGAAGTCCCAGAAAGCGATGCCGAAGCCGATGAGAGCGAGGATGAGCAGAGCAGGGGTTGCCAGCGAATCGTTGGCAACGGTGATGAGCGCGAGGCCAAAGCCCATGAGGAAGAAGCCCCACATATCGCGGTTCATCATAACCTTGAGCAGGACGGCGAAGCCGACGAAGCGCATCATGCCGCCTGCAGCGGACAGACCGGTCTGCAGCCAAGTCGGGATGGCGGAAGCGATGGTCTGACCAATGGTAGCGCCAGCGATGAAGAACAGGGTGACGACGACAGCGAAGATCAGGCCGAGCAGAGCCATGGCGAAGTAGTTCAGGCGCTCGATGCCCTTGGTGTCCGCGTTGTGAGCCATGTTATCGGCCGTGGACATAAGCGGGGACATAAGCGTGAAGACCAGGGTAACGCCAAGCTGGCCAAGCAGGGCGAACGGAATAGCGAGGCCGACTGCCGCGTTGGGCTCGAGGCCCGTGGCGATAGCGAGAATGGCTGCCATGATGCCGCCGATGACGGCGTTAGGCGGCTGAGCGCCTCCGATCGGCATGTTGCCGATCGTCATGAGCTGATAGGTACCACCCACGAGAAGACCGGTGTTGAGGTCGCCAAGGATAAGACCGATGACGGCGCCGGTGACGATGGGCTGATAGAGAGACTCGAGGAAATCAAACTGGTCGATTGCCGCGATGAACGTAACAACGAAGACCAGAGCGATCTGGATGATCGAGTATTCCATCTTGCTCCTCCTTTCAAAATGAATGTACGCACTTTGGATATCACGTACAGAACGTCAGGGTTTCACTCCTGACAACGTGGATCACGAGGATTACGAGAAGAGCTTGCTCGTGTCCTCAACAGGCGTGCTCGGAACGCGCCTGATCTCCAACTCCACCCCCAATTCCTGCAGCTCTTTAAACGCAGCGACATCCTCGTCGTTAACTGCGACGGAGGTGGCGACTTGGCGCTTTCCTTCCGACATGTGCATGTTGCCGATGTTTACCTTCTTTATAGGCACACCGCCCTTGACGAGCGTAAGCACGTCTTCCGGTGTTTCGGCCACGATGAAGATCTTCTGGCGCGGGCTCGCCTTGCCAATGACGTCGATGGTCTTCTGCAGAGAGAAGAAACGCGTAGCGACGCCGGCGGGAGCGGCCATCTTCATGAGGTTCTGGCGCATGGTGTTGGACGCCACGTCGTCGTTGGCGACGAGGATGAGGTTGGAGCCCAGGGTGGAGTTCCACTGGGTGGCAACCTGACCATGAACCAGTCGGTTATCGATGCGGGTAAGAAGAATGTTGGGTTCTGCCATGTTGATCAGCTTCCTTTCGTTATTTGCTGACGACAGTTACTTGATCTCCTGAATCGCGTAACGCGAAACATCTACGACGGCTCCGGATCGGACTTTGATCTGGACCTTCTCGCCTTCGATGCCTTTGACGGTTCCGTAGATACCGCCGGCGAAAAGAACCTCTTGACCCGGCTTGAGCTCGGTGTGCAGCTCCTTGAAGTACTTCTGCTTCTTCTTCATGTTGATTTGCGACCAGATGGTGTAAATCAAGCCCATGATGACAAGCAGGCCTAAAAGGGCGACCGAGGAGCTCAGGACGTTGGCTCCGAAATCGGCCATTAGATGCCGTCCTCGTCGCCGAAGATATCCTCTTCCTCGGAGTCGGCAACGGATGCGACCGTCTGGGCGGTGATGCCCGTCTGGCCAACGGTCACGGCCTGCTCGCCAAGCTCGGCGAGCGTGGCGTTGCCGCGGAGGAACAGAAGCTCAATAACCATGGGAAGGTTAGTGCCGGTCAGAACCTCGACATTGTCGACATCCTGGGCAATCATCATCGACTGGTTGAATGGGGTGCCGCCAAGCAGGTCGGTAAAGACGAGCACGCCATCGCACTCCTCGCGCATGGCGGTAATAGCGGCGCGGAGATCCTCACCGTAGGAAGCAGCCTGGTCGCCCTCAAAAGGAACGACGGTAAAAGCAGGCTGGTCGCCGGCAACCATAGCGATAGCGCTTGCAAGGCCGGGTGCGAACTGTCCATGACCGGTAAGAATAAAGCCAACCATTCAAATTTCCCTTCCGAAGGTGTGTACAATCTGAGTCCGATGATTTTCGGAAGCCAGCGGGCGCTCGCCCTTAAAGCTTCTTAGAAAGCGTTCTTTGAAGACCAGTGGTTTCTAAACTGGTAGTAACCACGTGACGTGTTGTTGTCACTATATCACCCCAGAAGAGGTCGCTTTCGTTGATTCATACGGTAAAACGTTTTTGCACCGCTCACGGTGATAAATCGACCGTTTACCGGTCGTTAACACTTCTACCTGCGGTTTTGAAACCGTTTCGAAATGTTTTGGCAAAAGATCGGATCTTTTCTTGTGTCTAAACAACGCAGGGCGGCTAAAAATAGCGTGAAGAAAAATTGCAGGTCATTGTGAAGATATGTGAATTGGTCTTTTTGATTTAATACCAGTTAGAACCAGTCTTGAGATTATCGGTGAACGGTAGTTTTCGACCGTTCACCGGTTACTTGCAATCGTTTGCAGTTGTTTTCCCAGATGAATTAGGGGAACCCGATGGAGCGCTTGTGCGGGCGCGAGGCCTATCCTATTGATTTCGGCAACAAAAAGCCCGCTAGAACGTTGTCCGTTCTAGCGGGCTCAATCAGGTGATCGGTTAGCGCGCAGTAGTGCAGGCAAACCTTACGCAAACAGGCCGTAGATGCTGATGTTGGCCTTGGCGTAGAGGCCGTTCGCATACTCGGTCCACTTGGAGCTGGCGCTCGAAGCCTGCGAGGAATACTGCTGATAAGCAGTATAGTAGGCGGTCATGGCTTGCTTATAGGTAGCGCTATCGGCCGTAAAGGCATCATCGGCAAAGGCCTTGGCATAGGTGCTGTCGGCATCCTTCCAAGTGCCCTTTGAGCTATCCCACTCATCGCCGGCAAGGTTGATGATGTAGTCGGCGTAGTCCTTGCTCGCGGTCTCCTCGTTGCCGTCAGCAGGCTCGGTCGGGGCGGTCGGCATGCTTGCGGAGCTATCGCCCACCTTCTTCTTGTAGAGCTTCTGCAGCGTCGCGGACTGGCGGACGATCTGCTTGGCCTGGTCCTTGGACACGCCGTACTGCGTGGCCATGGTCTTGTAGTCGGAGGTGCCGATGGAATCCTCGGCGTACTGCTTCATTTCCTTGGAAGAGACGGTAATGCCCTCGTCCTCGGCAGCGTCCAGCAGAATCTGGTTGCGCACGTAGGACAGGATAACGTCGGCAGACGGAGCGGTGTAGTTGCCGTCGTCGTCCTTGACGGTGTCGAGACTGTACTGGCTCTCGATGGCCTCACGCGCGGTGATGTCGCTCTTCTTGCCGTTGTAGCTATAGCTTGCCACAGTCGAATCGAGCTGATCCTCGGTCAGGGTCGACGAGCCGACACCCTTGCCGCCAAAACCACCGTTGCCAATAAAGAAGCCGACCACGGCAGCGATCACGATGGCGACCACAAAGGCGACAATCATCGTCTTCTTGTGCTTACAAGCGTGGTCGTCCACGTCGGAGTCGTCGTCCTCGTCCTGCTCCTGGGGCATGAGGTTCTCGTCGGCGGCGTCCGCGGCGATCTTTGCCTCCAGGCGAGCGTCTTCCTCCTCGGCGGTCGTGCCGGCGGCAATATGTTCGGCAGACGTGCCGGCGACCAGGTCGATCTTCTCGTCCTCATCACCGTCGGGGCCTTCGCCGCGCTCGATGATCTGGATGCCGTCGATCTCGTCCTTCTCGTCCTTCTTTTGAATCAGACCCATATCAGTTACTCCTTGTTAGGAAACATAGTCCCCAATAGAATACGCCCGGCAGAGCGCCGGGCGTATTGATTCTTAGGTTATACGCAAACACTTAAGTACTATTTAGGCGTTTGCAGCGTGCATACCTTAGACCAGGTGCGCGATAACGGCATCGGCAAAGGTCTGCGTGCCCACAGCGCCCTCAACGGAGCCGGTCTGGGCACGACGTACGTCACCGGTAACCTGCTCGCCCTCGTCGAGCGTGGCAGATACGGCGGCACGAATGCGATTGGCGGCATCGTTCTCGCCCAGGTGATCGAGCATCATCGCAGCAGAGAGGATCTCGGCCGTGGGGTTGGCTATATCCTTGCCCGCGATATCGGGTGCGGAGCCATGCGTTGCCTCGAAGATGGCGCAGTCGGCACCGATGTTGGAGCCGGGGGCCATACCCAGGCCACCTACCAGGCCGGCGCACAGGTCGCTCACGATGTCGCCGTACAGGTTGGGCAGCACCAGGACATCGAAGTCATTGGGGTTCTGGACCAGGCCCATGCAGGTGGCGTCGACGATCTTGTCGTTGAACTCGATATCGGGATAGTTGGCGGCCACCTCGCGCGCAACGCGCAGGAACAGGCCGTCGGTCGCCTTCATGATGTTGGCCTTGTGCACGGCC
>CAUEUQ010000021.1:0-24915 GCA_959021215.1 uncultured Collinsella sp. | reverse complement strand
GGACTGTCCCTTTGTCACATTAGGCGAACTGGCTCAAGTAGAGGTCGGCATAGGCACCCTCGGCAGCGAGCAGCTCCTTATGCGTGCCTTGCTCGATAATGTTGCCGTGATCCATGACCAAGATCAGGTCGGCATCCACGATCGTCGACAGGCGATGCGCGATCACAAAGCTCGTGCGCCCGCGCATGAGCGCGTCCATGGCACGGCCGATGGCGAGCTCGGTGCGCGTGTCCACGCTCGACGTCGCCTCGTCCAGGATGAGGATCGCCGGGTTGTTGAGCAGCACGCGCGCGATGGTCAGCAGCTGACGTTGGCCCTGGCTGATGCTCTCGGCATCGTTAGCCACACGCGTGTCGTAGCCCTGCGGCATAGTGCGCACAAAGAAGTCGACCTGAGCGGCACGTGCGGCCGCGACAATCTCCTCGCGCGTTGCCTCGGGACAGCCATAGGCGATGTTCTCGGCAATGGTGCCATCGAACAGCCAGGCGTCCTGCAACACCATGCCAAACTGCTGGCGCAGCTCGCCGCGATCCATGCGGCTCGTGTCCACGCCGTCGAGGGTAATGCGACCACCGTCGATCTCGTAGAAGCGCATGAGCAGATTGATGAGCGTGGTCTTACCCGCACCCGTGGTTCCCACCACCGCGATCTTCTGACCCGGCTCGGCGGCAAACGACACGTCGCGCATAAGCGGCTTGTCGGGCGAATAGCCAAAGCGCACATGCTCAAAAGCGACACGGCCCTCCACCTTGCCTGGCAGCTTGGCGGCGGCCGCTGGCAACGGATCGGCTTCCATCTCGGGCTCGTCGAGCAGGTCGAACACGCGCTCGGCGCTCGCCAGCGCGCTCTGTAGCGAGTTAAAGGTAAACGACAGCTGCGTCATGGGCTCGGACGCCTCATAGATAAACTGGAAGAACGCCTGGAACACGCCGACGGTCATATGCCCGGCAACCAACATGCTGCAGCCCACAAGCGCAATCACGATCTGCGCCAAGCGGCCGATAAAGCGCACCGCGGGACCGACGGCGTTAATCATAAAGTCGGCCTTGGCGCTCACGCGCGCCAGCTCCTTCGAAGCCTCGTGCACCTCGGCAGAGCTCTGGCGCTCGCGGTTAAACGCACGGATTACCAGACGGCCCGAGTAGCCTTCCTCGACCGCGCTCGTAATCTTGGACACCCACTCCTGGCGCTCGCCCGTCACATCGTGCGTGCGGCGCGAAACGACCTTCGTCACCAGCAGCGAAAGCGCCGTAAAGAACAAAAAGACAAGCGTGAGAGGCACGCTAAACACGAACATCACGCTCACGGCGCCCACCACGGTACCGATCGACACCAGAAGCTGCAGCAAGCCGCGCTGCATGCTCTCGGACATCTTGTCCAAGTCGTTGGTCGCACGGCTGACGACCTCGCCGGGACGATGTGCATCAAAGTAGGCAAGCGGCAGACGGTTGAGCTTTTGCGCGATGCGGTTGCGTAGGCGCAGGTTGAGGCGCTCGGCAACGCTCGACATCAAAAAGCTCTGGAGTGCGTAGAACGAGGCGGCGGCAGTCCAGATCATAAAGTAGATGAAGATGGTCCTGCCGCAGTTCTCCCAGGTAATGCTGAAGGTAGTGTTGTTGGCAAACGCCAGCTTCATGTGCCCCCACAGCTCATCGATCACGCGGGCGCTGTAAGCCGGCGCCGCGGTGTTAAAGATGACATAGAACACGATGCTCGCGAACACGATATAGAAGCGCCAATGGTCGCCGGCGGCTTCGCTCCACAGGCGGCGCACCGTCGCCCAGGTGTCGCGGGGCGTCTCGTCCTCGTCCTCGTCGTCAACGTCGCGCATGCGTTCCGCCTCGGCGCGGGCGCGCTCGTCCTCGGCGCGCTCGTTTTCCTCGTAGAGTGCCTGGCGGCGAGCCTCGCGCTCCGCCGCCTTGGCGGCTTCGTCCAGGCCGGGTGTGGCGCCCGTCTCCTCAACTGTCTCTGCAACCGCGGCATCCTCGGCGATGGCCTGCTTCTTGAGCTCCTCGGTCATGCTACTCACCTCCCTTCATCTGCGATTCCGCGATAGCGCGGTACACCTCGCAGGTTTCCATGAGCTCGTCGTGCGTGCCTAGGCCCACGATCTCGCCGTCTTTGAGCACCACGATCTGATCGGCATGCAAAATAGTCGAGATACGTTGCGCGATGATGAGCACCGCGGCATCGCGCGTCTCGTCCTGCAGCGCATGGCGCAGGGCGGCATCGGTCTTAAAGTCCAGGGCCGAAAAACTGTCATCGAAGATATATAGATCGGCATGCTTCATGAGTGCGCGGGCGATCGCCAGGCGCTGGCGCTGACCGCCCGAGAAGTTCGTGCCGCCCTGGGATACCGGAGTATCGAGCCCCTGGGGCTGATCGAGCACAAAGGTGCTCTGGGCAACCTCCAGCGCATGGAGCATGTCGGCATCAGTCGCGCCCTCGTTGCCAAAGCGCAGGTTGCTCGCCACCGTGCCCGAGAACAGCCACGCCTTCTGCGGCACGTAAGCGATATGCCCGCGAATCTCACCTTGCGAAAGGTCGCGCAGGTCAACGCCGTTCAGGCGAATGGCGCCCTTGGTGGCATCGTGGAAGCGAAGCAAAAGCTTGGCCACCGTTGACTTGCCCGAGCCCGTTGAGCCCACGATCGCGGTCGTCTGTCCGCGGCGGCAGGCAAAACTCAGGTCGCACAGGGTGTCCTCGTCGGCATCGTCAAAACGGAACGACATATGGTCGAACACGGCAACCGCGTCGGCACCATCCGCGGACTCAGGCGCCCCGTCGCCCAGCGTTGCCTTGCCGTCCACGATGCTCGGCTCGATTTCGAGCACCTGTTGCGCGCGGTTGAGGCACGCCGCAGCGCGCGGAAGCGTCAGAATCACCATCTGCGCCATCATCACAAAGAACAGGATCAAGATCGCGTATTCCAACACGGCCGAGATGCTGCCGATTTGCATGGCGTGGACGCCCGCGCGGTTGCCGCCCACCCACAGCACCGCCACCTCGGCGATATTCATCAAAAAGAAGCTGGAACTGTCGAGACCCACAAACAGGTGGTTGACCTTGATGGCGTTGGCCGCGTAATCGCTAAACACCTCGTCCAGGCGCTGCTCCTCGTGGCGCTCCTTGTTAAATGCGCGGATGACGCGCACGCCCACGATGTTCTCGCGCAGCACCACGTTCATGCGGTCGATAAAGCTCTGCAGGCGCATAAAGATCGGCGCGGCGTTAGCCACCGTAAAGACCGCCGCCACCAGCACGATCGCAACGACCACACCCAGCAGCGTGCCCATGGCGGGATCGATGAACCAAGCAAAAATGATGCCTGCCACGGCCAAGAACGGCACCGGCAGCACCAACTGAATCGTCTGAAGGACAGCTTGCTGAATCACGTTGATGTCGTTGAGCGAGCGTGTGATCATCGAACCCGTGCCAAAGCGCTCAAAGTCGCTAGCCGCGAGTTCGAGCGACTTGTCGTACACGGCATTGCGGATATCGCAGGCCACGTTGGCGGCCAGGCGCGCCGAAAGATAGCAGCCCAGCACCGTGCCGCCGCTGGCCATGCCGGTCGCGATAAGCATGTACAGGCCGTTGCGTAAAATATAGTCGATATCGCCCGTGGTAATACCGGTGTTGACCATGTTCGCCAGCATCGTGGGAACCAACAGCGTACCGACGTTATCTATCAGCACCGCAAACAGCGTCACCGCAATCAGCCCGCGATACGGCCTCATAAACCTCATTAAGAGTCGCATGTCTCCCCTTCGCTCTTATCCTCAGCCTCGTTCTCAGCGGCCACTTGCCGTTTAAATGCCTCGCACTCTTCGTTAAGAACATGGGAGAACTTACCGACCAAGCGCATGATCTCGCGCTGTTCCCACGGCTCGAGCGCCTCGAATGCCTGTTGCTCGGCTTTTTGCGCTGGCAACGCGTAGCACTTGGCAAACCGCACGCCTTCTTCGGTCAGTCGCACAACCTTGTTCTTACGACTACCTTCGGCAAACTCCAACGTCGCAAGCCCTCGCGCCCTAAGCGTCTTGATCGCCGAATTGATGGTCTGTTTGCTGTAGAACCATTCACTCGTCAGCCGACTCACGGCAACGCTTCCGCCCGCCGCACTCGTGTCGACGAGCATCCAGTAGGCGCAGTCCGAAAGACCGCAGGCGCGCGCGAACTCCGAATAGATACGGTCAAGCCCGTTGAGCATCCGGTCGAAATCGACCGGGCTAACTGCACTATTCATCTCTCCCACCATTCGATAGTCCGAGTTTTGACCAATTAATATCTCTACATTAGTCCGAGTTTTGACTATCGTCAACAAGCTCGTTGTTTATGGTCGGCTCTACATAAGCATATCGACAAAAAAGACCGCCGGCGCGGGGGCGGCGCCGGCGGTTGCGAGAGAATATCGAGTGTTGGCTGTTAAGCAGCGACGGCCTCATAGACCGTAGCACCCGAGAAGCTGTCATGCAGGCTCTTGCCGGCAATCCACGGCAGCTCGACGACCTCGCAGACCGTGTTGACCAGCTCGGAGCAGTCAGTAAAGTGGCCCTTGTCGTTGAGGGCCTCGCAATCCTGAACACGCCAATAGCCATCGGTGTGCGTGATGTAGTACTCGTGATCGTTGATCGACACGAAAGCGCGCGTCTTGGAACGCAGCAGCTTCAGAAATCCTTCGAAATCGGTCTCGACGACATCTCCAGCCTGGAACATGATGTTACCTCCTGGCCCGGCGCCACCACGGCGCATTGATAAACGTTGGTACTCCTTTAGTAAAACCTTTATCAAAGGTTATGCGTTCGTCATTTAGGCAAGTGGTAAAAAACCGCAGGGTAGACGGGATAAAACGTTTAACCATCCCATTTGTTTGTCACATTCTGAAGGTACTTTTATGCAAACCTACTTTCCCAATTGGAATCTATCCTTTTGGCCGGGCAATTGACCGTCTATCGTTTAAGCCCGACGGGTATGAACGGGGCATCTGCAACGCCACCGCAAGGAGACACCATGGAGACTATCGAAGCACTCATTCACCGCCGCAGCTGCCGCAACTACAGCGATCGTCCCGTCGAGGCTGAAAAGCTTGCACGTATTATCGAAGCCGGCCAATATGCACCGAGCGGCATGGGCCGCCAGCCGGTGACGTTTGTCGCCGTCACCGACCCCGCGACCGTCGAGCATCTCTCACAGCTCAACGCCCAGGTCATGGACAGCAACAGCGACCCCTTCTATGGCGCCAAGACCGTTGTGGTGGTGCTGGTTGACCGCAGCGTGCCCACACATCTGGAAGACGGCTCGCTCGCCATGGGCAACTTGCTCAACGCCGCCTATGCACTGGGTGTCGATTCGTGCTGGATTCACCGCGCGCATGAGGTCTTTGACTCGCCCGAGGGCCTGGAGCTGCTGGCCAGCTGGGGCCTGCCCGCCGACGGCAGCCTGCGCGGCGTCGGTAACTGCATTCTTGGCTACGCCGAGGACACGCTACCCGAGGCAAAGCCGCGCCGCAACAACGTGGTGTACGTGAAATAGTACAGGAACGTCAGCAGGGGTAGCTAATTTGGGACGGGGCTATTTTAGCTACCCCACTCGCAACTTATATTGACGTCGCCGTTGTCGTCGTTTCGTTCGTCTGGGCCGTTTCGACGTCGTCGCCTTGCTTGTCTTCGTCCTTTTGCGCATCGGCGATGGTGGAGGCCGCCGCGACGATACCGCGCTGGGGCGCAACGCCCGTCTGGGTCTGTGCGCCCTCGACAACTTCTGTGCCTGCATGCGCGAGCTCGGGCGATTTAAACATTGCGTCCAAGTTGGCGCCACCGCCGGCATATCCGAGCGCAGCGAGCGCGATGACGATCACTGCAACGGCGGCCACAATCGGCACGTAGCGATGCCAGCCGGCGGGATTGAGCCCGCTGCGGCGAGCCGCCCCGCGGCTGATGTAGCCGAGCGTTCCGTCGTGCTTGAGCTTTGATCCCACCACGCGTTTGCGGCCCCACAGCGAGGACTCTGCCTGCATTGCCAAGCGGGCGCTTGCCGAAGGATAGCCGTATTTAGTGCGCTTGAACGAGCCATCAAACCCCGAGGCGTGTTTGCCCCACGTCACCGATGTCGTGCGTCGGTTGACCGGCGCGGCACTCCGCCTTCTGCGGCTCGGTTTTGAAGTCTCAGCCATATGCCCTCGCACGCCGTAACCAAATCGAAACAATAACGCTTTGGACTGTAGCACACGCGTCGCGCGCGGTCACGGGCGCCTCGCTCAACGGTCATCGTCCTTCAGCAAGCGCCACAGTGTTGTACGGCTTATGCCCAGCACCTCCGCCGCACGGGTTCGGTTGCCGTGGAGATGGTCTACAACCAGATGCGCGATATCTCGCTCGGTATCGGCCAGCGGTCGCAGGATATACAGGTCGCTTTCGAGCGTCGGGGCGCCAAAGGTTGCAGTCTTAATCACGTCCTCTTGGGCGAGCACTTCCTCCGCCACAGCGCGGTTCACCGTGCCCGCCCCCACCAATATATACAGTCGTTCCGAGACCTCGCGAAGCTGCAGATAGTTGCGCGGCCAGCGGTAGGCATCGAGCGTCTTCGTCGCCGCGGCAGACAGCGTGGGTGCTGCCGTCTCAAATGCATCAGCGAGATATTCCAAATAGCGCGCAACCTTCGTCGACGCGGCTCCCTGCTCGGCGATTGCCGGCGCCACGCTCACCGCACAGGCGAAGCGCTCGGTCACAAACGCGGCTTGATCACTTTCGCCGCCGCCCGGCATGTCATTCGCCGTCAGCACCACATGGCAGCGCGTCGCCAACGCGGTGTCGGTCATCGTGGAGACCAGCTCACGGAGGCGCTGGGGGCCAACCGCATTCCAGCCCTCAATGCAAAGGGTCAGCCCCGTTTGGAACAACGGCGATTCGGCGCTTTTGAGCACATGGCGCCAACCGCGCTCGGTGAGCTCATCGAGCGCAACGGAAACAAAGGGCTGACCGGCAAAAGGACCGTCCAGATAGAGGCGCTTGACGATCTCGACCTGACCCGCTCCCAGCTCGCCCTCGAGCATAAGGGGCACACCGCGCGCGTAACTCTCTGCAACCGGCGCAGCCACCGAGGCCGCCCCCTCAACGATGCCGTACGCGCTCGATTCGTAGCGGGCCTCAACTTCGTCGGCGTTGAGCCACTCGATACCCGCATGCGCCGCGGCACCGCGCACCTCGCGGACCACGACGACCCAAAGGCCCCCGCCCTCTTTGTCGGTGGGGCGAACGGTCAGGCTCAGGCGCGTACCCGCACGCCCCATAACCAGATGCGCGCCGTCTCCTATACGGTCGAGGCGCTCAGCGACAAAAGCCGCCACATCCCGCTCGAGCGCCGCGTCATTCATGGTCGAGATCGCGACGTCCCCACGCGCATCGATTGCCAATGCCGAGGCCCCGGCAGCAGCCAGGGCCTCGGTCAAGATGTTCAGCTTGGCATCGCTATCCATTATTTGCCCCTGTCCGCAGCGACATGCAACCGCCGACGGTCGCACGACCGAGTGTTTCAAAATTGAACGATATTGCTCACCAAACACTATAGGGCAGAAAGCGCCGTCCTGCGAGTATAGGTGTTGCCCCGCATCGCCATCCTGGCGGGGCGATAAGAGCTCTTCGGGACTTATAAACCTGCGGACAAGCCATACCCGCAAGAGCTCCTATCGCTCCACCGTGAGAATGCGCTCACCAGCAACCAGCACGCAAACAAGCTACTTCTCTACCAGATTCCCAGCACGTGCTGCATTCCCAAACTCATGCACGCAATGCCAATCCAGCAGCAAAAGCCCAGCGCGATGGGCTTGCCGCCCTTTTTGACCAGCTCGACGATATCGGTATTAAAGCCAATAGCCGCCATGGCCATCACAATAAAGAATTTCGACAGCTCCTTGATGGGCGCCGTGATGGACACGGGAAGCTGAAGCACCGTGGTGATCACACTCGCCAGCACAAAGAACAGCACAAACATGGGAAACGCGCGTTTAAGCGAGAACGTGCTCCTAGCGTCGCCGCCGGCCTTGCGCGCCAGATGCATCTGCCAGCAAGCAAGCGCCAGCGTGATGGGAATGATGGCCAGCGTCCTGGTGAGCTTGACCACCGTGGCGCTCTCGAGCACATTGGCGCCGGGATGCATGCTGTCCCAAGCGCTCGCCGCAGCCGTTACGGACGAGGTGTCGTTGATGGCGGTACCGGCAAACAGGCCAAAGCCCTCGTTGGTCAGCCCGAGCATGCCGCCAAGCGTCGGAAACACGAGCGCCGCGATAACGTTAAACAGGAAGATGACCGAAATGGCCTGGGCAATCTCGCGATCGTCGGCATCGATGACGGGTGCGGTCGCAGCGATGGCCGAACCGCCGCAAATCGACGAACCCACACCCACAAGCGTCGCGATCTTACCCGGCACGTTCATAACGTGGCAGAGCACAAAGGCGATGACAAGCGAGGTCGAGATCGTCGCCACGATAATCGGCAGCGACTGGGCGCCCTTGGACAGAATCTGGGAGAGGTTCATGCCAAAGCCAAGCAGGATAACCGCGTACTGCAAGACTTTTTTGGACGTATAGGTGACGCCAGCGGCGAGCTGTTCGCGACGATTCTTGGGAAAGACGAGCGCCAGGACCATGCCAAAGAGGATGGCAAATACCGGACCGCCGACCACCTCAATTTGTTTGCCGAGCAACGTCGCGGGAATGGCGATGATCAGGCAGAACAAGACGCCTTTCCAGCGCTCGCGTACGATGTTTGCCAGTTGCATATGGGATTCCTTCTTTCTATTTCACGTTTGCGACGGCTTATGATACGGCAACATTGAGCGCAGCCTTGCGCAAACACAGACTAAGATGCCGCAATAGTTCTCAGGCAAGAGCCGAATTACCCACCGCGGAGAGCTGATTCGCGGCATAATTAACAACTGACATATGAGTTTGATAGAACAGTTGCGAGGCGCTATGGAAGAATCGATGCACGTCGGCGAGCAGGAAACGAGCCTACAGGACCAGTCCTACCACACCATTCGACGCAAAATCGTCTACCTGGACTACAAGCCGGGCGAAAAGCTGGGCGTCAAGCAGCTTTGCGATGACCTGGACATGGGTCGCACGCCCGTGCGCGAGGCACTGGTGCGTCTGGCGCAAGAGGGCCTGGTGCGCACCGTGCCCCAAAGCGGCACCTACGTCTCACCCATCAACCTCACCCTTGCCGAGAGTGCCTGTTACATCCGCGAACATCTGGAAAAGCAGGTGATCGTGGAATGCTGTGCACGCGCCACGTCGGCCGGCATCGAGCAGCTCGACCGCGCCATCGCGCTGCAGGAAAAGGCCATGGCCGAAGAGGATCGCATCGGCTTCTTTTTGAGCGACAACCTCATGCATCACATGATTTTTAGCATCGCATGTCGCAGCACCGTGTGGTCGTGGCTCGAAGAGACCAATGCCGACCTGGAGCGCTTCCGCTGGCTGCGCGCCGCCACGCAGGTTCTCGACAATCAGGACATCGTGAACGAGCACAAGCAGATTCGCCGCGCTATCGCCGGTCGCGACCCCATCGAAGCGAGCTTTTTGGTCAGCAAGCACCTGCATATGATGTTCCGCAACCAGACCGAGGTTCTGGACCAGTTCCCCGAGTACTTCGAGACCAGCAAGCTCCGCTAACCTGCCAAAAAGGGACAGGTTCATTTTGGCAGGTTTTATCTGGGCAAATGCAGAAAAGGCCCGGCTCCGTCTTGATGCGGAGCCGGGCTTTGGTCGCTAGAACGGCGGAACCAACTACTCTACCGTGACGCTCTTGGCCAGGTTGCGAGGTTGGTCGACGTCGCAGCCGCGCAGGATGGCGACCTCGCGGGCGAGCAGTTGCAGGGGAACGCTCGCCGTGATGGGGCTGAACACGTCGCGGACTGCCGGCACGCGGATGATGCAGTCGGCGATCTTGTTGATCTCCTCGTCGCCCTCGGTGGCAACGACGATGACATTGGCACCGCGCGCCTTGCACTCCATAAGGTTCGACACGGTCTTGTCGTAGGTGGCACTCTTGGTGGCCACAGCGATGACAGGGAAGCCCGGGTCGATCAGGGCAATGGGGCCGTGCTTCATCTCGCCGGCGGCGTAGGCCTCGGCGTGCAGGTAGCTGACCTCCTTGAGCTTGAGCGCACCCTCGTAGGAAATAGCGGCACCCATGCCGCGGCCCACGAACAGCGCCGACTGCGCATCCTTGCACAGCAGGGCAGCCTCATGCACGGCATCGGTCTGCGTGTCCAAAATCCACTGGATCTGCTCGGCAGTATCGGAAAGCTCGCGGAACAGCATGCGTGCCTGTTTGGTGGTCAGGCGGTACTTGACCTGCGCCAGTAGCAGGGCCAAAAGCGTGAGGCTCACGACCTGGCCGATGAAGCTCTTGGTCGAGGCGACCGCGATCTCCTTGTTGGCCTTGGTGTAGATGACGCCGTCGCTCTCACGCGCCACGGGGCTGCCCACCACGTTGGTGATGCCGAAGACCTTGGCACCCTTGATGCGCGCGTCGCGGATGGCGGCGAGGGTATCGGCCGTCTCGCCCGACTGGGACACGGCAACGACGAGCGTCGTCGGCGTGATGATGGGGTTGCGATAACGGAACTCGCTGGCCGCCTCCACCTCGGTGGGGATGCGAGCCCAGCCCTCAATGAGATTCTTGGCAATGAGGCCAGCGTGATAGCTGGTTCCGCAAGCGATCACGTAGACGCGGTCGATGTCGTTGAGTTCCTCGAGCGAAAGGCCCAGCTCGTCGATGTCGAGCTCGCCGGCCGGCGTCATACGACCAACCAGCGTGTCGCGCACGACGCGCGGCTGCTCGTGAATCTCCTTGAGCATAAAGTCGGGATAACCGCCCTTTTCTGCCATGTCCAGGTCCCAATCGATGTGGGTGACCCTGGGCTCGATAACGTTGCCGGCCTCGTCGGTGTACTCGACGCCTGCGGGCGTGAGCTTGGCAAACTGACCGTCCTCGAGCACCATGACATCGCGGGTGGCGTCGATGAGCGCGATGACGTCGGAGGCGACATAGGCGCCGGTCTCGCCCGCGCCGACCACGATCGGGGAATCCTTGCGGGCCACGGCGATCACGCCGGGCTCGTCAGCGCACACGGCGGCCAGACCATAGGCACCGACCACGTGGGTGCAAGCCTCGCGCACGGAGGCCATCAGGTCGTGCGTCTCGGCATAAGCCTCTTCGATCAGATGCGCGAAGACCTCGGTATCGGTCTCGCTCTTAAAGTGGTGGCCGCGACCCTCCAGCTCTTCGCGCAGCTCGGCGAAGTTCTCGATGATGCCGTTGTGGACGATGGCGATACGGCCGTCGCAGCTGGTGTGGGGGTGAGCGTTAACGACGGAGGGCTTGCCGTGGGTGGCCCAACGGGTGTGGCCGATACCGCAGGTAGCGTCGCTGTCGATGTTGGAAAGCTCGCTCTCCAAGCCCGCGACCTTGCCCACGCGGCGGATGACGTCGAGGTGCGCCGCGGCGCCCTCGCCCACCTCGAGCGCGACGCCCGAGGAGTCATAGCCGCGATACTCCATACGCTTGAGGCCCGTGACCAGGATGTTCTTTGCAATATCAGAGCCGGTGTAGCCGACGATTCCGCACATAAGATAAATCCCTTCGTTCGCGTGACTGCAAGACGTCCACGCACAAAGGGCGCTGAGACGTACAACGTTCGAGTATTGTACTCACGCAAACGCAAGCTGATATACCAGAAGTGGTATCTCAACTTAGATACCACCCGATGCACACACGTCCAGCCGGTCCAAACCACCACAAAGGTACCTGCCCCCCTCGTGGTGGTCGCGCTGGCAACAGCGTTTCCCCAGATAAAACCTGCCAAAATAAACCTGTCCCTTTTTAGAAGGTTTGGGATGCTACAATCTGGCTTGTACTTGAAACGCATCAAAGGGGCCGCTATGGCAAAGGTAAAAATCAGCGACGTCGCGCGCGAGGCCGGGGTTTCGTTGGGCACGGTTTCCAACGCGCTCAACCACCCCGAAAAGCTGCGCTCCGAGACCCTCAAGCTCATCAACGAGACCATCAATCGCCTTGGCTACCTGCCCAACCAAAGCGCCCGTCAGCTCGCAGGCGGCGCCACCAAGTCCTTTGGCCTGGTGCTCCCCCGTCTCGATCACGGCTTTTCGCTCCAAATCGCCAGCGGCGCCCACAACGAGGCCCGCAAGCACGGCTACGACTTGCTCATCGCCAACGCCGATAACGACGATATTCTCGAGGACCATTACCTGCGCTACTTTATGGGCACCCAGATGTCCGGCGTCATGGTTCAGCCCATGGCATCCCCCGACTGGCACCCCGCCATGACCAAGATGCCCGTGCCGATCGTCCATCTGGACATCCATTGCTCCGAGCCCGGCTACTACGTAGCGGCCGACAACGAGGCCCAGGGTCGCATCATTGCCGAACTTGCTATCGCCCGCGGCGCGCACCATATTGTCGTCGTCGGCCGAGCAGCATTTATGCAACTCACCCTGCGCGTCCTTGGCATTCATAAGGCGCTCGCCCTGCACCCCGATATCAAGATCGAAGTCATCGACGCCGGCGAATGGAATACCGCTGCCGACGGCTACGGCATCGGTGCCCAAATCGCCGAGCGCCCCGCGGACGAACGTCCCGATTTTGTCGTCGGCCTGACCGATGTGTTGGCCTCGGGCGTCGTTTCGGCACTGGTCGACAAGGGCATCTCTGTCCCCGGGCAAGTACGCGTGGCCGGATGCGACGGCAACCCGCTCGCTTGGAGCGGATCGGTCCCGCTCACTACGGTAGCGCCCCCGGGCTACGAGATTGGCCGCAAGGGTGTCCAACTGCTGATGGAGCAAATCGAGAACAAGGCCCCGGCAAAGATCAAGCATATCCGTGTCGGCTCCGCAGCGCGTACCGTCACCGCAGTCGCCGCCGAGGATATCAACCGCCAAGAACTGGTACGTCCGTTCCTACTGGAACGCGCCAGCACCCAGGCAAGCAGCCAGACCGACGCCACGGCCATCAACCTCGGTGCGTATCTATAGCACGCCCGCGAGTATGCTAAGTCGCCGCTTAAGCAAAAGGGGCCCGACCATTGCCGGACCCCTTTTGTTTAAGCGCAAACGTAAGCAATTGCTCGTTTCAACGCCGCAATTGTCTAGCGCACAGTCTTGATTGCCGCCGCCAGGTCGAACAACGTATCGAGTACGGCCTCGCAGCCATCCACCACGTCCTGCGGCAGCGGCACGATATCGGGGACGGCAAAGACATGGCAGCCGGCCGTAATGCCCGAGACGCAACCGTTGCGCGAATCCTCGACCACGGCACATTCCTCGGGAGCAAAGCCCGCGCGCTCGCAGGCGAGCAGATACATCTCGGGGTCGGGCTTGCCGTGCACGACGTCCTCGCCACACGTTACCGTTTCAAACTTGTCAAAGAGGCCAACCATCTTAAGGTTGCGCTCGGCCGTAACGAGGCGCGACGACGTCGCTAGACCAACGTGATAGCCCGCAGCCAGCAGCTCGTCTAGGCACTCGGCGGCGCCGGCCTTAAGTTCCAGTTCGGTCTTGACCATCTCGTCGCGAATCTCCTTGTGGCGACGATAGATCGCCTCGGTGGTTTCGTGGCTGCCATAATGCTTATCGAGGATGTCCATAACATCGGGCAGCGTGCGGCCGATAAACTGATGGATCAGCGCTTCATCAATCGCGAGCCCCAGCTCAGCGGCGCCTGCCTTCCAGGCCTTAATCCCCAAACGCTCGGTATCGACCAGCGTTCCATCCATGTCAAAAATAACAGCCTTGATCATATCGGTCCCCCTCGCCGGATTGCATTACTGCCACTCTACCGCACTTTACAAGCTTGTATATAACGTATATAGCATATTGCACTTTCGTTACATAGCTGGAAGTCTTATGACAAGCAGCTCGGTGGGATTATAGTTTCATCCGAGCTTTAATTACTGTAAGGAACTTTCATGCTTTCAGACACCGCCGCACCCACAGAGGAGCTTCAGGACAAACTCGCAGCACTCGAGCAGCTGCTTTTGGCATACGGACGCGTCGCCATCGGCTTTTCCGGTGGTGTCGACAGCAGCTTTTTGGCCGCGGTCTGTGCCCGCATCATGCCTACCAATACCCTCCTCGTCCATCTCACCACGCCGCTCATCGGCACGCCCGAGCAGACTTCGTTTGAGCAGTCCGTTGATGGGCAGGCCAATGAGGGGCCGCATTTTAAGCTCCCCGTGCTCAATCTTTCGGTGGATCAGCTGCAGCTCCCCCAAGTAGCCTGCAACGATGCTAATCGCTGCTACCACTGCAAGCACGCCGGCTTTACCGCCATCGTCAACCACGCCAAGTCGCTCGGCTTTCCCACCGTCATCGATGGCAGCAATGCAAGCGATCGCGGTGACTACCGCCCCGGCATGCGTGCGGCAGAAGAGCTCGGCGTACGCTCGCCCCTTATGGAGGTCGGCTTTACCAAGGACGAAGAGCGCGAGCTACTGCGCGCATGGGGCTATCCCGTTTGGAACCTGCCGGCGGGAGCATGTCTTGCCACACGCGTCCCCACGGGCGAGGAGCTTACGTTCGAGAAGGTCTCCCTGATCCGCGCCTGCGAGGATTACCTACACGATCTTGACCTGGCACAGGTACGCGCGCGCTTGGTCGGCGGCTGCATGCATATCGAGGCCGCACCCGCAGATGTCGCCAAGATTGCCACCCTCGGCGGTGCCGACGTCGACGACAAGGGCAAGACCCCGCTGCCCGCCGTTATCGAGTCCGCGCTGCGCGAGCTGGGCTGCGACCATATCTCCCCCGAGGTCACCCCCTACATCCACGGCAACATGAACCTTTAGGTTACGCCGTTTTACAAACGGCGTAACTGCTCGGCGCTGCGCGGGCTCCGGACACGGCAATCTGACGTTCAACTTCACGGGCGCGACCAAAAGGTCAGCGCCCGCTTGTTTCACGTCACCTTACCGCACCCGGAGCCCGCTCACTCGCATATGCTCAACCTGGACTGCGTTAACTGACCTACCAAAAAGGGACAGGTTTATTTTGGCAGGTTTTATCTGGGGAAACGCAAATAGGGCCGTGACACCCATACGGCGTCGCGGCCCTTTTCCTTGGAGAAGGATCAATTGATTGAACGGGATGACCGTTCTAGTCTTCGAGTCCGCTATTGATGAGCTCCGCAATCTCAACGGGATCGGTGCTCGCGCGCACCTTGTCACGGAAGCCGGCGTCCATCAGCATCACGGCAGCCTTGGAGAGCAGACGCAGGTGCGTAGTTCCGGCCTCGCCGGCGGGCACGTACAGCGCGAGCGCAACATCGACGGGCACCCCATCGAAGCTCGGCCATTCAACGGGCTCGGTCAGTTTAAGCACGGCAACGCCCGGCGTGTGGATCGCGTCGCTTTTGGCATGCGGAACGGCAAAACCGGCGACAAGGCCGGTCTCGGCCTCGTTCTCGCGAGCAATGAAGGCGGCCTCTACGGCAGATGCGTCATCGGCAAAGCCGAGCTCGATGGCCTGCTCGGACAAATAATGTAGGGCGTCCTCGCGCGAGGCGGCGGTATACCCGATTGTCACTTGGTTGGCAGATACAAATCCCATGGAAACCTTCCTTACAACACGGACCTGACCGCAGCTTCGATGCCGTCGGCGTCCAAACCGTACTTGTGCAGCAAATCGACCGCAGGGCCGGACTCGCCATACACATCGCGCACGCCGACGCGTCGCATCGGCACCGGATGCTGCTCTGCGAGCACCGAGGCCACGGCCTCGCCAAGACCACCGATAATCGAATGCTCCTCGGCGGTGACCACGCGACCAGTCTTCTTGGCGCTGGCAACCACCAGGCGCTCATCAAGCGGCTTAATCGTGTGCATGTTGATGACCTCGGCATCGATACCATCGGCAGCGAGCGCCTCGGCAGCCTCAAGCGCCTCGGCGACCATAAGGCCACAAGCGATGATGGTCACATCGGACCCCTCGCGCACGACCACGCCGCGACCAATCTTGAACTCATAGTCCTCGTGATCGTTGATGACCGGTGTTGCCAGGCGGCCGAAGCGCATGTAAACCGGGCCCTCAAACTCATAGGCGGCGCGCACGCATGCGCGAGCCTCGATGTCATCGGCGGGAACGATTACCGTCATACCCGGGATCGTGCGCATGAGCGCGATGTCCTCGCAGCACTGATGCGTGGCGCCGTCTTCACCGACCGAGATACCCGCATGCGTGGCACCGATTTTGACGTTGAGGTGCGGATAGCCAATGGAATTACGCACTTGTTCGTACGCGCGACCGGCGGCAAACATCGCAAAGGTGCTCGCAAAGGCGACGTGGCCCGTGGTCGCGATGCCGGCGGCGAGCCCCATCAGGTTGCTCTCGGCAATGCCGGCGTCGTAGAAGCGCTCAGGGTGCGCAGCCTTAAACTTACCGGTCTGCGTGGCGGCGGCCAGGTCGGCATCGAGAACCACAAAGTCATCGCGCTCATTGCCCAGCTCGACAAGTGCCTCGCCATAGCTAACGCGCGTGGCGACTTTCTTGACGTCTGCCATTAGAGCTCCTCCCCTGCCGCTGCGAGCTCGGCCATGGCCTGCTCAAACTGTTCATCGTTGGGTGCCTTGCCGTGCCAGCCCACCTGGTTTTCCATAAAGGAGACGCCCTTGCCCTTCACCGTCTCGGCGATAATGGCCACGGGCGAGTCGCTCACTTTGCGGGCCTCGGCAAAGGCGGCGGCAATCTGCGCCATGTCGTTACCGTCGGCGAGCTCGATCACATGCCACTTAAAGGCGCGGAACTTGTCAGCGAGCGGCATGGCCGAGTTGACTTCATCGATCGTGCCGTCAATCTGCAAGCCGTTGTGGTCGACGACGGCAACAAGATTGTCGAGCGCATGGTTGCCGGCAAACATGGCCGCCTCCCACACCTGGCCCTCCTCGCACTCGCCGTCGCCCAGCAACGTGTAGACGCGGTAGCTGTCACCCCAGCGCTTTGCGGCGAGTGCCATTCCAACCGCGGCGGAGATGCCCTGACCGAGCGATCCGGTGGACATATCGATGCCAGGGGCGTCGTTCATGTTGGGATGGCCCTGCAGTCGGCTGCCAATATGACGGAGCGTCTCGAGCTCTTCGACGGGAAAATAGCCGCGATTTGCCAACACCGAATACAGGCCCGGCGCCGCGTGACCCTTGGAGAGCACAAAGCGATCGCGATCGGCCTTGTGAGGGTCGGCAGGATCGATATTCATTTCCTCAAAGTACAGATACGTCATGATGTCGGCGGCACCGAGCGATCCGCCCGGGTGTCCCGACTTGGCCGCGTGAACCGCAGTCACGACACCCTTCCTGACCTCATTGGCGACCTTCGCCAGCTCCTGGTTGGTCATACGAATTCCTCTCTTGAGAACAACCCCGGCACCGGATGACGCGATGCCGGGGCAATCCACTCGTTAAGCCTGAGCGACGACCTTCTGCCAGTCAGCCTCAAAAGAGGCGAGGCCCTGGTCGGTCAGCGGATGATGCAGGCACTTCTTGAGAGCGGCCATGGGCACGGTCGCAATATCGGCACCGAGTAGCGCGGCCTGGGTCACGTGGTTGGGCGTACGAACCGAGGCGGTGATGATCTCGACGGTGTCGTCGACGTTCTTGCCCGTCCAGTCGTAGTTCTTAATGCAGGTCACGACGTTGTCGAGCTGCGAGATACCGTCCTCGGCGATGTCATCGAAACGACCGACAAACGGGCTGATGTAGCGAGCACCGGCATTGGCGGCCATAAGGGCCTGCGTCGGCGAGAAGACGAGCGTCATGTTGACGCGCACGCCAGCATCGGCCAGCGCACGGCAGGCGGCAAGGCCGGCCTCGCACACGGGAAGCTTGACCACGATGTTGGGGGCGAGGGCGGCAAGGCGCTTGCCCTCCTCGATCATACCCTCGGCAGTGGTAGCGGTAGACTCGGCGGAAACGGGCAGGCCCTCGCAGAGCTCGGCAATCTTGAGCATATGCGGCTCAAAGTCGGCAAGCTTGCCGCCGGTCTTGGCGTACAGGGACGGGTTGGTGGTAACACCGGCCAGGCAGCCCCAGCTCTTGGCCTCGGCGATCTCGTCCAGATTGGCGGTATCGATAAAGAACTTCATGGTGCAAACTCCTTCGAAGGAATCCAAAACTCAAAAAATAGGACAAAGGGGATGTCCCTTTGTCCTATGTGCCGGGCCTGCGGCTGGGACATGCCCCAGGCCCGGCGTCGTGTAGGAAAAGCTACTTAGTCCTCGAGAGCCTTCTCGATGCGGCTCGTGACGCCCTTGAGGTTAAGACCGACGACGTACTGCTTGATCGGGCGCTTGATGTGCTCGATCACAAAGCGCTTGCCGTCGATGTCTTGGGCAGCGAGGTTGCGATAGAGCTTCTCGACCTGCTCCTTGACCTCGGGATCGTTGAACGCATAGTGGCCGGAGACATCTAGGATCTTCAGGCTGAGCTCATCGTCGGCAAGGATGTCATCGACCTGCAGGTTGACGTCGTCGCCAGTCATCCACTTGCGCCAGCGCTCGGTCTTGATAGCCTTGACCAGCAGCGTGTGATACAGGTCGGAGGGGTCATCGCACAGACCGTTGTCGACCAGGATCTGCTCGGTGGCGCAGAGCTTGAGGTAGGCGCGGGTCTCCTCGGTGCCATACTGCGGAGCGACGTTGGAGGCGGTCACGTGTGCCGGGATGTGCTCGAGCAGCGTCGCGTCGTCCAGATAGTCGGCGTTGTGCTCCTTCAGGCCCACGCCATAGCGCTTGGCCATATCGGCAAGCTCGCGGGCGTTCTTGAAGTTGTAGTGACCGACCTGCTCCGTCCAGCGGGTAAGGGTGCCGGTCTGGCCGACGATAAAGGTGGGCATGGGGCAGCCGCGCTTCTCGAGCTCGGGCTGCAGCTGAGAAATGAACTCCTCGTACTTATCGGTAGAGGTCAAGCCGCCATTGGTCTCCTCGGTACCGACCTCATAGGCGACCTCGGGCAGGTTAAGCTCGCGACGGTACTGCTCAAGGTAGTCGATAAGATCGATCGTGCGGCGAAGCACCACGTCGAGCGGAATAACCTTGCCGATCTGATAGGGATCCTTGGTGGGGTCGACCATCAGCAGGTCAAAGCCTGCCTCCATGTCGGCGACGAAGGACTTGCGGGCGAGCTCCATGGCCTCGTCCTCGGGCAGGTGGGCGTTACGCTCCTCGTCGCGCTGCCACGGACCGCCGTGATCTCGGCACAGGTAGTACGGACCGGTGTAACCCACCTCGTCGGCGACCTTCTTGATGTCGGCGGCAAAGCGCGTCTGGTCCCAACCGTTGACGTAGCCGGCGCCCATCTCGTCCATATCGACCTGGTTGCGGCTGGCGATAAACATGGGCGGGAAATCCTCGTCCTTGGCAAGCTCGAACACGGCCTGAATCAGGTTGGGGCTCATGGGGCCAATGCCGACCATGGTTGCGTGATCGCCGCTATCCTGCAGTTTGAGCATGCCCTGAACGGCCTGGCGGATGGTGAGGTTGGACATTTTGTTCTCCTTCTCCAGAGGATTTTTGACAAAAGTTCCCTGGGACCCAGATGCGGGCCCTATCAGTACGGATGGATTTTGTTGTGTAGGGGCGGTTGTGCGGAGTCAAATCCATCCCTCCGCACAACCGGAGTCCTTAAAGGTTTACTTGGCCTGCTTGTCGAGCGTGGGCTTCATGGCAATCAGGATTGCAGCGGCGACCACGGCGCCAATCACGATGTCCAGGCAGAACAGCGCGACGTTGTTGGTGGCAAGGGCGACGATAAAGCCACCGTGCGGGACGTAGCAGTCGATACCCTGGAAGGCGGCGAGCGCCGCGCCCACGGCAGAGCCGATGCAGATGCCGGGAAGGGTGTGACCGAGGTCCTTGACCGCAAAGGGGATAGCGCCCTCGGTAATGCCGATGCAGCCCATGAACAGTGCGGAGATACCCATCTGGCGATCGGCGTCATCGAACTTGTTCTTGGCGATGAGCGCAGCAAGGCCGCAGGCAATCGGGGGAATGGCGACGGCGACGCGGAACATGCCGTTGGGGCCATAGATGCCGGAGGCCATGATGGCCATGGTGAAGGTCGAGGCGGTCTTGTTGATGGGGCCACCCATATCGAAGGCGGTCATAACGCCAATGACCAGACCCAGGACAACTGCGGAACCGCCCTGCAGGCTGCCGAGCACGCCGGTGAGCCAGTCCATCACAAAGCCAAGCGGCGTGGCCAGGATGTAGATATAGGCCATGCCCAGGACAAGCGAGGTCAGAATCGGGATGATCAGGATGGGCATGATGGTCTGGATGGTGTTGTTGACCTTCCAGGTCTTCATCCAGCGGACAAAGTAGCCGCAGATGACCGCCATGATCATGGCGCCCAAGAAGCCGGTCGAAACGCTGTTGCCGTTAGGAGTAACGACTGCGTTGTTGACCAGGTAGCCCAGGACAAAACCGGGGGCGAGCGCGGGCTTGCCGGCCATCGAGTAGGAGATGTATGCCGCAAGCACCGGGATCATCATGGAGATGCCGGCCATGCCGATGGTGTTAAGGCTCACCATCAGCGGGTTCGTAACCTCCATGCCGTTGGCGCCGGCGGTACCGGATGCCAGCGAGAAGGCAAGAAACACGCCGCCGATAACGACGATGGGGATAAAATAGGAAACGCCGGTATTGAATGCATTGAGCAGCGTCTTGCCAGGATCGGCAAAGATAGACTGCTTGGACGCCGGTGTCGGGGCCTGCGGGGCAGCGGAGACGGCCTTCTTCTCTGCCTTGGCCTCGGCCTTGGGCGCGCCAACGGCGCCACCCGTCGCCTTGATGATCTCAATGGCCTGGTCGATGATCTTTACCGGATCGGCGATTACATCCGAGGTGCCGACCTTCAGGAACTTGCCCTCGGCCATCTTCTGCTCAAAACGGTCCTCGTTCTCGACACCCACGTCGACGGACTCCAGGACCAGGTCGGCGGAGTCCACGTCTTCCTGCGTGAGCTCATTCTCGATACCCAGGCCACCCTGAGCCTCGACCTTGCACTCGATGCCACGGGCGGCGCATTCATCCTGAATCGCCTTCTGGGCCATATACGTGTGGGCGATACCCACAGTACAGGCGGCAACGCCTACGATCTTCATTGCTTCCCTCTTTTCATAGAGTTGCGTGCGCAAGACACCGTTTGCGGAGGCCTCCGGAGCATCCCCTGCCGTTTGGACTTGCTGTCTTTTCGACAAGAACAATATAGGTGCTCGTTTTTCTTAATGCCATCTTATTTCGGTAAACGCGCAGGTCAGAGCGTTGGTTATGCGATTTAGTTATGCGTTTAACCAAAAATGAATCCTGCGATTTTGCCCTCGATTTCAAAAGTCAAGAAGTATTTGATTTTCTCGGTAGACGGCAGATGCGCATGCCGGTCACAAATTTCGACCCCACCCGTATGCCGCATTTGTTGCATACTCATATGAAAGGAAAAAGCCGCTCACCGAAGCGTATCCTTCACCAAGACTCAAAGTCATCATGTTGGAAAATGCTCATCTGTCGGAAGGAGTCGCTGTGGCAAAACAGCGCGTTACGATCGCAGACGTCGCTCGAGAGGCGGGAACCTCGACGGCAAGCGTCTCGTATTACCTCAACGACAAACGAGAAAAGCTTAGCGAGAAGACGCAGAACAAAATCGCGCGCGTCATTAAGGAACTCGGATACGTTCCCAACGCCCAAGCGCAGACGCTCACCGGCAAGCAAACCCACGTCATTGCCATCATCATTTTGGATAACACCAACAAATGGGCGGGGCTCGTTCTCAATGGCATGGAGCAGGTCATGCTCCCCGCGGGCTACCAGACGGTCGTTTGCACGAGCAACTTTAACCCCGAGACCGAGCTCATGTACGTCGACAAGATGCTCTCGCTGGGCGTCGATGGCTTTATCATCCAGCCCACGGCAAACTTCAAAGCCGTGCATGACCGCATTAGACGCGCCGGCAAGCCGGTCGTCTTTTTCGATGCGGCCATCTATAGCCCAGGTACCAGCTGGATCAAAACCAACCTTTACGACGGCGTGTACAACGCCACACAGGCACTCCTCGACGCCGGCTACGAAGATTTCTTTTCCATTGCCGCCAACATGACCGAAATGCGCACCCGCATGGAGCGTTTTCAGGGGTATGCCGAGGCGCTGGCAGCGAACGGGCAGCTCTACAAAGCGATTCCCATCGATCACAACAAGCCGTCAATCAACGAGCTCACTGAATACTTTAAATTCAAGTTCAATCCCGCCAAGCGAACCCTTATCTTCGTGCAAAATCAGTGGGCACTTCCCCGTGTCTACAAGGCCCTCCAGCCAATGGCCCATCTGCTTCCGCAGCAAATCGGCCTTTTGGGACTCAACTGCGAAGACTGGACTAATCTCACCACACCGACCGTCTCCACCATCATCGAGCCCGTCGACCAAGAAGGTCGCGAAGCAGCCGAGATGCTGCTCGCCCTACTTGACGGAAGCAGCGAACCCGGCGAGCAGCGCATTCTCGAGTGCAAGCTCAACTGGCTCGACTCCACCTCGATCTAGACCGCGGGACAAATGAATCAGTAGCGTTTGTCTCAAATCTTAAGTATTTGTTCGACAGAACGGCCCCTGCCGGCTCCTGCTAGACTGGTAGATTCCCAACCGTCCATCCAGGAGCCTCCATGTCGCGCAAGTCCGCCTACAAGCAAGTACTTTCCATCGGCACCGCCGTGGTGCTGGGGTTTGCGCTGTTCACAGGGTCGCTCGACGGGGCGCCCAAGCTGTTGTCGCCGCAAAGCGATGAGCAGGCAGCGGCTCTGGCCGAGAAGCAAGACGAGAGTCCCAGCCGCACCGACGACGAGGCGGACCTGGTTGCCCGACTCGAATCGGGAACAGCGAGCTCCTCGGACTCTCAAAATAGCCAAGACTCTGGCGATGGCTCCGATTCCGCCGCAACCGACACCGGCGACGGCGCTTCCGCGGACAGCGCCGCCACCCCCATCGACGAGGTCGAAAACCCCGACCTCAACCGCGCCCGCGGTGTTTATCTCAGCAGCATTCCCGACTACGCCGGCAACCCCTATGTTGCCCTTCGCGCCGACAGCACGCACCCGCTCGGCACGCCATCATTCACACTCGATGAATACGAGCGCGCTACAGAAGAGGGTTGCTTTAAGAAGTTCTCCAAGCTCGACAGCCTGGGCCGCACCCGCAAAGCGCTTGCCTGCGTGGGCCCCGAATCACTCGGTCAAGGCGAGCGCGGCGATATCTCGCGTATCCATCCCGCTGGATGGCGCCAGCAGCGCTACGACTTTATTCCGGGCCAGAGCCTCTACAACCGCTGTCACCTCATCGCCTGGTCGCTCTGCGGCGAAAACGCCAACCGCAAGAATCTCCTCACCGGCACGCGTTATCTCAACGAGACGGGCATGCTGCCGTTTGAAGAGCAGATTCTCGGCTACATCCGCGACACGGGCAACCATGTGCTCTACCGCGTCACGCCCATGTATAACGAAGAGGAACTTGTCTGCCGTGGCGTGCGCCTTGAGGCGCAATCGGTCGAGGACCACGGCAAGACCCTCTGCTTCCACGTATATTGCTACAACCTGCAGCCGCACGTGCAGATCGACTACGCCACCGGTCGCAACCAGGCATCCGGAGACTAGTGCCGACCGCGCCACCCGTAACCCAAAGATGATCTGTTTTCCTCCGTCCCCCAGGGATCAAAAAGGGCCGCCCTGGGTTACCCAGAGCGGTCCTTGCATCGGCATATATGTTGCAGGCAACGCCACACGCTACTTGGCGCGACCCTCCTCATAGCGCTCGACCAGCTTGGCCTGAACGTCATAGGGAACCTGCTCATAGCCAGCGGGCTTCATGGTAAAGTCACCCGTGCCGCGCGTGATAGAGCGCAGGCGCGTCGAGTAATCCGTCAGCTCGGCGAGAGGTGCCTGGGCGATGACCACGGTGTCGCCGCGTTCATCGGTCTCCATGCCCGTCACGCGACCGCGCGATGCCGAGATGTCACCCATCACGGCGCCGGCGTAGCTCTCGGGAATAGTCACCGTGATTTCCTCGATGGGCTCCAGCACCACCGGGTCGGCATCGGCGCATGCCTTGCGCAGGCCGATGCGAGCCGCCGCGCGGAACGCCATCTCGTTGGAGTCGACGCTGTGATACGAGCCGTCGTACACAGCCACGCGAATGCCCGTGAGCGGGTAGCCGGCAATGATGCCGTCCTTCATGGTCTCCTGGACACCCTTGTCCACGGCGGGGATCAGCGAGCGCGGAATGCGGCCGCCCACGACCTCATCCACAAACTCGTAGCCGTCGCTCGTGCCGTCGGGCCCAATAAGCGGCTCCACGCGCAGCCAGCAGTCGCCGTACTGACCGGCGCCACCGGTCTGCTTCTTGTGGCGACCCTGGGCGCTCGCCGTGCGGCGGATGGTCTCGCGATACGGAATGCGGATCGGCACGCTCTTGGCCACGACCTTGGTGCGATCCTCCAAACGGTTGAGCAGCACCGAAACCTGCGCCTCACCAACGGCGGAGATGATAGTCTGGCCCGTCTCCTCGTCACGATCGATGCTCATGGTCGGATCAGCCTTGCACGCCTTCTCGATAAACGTATAGAGCTTCTCTTCGTCGCCACGGTTCTCGGCCTCGATGGCAATGCGGTACTGCGAGTTGGGGAACTTAAACGCCGCAGCCTCGACCTTACCGGTAATGGAGAGCGTATCGCCCGTCTCGGCCGCCAGCTTGGGCGCCACGATGATGTCGCCGGCATAGGCGTGACCGACCTCGGTCATGTCGCGGCCGCACATCACATACAGGTGGGCCAGACGATCGCTCTTGCGGGTACGCGCGTTGATCAGCTCAAGAC
>CAUEUQ010000020.1:0-26219 GCA_959021215.1 uncultured Collinsella sp. | reverse complement strand
CCGCAGGAAGCTTGGATACGCCTAGGCGCGGTCCAAGAAATCGTCCGCACCCCCATGAGCCTGTCATTAAGCAGGAAGCCATTGGGCGCCGAGACCTCCTTCAGGAAGTAGGTACCCTTCACGAGCGGCTCGCTACTGTCGCTCGTAGACGGGAATACGCCCGCCCCTTCGAGCTTGACCGGGTTGGCGACCGACCTCGTCGTCAGGGTGTCGTAGGGGGCCTGGTCGCCATCGAGCACGGCCTTGCCGTTCGCATCCGTAGTCACCTGGGTGGACTTGTAAAGGCCGAACTTCGCCCCGTCAACGGGCTTACCCTCGGTATCGGTCTTCTGCACGAACAGGCGATTCTGGATGTTCGTGACGAGCAGGCGCGTGGCGAACTGCCGCTTGAAGTTCGTGCCGTCTGCGATGTCGTCGCTGTACACGTGGACTGTGTTCTTAGGCGTCGCGTCGCCGATCGAGCTCGCCGTTGTGTGGTAGATGGCCACCGTGTACTCGGCATCCTTGCGGGCATCACCGCTCAGCAGGTAGTAGTACTTGGAGATGTCACCGGGCAGATTTTGAATCTCTACCTGGTACTGGCCGCTTGTGTTGAGCGTGAAGGCGTGCAGGTCCTTCTTCGCCGCCTCGATAGCACCGGTCATGCCCGGCTCCTTGGCGAGGGTGTATCCCGCTCCCGTCGATGGGTCGCCCGACACGGCGTACCAATTGCTCGGATCTTTGATACCTGTGCCTGCGCTTTTGTCGCGCTTGAGCACCACAGCGAACAGTATGCCGGAGTCCAGATTGACGGTCTTGTCGGACTTCGTCAGGTCATTATTTGCCTTGTACACGGTCGACGGCGCGGTGATGGTCTCCTTCGCGGCGGCGAACGCACCGGTCTTCCACACGACGCTGCCCGCGTCCATACCGCCGCGGTTGATGATGACGCCGCCCGCGCCGTTCTCAGCGCTCGCGGGCACGTACTCGAGCTGCATGCTACCACCCGTCGCCGCGAGACTCGAGCGGTATCCCTCGGGTACGCGCGTCTCCTTCAGGAGGTAGTACTTGTTGTTGTCGTGATCCTTGTTGTAGAGATCGTCGAAGTTGATGACGCCGTTGTCATCGTCGTTCGTGAGCGTTAGGTGGCCGGCCTCGTCCGTGGTGCCGGATCCGAGGGGCTCAAGCTCGTTCTTGAAGTCCTTGTCGGTCTTATAGAGCTGGAACTTGGCACCCTGTACGAACTTGCCGTCCTGGTCGAACTTGATGATGTCGGACTCGGGCACCGTCACGAGGTTGAACTTGAGCTCCATGTTGGAGTCGGTGGCGCCGCGCTCCAGGTAGAAGAACTTGAGGGTGTGATTGGTGCCGTCGGCGAAGGTGCTGCCGTTCCAGCTCGTGTCGCCGGCCTTGCCCGCCTCCTGGTACTTTCTCAGCAGCGTGTCGTTGTAATTGTCGTTCACCTTAATGTCGCCCGTATGAAAGTTGATACTCAGCCTCGCGCGGTTGTGAATACCGCCGATATCACCCACGAGGACATCATCGATGAACACCCAGACGTCATCATCGCCGGCGAACTCGAAGGTCATGTCATTATTATTGTTCGTCAGGCCGCCGTTGGGCTGCACGAATCGCGTGGACATTGAAAGGCCGAAGTGATGGTTGACGGGTTTGCCGCCGTTGTAGCGCGAATCGCCGGTGTTGTCTGCCTTGATGCCGGTTTGGACGAGCCGGCCGTTTTCCTCTTTGAGCACCTTGTCTGCCGCGTCGAACGGGAAGAACTGACCCTGGTGGGACGAATCGCCCACTTTGTCAATGCCCCAGGTGTCATAGATGTCGAAGGCATTCTTGTCAGCGTTGTAGGCTGCGTAGTTTTTGGAGCTGTCATAGACGTAGTAGCCGTCCTGAACCTTGAGGAGGCCCGTCACGCCAAAATGGGACGTCTTGCCGGTCTGGGCAGAGGAATCGAACAGGTAGCGGAGGGACTCGCCGCCCCAGGTTTCGGAAAGCTGCGGGTAGCCGTCTAAAAGCGTATTGTTGACAATGCCGGGCTGCGGGGTCGTGTTGCCCGTCCAATGGTTGAGCGACTCACTACCCTGGCCGTCGTTAAACTGGAACCGGTGGTTTGCGTTGATGCCGCCGTTGCCGGAAACCGACAGATGGTCATCGGGATTCACCCAGTAATCAAACAGGTTGATCGTTGTCCCCGAAGGCGAAATCGTCGTGACCGTGTGGTCAGAAATCGCCGCTTCCGCACGGGCCGGCAGGAAGAAACTCGCCGTCAGCGCGATGGCGAGGGCCAGAACAATCGCATATGGCGAGACCGGGCGCAGCCCGCGACGACGGTCATAAGACATGACGGACCACCGCTCGCGCGGCCGATGTCCACCAGGAAGTTCCCTGCTGGGACACCCCCCCCCCGATAAAATTATTCACGAGTAGAGACGTCGTCTCTCTGAGCTCCTGCATAATTTCCTCCCCAGCCACACGGTGACCTGCCTGGGCACCCCCCGGAGGGCCGAGGCAGTCTGACACATGCCCGCAGTCGTTCAAGAAATACCAACCCCAGCATATGCTTCTGAAGATATTTTAGTCTTTTAATATAACAGTTTTTATCTCATTACCGATGAAACCGGTTGCCAGTTGCCGGCTCAATCCCTTTGTCGCATTCTAGAGCGTGTGGAGCAGGGCGATGAGGAAGCGGATGCCTTGGAGGTAGGCGCGACGGGTGATGCGCTCGTTGGTGCCGTGGACGCCGCGGTCGCATTCGTCATCGTCGACCACAAAGGCGGAGAAGCGGATGCACTCGTGGCAAATGCGCTGGTAGTTGGCGGCGTCGGTTGCACCAATCACGGTCGAGGGCACGATGCTCATCGGCTCTTGGCCCACCGCAGACGATCCGTTTTCCTCCGTCCCCCTGGGATCACGGAAATAGCGGGTGGCAATGGCGCGAACGGCCTCGAGCCCCGGACCGCCCACGCGCGGGGACGGCGAGGGCTCGGAGCTGCCGGGGCCCAGCTCGACCTCGACTCGGCCAGCGAGCCCAGCGGCGGCAACGGCCTCGCGGCAGCAGGCCACGACATCGGCCACGCTCGTACCCTCGAGCATGCGGAAGTTGATATTGGCCCACATATCCTGCGGCATTACGTTGGCACCGGTACTGCCGCCTTCGATTTGCGTGGGCGCGCAGGTGGTGGTCACAAGCGGGTACAGCTTTTTGCTGGCGAGACAGTCGCGCACGATGGCATCCTTGCTGGTAGCAATCTCGTCTGCGGTATAAAGCCCCAGCTCGACGAGCTGCGCGGCAAGCAGATCGGTCACACGCGCCGGCCACTCGATATCGCAAATCGCGGCAATAGCGCGGCTGAGCACTTCGAGCGACGTGCCACCGTAAGGGTTGGAAGAGTGCCCGCCTTCGCTCTTCGTCTTGAGCACGATATCGGTATAGCCCTTCTCGGCAAGATCGGCATGCATGAGCCAACCCTCACCCGCGCTGTACTCGGCAGCCGCAACGATACGATAGTCGCCCTCGTCGATCAGGTACTCAAGCTCAACGCCACGCTCCTCGAGCGCGCGACCAATGGCGCCCGCGCCGTACTGCGTGGTCTCCTCATCCTGGCCAAAGGCCAGCAGCAGGGTTCGTTCGTGTTGCCAGCCGTGCGCCAGCGCATACTCAACGGCCTCCAGGATGCCCGCAACCTGGTCTTTCATATCGATGGCGCCGCGACCCCAAATATAGGTGTCGTCCACGTGCCCGCTAAAGGGATCGTGCGTCCAGTCCGTCTCGGTGCCCGGCACCACGGGGACCACGTCCATGTGGCCCATGAGCATGACCGGCTTGAGATCGGGGTCGGTGCCGGCAAGCGTCACGAGCAGCGAATGGTCGATGAGCTCGACCTCGCCCGCCGCAAACACGCGCGGCCAGGCCTGCTGCATATAGGCGCGCAGGTCGGCAAACGCCTGCCAGTCCACCGTCTGGGCATCCATGCTCGAAATCGTCGGAAACGACAGCACGCGGCCCAGGCGCTCGCACGCGCCGACCTCGTCGATATCGGCAAAATCATCCTCGTGCGCAAAGAAGCGCCAAACCTCGGCCATGCCTTCCTCCAAAAACAGCGTGGCAAAGAGGCGCTCCCTTTGCCACGTTCGCTTGCTTTATTTGTCGTTGAGATAACGCGAGAGGAACTCGCGGGTGCGCTGGTGCTTAGGGTTGCCAAAGAGCTCAGCCGGCGCGGCGTCCTCGAGCACCACGCCCTGGTCCATAAAGACCACGCGGTCGGACACGGTGCGCGCGAAGGCCATCTCGTGGGTAACGACGACCATGGTCATGCCGTCGGCGGCGAGCTTGCGCATAACGTCGAGCACCTCGCCCACGATCTCGGGATCGAGCGCGGAGGTAGGCTCGTCAAACAGCATGATCTGCGGGTTCATGCACAGGGCGCGGGCGATGGCAACGCGCTGCTTTTGGCCACCGGACAGGCGACCAACCGCGGCATGGGCGAATTTTTCGAGTCCCACGCTCGCCAAATGCTCCATCGCGACCTGTTCGGCCTGATCTTTGCTCATCTTTTTGAGCGTGACGGGCGCGAGCGTGCAGTTGTCGAGCACATCCATGTTGTTGAACAGGTTGAAGCCCTGGAACACCATGCCGATGTCCTCGCGCAGCTTGTTGATGTTGCAGCGCTCGGCCGTGAGGTCCTGGCCGTGGAACCAGATGTGGCCCGCGTCCGGGGTCTCGAGCAGGTTGAGGCAGCGCAGGAAGGTCGACTTACCCGAACCCGAGGCTCCGATAATGGTGACGACCTCGCCGGGGTTAACGGACAGGTCGATGCCCTTGAGTACCTCGAGCGAGCCGAAGCTCTTGCGCAGGCCCTCGACGCGGATGAGCGGCTCATTGGTCTGTGCGGCGGCCGCAACGCCGGTAATGGCGGTATCTGCCATGATGATTCTCCTCGTCCTAAGCCTAGTTGGAGCTGGGCAGCGTGACCGGAGCCTCGGCGCCGAGCTTTTTGCCAAAGGCCTCGAGCAGGCGGCTCGCCACGAGCGTCAGGATCAGGTAGACCACGAGCGCCACGCAGTAGACCTCCATCTGGCGGTAGTACACGCCGGCGACGGTGGTGGTGGCGTACATGAGGTCGAACACGCCGATAACCGAGAGCACCGACGAGTCCTTGATGTTGATGATGAGCTCGTTGGTGAGCGCCGGAATCGCGTTTTTAATGCCCTGGGGGAACACGACTTTGCGCATAGCTTGCCACTGCGACAGGCCCAGCGAGCGTGCTGCCTCGGCCTGGCCGGGATCGATGGACTCGATGCCGCCGCGCAGGACCTCCATCATGTAGGCGGTGGAGTTGAGCGAGATGGTGACGAGGCCGGCGGTGAAGGTGCTCCAGATCTGGTTGGCCTGGGCGGTCTCGAAGCCCATGCCGCGCAAAACGGTGAAGCCCGCGTAATAGATGAGCAGGCCCTGGACCATCATGGGCGTGCCGCGCACGATGGTGGAGTAGACGGTCGCAAAGCCGCGGCCGATACTCTTAAAGAAGCGCACCAGGTCGTTATCCACGCGGTCGAACGTCTGAATGCGTAGGAACACGAAGAGCAGCGCCAGGAAGAATGCGATGACGGTGCCGAAGGTGGCAAGCGCGATGGTGATCTCGATACCGCGAATGAAGAAGTCCCCGCTCTTGTAGGTCATGTAGACCAGGCTCGACAAAAAGTCGCTGGGGTTGGAATCCGAGACAATGCTCACCTGCACCAGGTCGATAAACGACATGACGCAGCGGTCGATAAAGAAAACTGCCGCGATGGCGACCACGACGTAGCTGCCCAGGCGTGCGCCACGGCGGCAACGCTCGGAGGCGAACGGCGACGTTTCGCGATAGTCGTTCCAGTGCATGAGCTTGGTGACCAGCGCCGCCGCCGACACGACGAGCCAGGCCCAAAGAATCGCCCAAAGGCAATCTTGGAACACGCCCGTGGGGGCCAAGAAGCTCAGCGGCGTGGGGTTGCGCTGGCTAAACGCCAGGCCGAGCGCCGCGATAACGCTCGTGCCCAGGTATACATAACGGTGGTCGGCCTTGATAAAGGAGGCCAGGCGATTAATGGTTTTCATGCTGCCTCCCTATGCCGGCTGACGGTCGAGGCACGCGTCCCACATTTGGTCGCGCTCCTCTTGGCTAATGCCCTTGAGTGTCTTGTCGATGAGCTTAAGCAGCTTGTCCGAGCCCTTGCGGCAACCGACATTTGCCGCGACCTCCTGCTTAAAGCCCTCGCCCTCGGCAAAATGGATCGGCACGATACCCGGGTTTTGGGCCATATAGCCCTTCTCGTTCTCGGTGTTGTAGGTCACGGCGTCGCAGGTGCCCTGCAGCAGGTTCGAAAACACCGTGGGGACCGAATCGACCGGGTTCTTGTGGACAACGCCCGGAATCTCGTCGATGACGGTGTCGAGCATGGTGTCCTTTTGGCCGAGGACCGTTGCGCCGCTAAAGTCGCTAAGCTTGGTGGCGTTTTGGTAGGGAGAGCCCTCTTTTACGAACAGGCCAAAGTAGCCAATGAAGTACGGGTCGGAAAAGCCGACAGACTCCTCGCGCTCGGGCGTGGCGCTCATGCCGGCGATGATGAGGTCGATCTGGCCGTTGTTGAGCGAATCGATAAGGCCCGAGAAGCTCTGCTTGACGGCAACGGGCTCGCCACCGAGGGCCTTGCAGACGATCTTGGCGATCTGCACGTCGTAGCCATCGGCATAGGCACCCTGCACGTTGTCGATGGGGATGGTGTACTCACTGGCTTCGGAAACCTGCCAGTTGTACGGGGCGTAGGCCGCCTCCATGCCGATGCGGATCTTATCCTTGCCGATCACGGAATCGGACAGGTCGTCGCGACCGCCGCCCGTCGTGGGCTGAACCACCTTGAGCGTGGACGGGCGCTGACAGCCGGCGAGCGCGCCGGCGACGACGGAAGCGCTCGCAGCGAGAGCGCTACCCAAAAAGATGCGACGGCTGCATACCGGCTGGGTCTGCGCATCGCACTGTTGGGGAGAATGCATAATCTGCCTTCCCTGTTGAATCGTATGCTGACGACTTAACAGGATATACGCCAGCAACTAGCAGCGCAGCACAAGCTCGAAAAATTAATAGACACGCGGTAGTCATTGGGGACGCCGATGTTTTGGCAATGCCGGCGAGCGACGTCCAGAGCGAACAAGTGGCATGAAAAAGGCAAGGCATGACCAGAAGGTCTATGCCTTGCCTTTTGAATGACAACTTGTCGCTCTGGACGACGCGCAGCATCGACCGAGCGGCGGAACCTCTAGAGCAAGGTAACGCTAAAACTGCGCTTGTCCGTCTCGCCCGGGGCCAGGGTGATGGTGTTGACCTTGTGCTCAAAGACATCGTCCTCGGTGTCCATGGTGGTGTGACCGGTCCAGGGCTCGAGCGCCACAAACGGAGCGTCGTTGGCGGCAGACCACACGCCAATGTACTTAAAGCCCTCAAAGTCGATCTTGACGCCGTGACCCGACTTGCGGCCGCGCAGCGTGAGCGTGGAGCCCGGGGTATCGGTGAACATGATGGCGTCGTTATCGAAGCTGCGGTGCGTGATGGGCAGCACGTCCGAGTTATCGGGAGCCTTGTAGCTGCCCTCGAACGTCATAAGACCGTCGGGCGTGATGATGGGAGCCTCGTTAGTCCAAGCCTCGGTAAACGCCAGCTCGTAATCCTCGAATGCCTCGTCCTCGGCACCGGGAGCCGGTACGTTAAACGCAGGGTGGCCGCCCACCGAGAACGGCAGGTCCACGTCGCCGGTATTGGTGACGGCAAAGGTCTGCGTGAGGATGGCGTCGCCGGTCAGGGCATAGGTCATGTTGAGCTTAAAGTGGAACGGAAAGGCCTTGAGCGACTCGGACGTGTCGGTGATCTCGTACGTTACCGAGGAGCCGTCCTCCGAAACCTCGACCAGCTTGTGCTCGACGATGCGCGCGAGTCCGTGGCGCGGCATCTCGCAGGTGCCGGCCGCAGACGTTGCCGTGTTGTTGCGCAGCGAACCCACAATGGGGAACAGGATGGGCGCATGCTTGCCCCAAAAGGCGGGGTCGCCCTGCCACAGATACTCGTTGCCGTTGAGAGCAAGGCTCGTGAGCTGGGCGCCCATGGAATCGATGGCCGCGGTGAGGCCGCCGCGCTTGATGGTAGTGACGGTAGACATGCTACTTCCTCCAAAAGTAAACAATAGTGTCGAGGGCTATTGTCCCACTCTTGGCGGCGGGACGGGACGGCAGGCGATTATTGAGTAGCCATAGCGGAATGAGCGGCGAGCGCCTACTGGGTATCTACGTAAAGGTCAAACCCGCCCTGTGGCGTGGTGTCGACCGTATCGGGCGCCTGCGAGTTAAAGCTCACGGGAACCATGCGCTTTGAGGCACGGAAGCGCGTGCCGTCGGTGGCGACGGGCGGTTCATCGACGGTGAGCTCGTAGTCGCCGGGCTTAAGTTCGATGCCGTCACCAGCGGAATTGACGTATTGATACTCGTCAATCGTCTGCCCTTTGAGCGTGCGCCCCACGATATGGATGAGCATTTGGCTGTCGCCGCGCGCGGTGTCCCACGTCGCGCCGTCCTTGACCTCGACCGACACATGTACCGAGCGCGTGCGGCCGAGCGATTGCTCGACAGACATCTCGACCTTGGCGGCATCTTTGCGCTGCTGCTCCACATGGCTCCAGACATTTCCGATCGCCGAGCAAGCGATGACGCCGGCCATGAAGGCGATGAGGATGGGGCCGAGCGGAGAGCGGCGGGCCGCGTCTTCCTCACGAGCTAGGTTGGGGCGATGCGTGGGGGCGGGCGCCTGGGCACCCTGCGCGGGCACGTCGAGAATGCTGAAAGATGCCGTACTGCCGGGATCGATGTTATGGCGCGGCTGCGGGGTCTTGGCCGGCGAGATGGACATGTCGGCTGGCTCGCCGAGCGTGGCCGTAGCGTCGGCCTTAGCCTCGTCGGCCTCGGCCTGAGCCCAGGCCTGTTCAAAGGTTAGGGGTTCGGCGGAGTCGGAAGCAGCATCCGTCTCGACGGCATCGTTGCCGGTCTCGTCCTCGTCGCTCGACACGTCACGCGACGCGGGCTCGTCCCACCCCTCGTCCGGAGCCTCGCCCTCGCTATACCACCATTCAAAGTTATCGATATCCATACGGGGCGCCCCTTAGGCCTCGCAAATAAACACTTGCTAGCCTTATACCCCCAGACGGCACTGGAGCTCGCACGGAATGCGATAAAGGGACTGCTCCTTTGTCGCATCGAAGTTGCGGTGGAATAGTTCCTGTTTGCACGCCCACTCGAGCTATTTAGGGACTATTTCACCGCAAGTTATTTGAGGGCGACGGGGATTTGGATACAGCAGAAGTCCTCTTGGTGAGACTCGTCGTAGCTCGTGGTGTCCAGGTAGCAAAAATCGAAAGCATTGCCGATGGGCTGGAGCGCGTGCCTGTCCATGCAGGCCACGATGGCGCGGATACCCTCGGGCTCGTACGGCATGCCCCAGCGACTCATGCACAGGTACGTGCCCTCGGGCAGCACCTCGACGCCAATCTCCGCCAGCTCGGCAGGATCGCTCGGCAGTATTTCCTCGGCACCACGCGGCAACACGGCAAAGGAACCGGCACCGGCGATGGGGTCGTCGGAATGCAGCGCCTCGCAACGCAGCATGGCGCCCCAACCGCGCATGGGGCGTGTGCCCGTGAGCGCACGCATGCGCAGAATCGCCCGCATGAGCGTGGGGTGCAGCATCGAGCGGCCACGCTCGATATCGCTCGGGAACTCCTCAAAGACCACGTAGCGGCGCTCGAATTGCTTGAGCTCCGGTTTGCCCTCGCGCTCGCGCCAATAGACCGCCTCGTCGTAAAAACTCAGCCGCTCCTGCACGCTCGCGCGCTCGGCTTTGAGCCCGGCAATCTGCTCGTCGAGCGCCTGCACCCGCGAGCGCAGGTGATCGGTCATCTCTCCAATGTCGAACGTCGAGGTCAGGCGATCGATCTCATCGAGTTCCAGTCCCAAGTCGCGCAGCATGCAGATCAGACGCATGAGCGGGATCTGCGTGGGCGAATAGAAACGGTAGCCTTTTTCGTTAACCACGGCGGGTTTAAACAGACCGATCTTGTCGTAGTAGATGAGCGTTTGGCGTGAGACGTTAAACAAGCTCGCCATCTCGCTAATCGCATACATACCCGTCTGCATAGGTCCTCCCGACACACCAAAGCCCGCCGCCCACAGGGGCAGCGGGCTCAAACACTACTCGTATCCTACCCTAAAGATGCCTATGACCAGCGCTTATAGTTTTCGCACGACACGCCAACAGCTTCGAGCGCCTTGGCGGCGATGTGATGCACTGCATCGTCGAGCGTGGCGGGGCCGTTGTAAAACGTGAGCATGGACGGCATGAGCATGACGCCCGGCACGCGCGCCAGGCGCGCCATGTTGTCGACATGGATCGCACTGAAGGGCGTCTCGCGCACCATGAGCACCAGGCGGCGCTGCTCTTTCATCTGCACGTCGGCCGCACGCAGCAACAGGTTTTCGCTGTAGCCGCTCGCAATGCCGGCGAGCGTCTTCATGGAGCAGGGCGCCACAATCATGCCGGCGACCGGATAGGTGCCACTTGCGATGGCAGCGCCGATGTTCTTGTTGTCGTAGACCACATCGGCATGCGCGGCAAACTCGTCGAGCGTCATGCCGAGCTCCTGCTCGATGGTGATCTCTCCCCCGCGCGTGACGACAAGCGCCGACTCAGCGCCGGCCTGGCGCAGGCATTTGAGGCATTCAAGGCCCAGTGCCGCACCGCTGGCGCCAGACACGCCAACGACAATGCGACGGGGACGAACAGAAGACTCAGGCATGACAACTCCTTAACTACTTGGTAGGGCTACTTACTAGAAGGCGAGCTCGGCGGCCCACTTGTCCTTGTCGATCTCCATGAACTGCGAGCGGATGAAGTTCTTCTTGAGGTTAAACGGAACCGTGCAGTCGAAGATGGCCTTGCAGGCGATACCGTGCTCGCGGATCGAAGGATCGAACGCGGGGTCGTTGGACGGATCGAGCACGTGGCAGTGGCAACCGGGGATGGTGATGAGGTCCACGTCGGCCTGGAAGCGCGTGGTCATGGCCCACATCACGTCGCTCATATCGAAGATGTCGACATCCTCGTCGACAAGGATGACGTGCTTGAGCTCGGAGAACGCCGAGAAGGCGAGCATGGCGGCGTTGCGCTGACGGCCCTCGTCATTTTTGCTCGACTTCTTGAACTGCATGATGGCAACGAACTTGCCGCCACCGCAGGGAGCGGCGTGAACGTTGAGCAGGCGGCCCGGGATAGCGGTCTCGACCATCTTGTAGATGGAGGCCTCGGTGGGGATACCGGCCATGGACACGTGCTCGTGCGAAGGGCCGATGCAGCTCTCCATAATGGGGTTGACGCGCGTGGTGACGGCGGTGATCTTGATCACCGGGCAGACCTTGGCGCCACCGGTGTAGCCGGGGAACTCGGGCATGGCGTAGCCGTGGCCGTTGACATCCTCGTTGATGGTCTCGTCGTGCATGAGGTAGCCCTCGAGCACGTACTCGGCATTGGCAATGCACTTCTGCGGAACGGTGACGCAGTCGGCAAGCTCGACGGCGCGGCCGCGCAGGGCGCCGGCGATCTGCAGCTCGTTGAAGCCGAGCGGCGTGGTGGGAGCCTCGAAGCCGCAGCACATGTACACGGCGGGGTCCAGGCCGATGGAGATGGAGATGGGCATATCCTCGCCGCGCTGGCAGTACTCGTCAAAGAACGCACCCAGGTGACGGCTGCCCGGGGTGATCCACATGGCGAGCTTGTCCTTGTCGACGCAGGAGAAGCGGTGGATGGTTACGTCGGACTGGGTGCCATCGGGGCTCGTGCCATAGGCGAGGCCCATGGTGATGTAGGGGCCGCCGTCAACCGGCGTGTTGGTGGGAGCGGGAACGATCTTGCGCAGGTCAAAGCCCTCGTCGGTCGCCTTGTACACGACCTCCTGGCAGTCGACGTGCTTGCCCTCGGCGATCTGCTCGGGGGCGATCAGGTTCTCGAAGCGCTTGCCGATCTCGAGGCCCAGGTGCTCCTCGTCCAGGTCGAGCAGGGCGGCAACGCGCTTGCGGCTGGCAAGCATACCGATGCAGACCTTGGCGTCGTCAAAGCCCTTGACGTTGTTGAAGACCATCGCCGGACCCTCTTTGGTCGGGCGCATGACGGTGCCGCCAGCACCGACGTGACGGTAGACGCCCGAGACCTCGGCATCGGGATCGACCTGGGTGTCGGTCTCGAGCAGCTGGCCCGGCATCTCACGCAAAAAGTCGAGCGCGGAACGCAGGTCGTGGATCTGGGAAGCATCGGTAGTGGACATGGCGTACTCCTTTCGGGAGAGTGTCCGGCGACGGGGTGCCGCCGGACGGGGTAACGTAATGGGGCCGCGGCGCTCACAAATGGAGCGCTCGACCACTCGAAGTTCAAGCGCTTGGCTGCTTACAGCCGGGGCGCTCGACCGCTTACATCAGGCCAAAGAGGTGGAACCAGGCGGCCTCGACCAGCACGACGACAAAGACGACCGCGGTGAGGGGGATGCCCATGCGCATAGCCTCTTTGGAGGTGTAGCCGCCGGCGTCCTTGCCTTCGCCGATAAGGATCGGCAGGTTATGGAACGGCAGGATGTAGTGGATGTTGATGGACGTGAAGACGATGAGCGCCACGGCGAGTGGGCTCACGCTGGAGCCGGCGGCAAAGCTGATAAATGCCGGCACGCACACGCCGAGCACGGCCATGACCGAGCCCATGAACATGTGGATGATCATGGAAAGCGCGGCGACGAGCAGGGCGAACAGGAAGATGTTCTCAGGCACGGAGCTGGGGAGCACGACGTCGGCGATCCAGGCGTTCATGCCGGTGGCACCGCCCACGGAGCCCACGGCCATGGCGGCCGTCAGGAACATGAGGGACTTGATGTCGACAGCGTTCCAGCTGGCGGGAGTGAGGACTTCGCCGATGATGGGCATGGCGAGAGCAACGCCAATGGCCAGGGTGACCCAGCCGATATAGTCGCCCGAGACGGTGAGCCACAGCGCGATGGCGATGACAAGCCACACGATGGTGCGGATCTCCTTGACGGAGAGCTTGCCGAGCGCGGCCTGCTTGGCCACGATCTGCTCGCGATCGTAGACGAGCTCCTTGCTGGGCTTAAAGAGGAAAAGGCCCAGGAACAGGGTGCACAGCAGCGCAACCAGCATAGGCACGCTCATGTACAGGAACCAGTCGACGAAGGACGGGCTCATGCCGCCGGCCTCGGCACTGTACTGCGCAACGAGCGGGTTAAGCGTGGAGTCGCCCGTCAGGAAGAACATGGAACCCGGGGCGGCAGCGGCAAACACGAGGAAGCCGAGCTTGCCCTTGTCGTCGTCACCGTAGCCGGCGGACTCGGCGATGACCGAGACGACGGCGAGGATGAGGAAGGCGCGGGGGAACGGATGCGGGATCAGCAGCGACAGCACAAAGGTGAGCGCGAAGATCGAGATGATGAGCGACTTGGCGTCGCGCACGAACTTGAGCATGAACGCGTAGGCGATGCGCTCGCCCAGGCCCGACTCCTTGACCGCGCTGGCGATGAGGTAGGCGCCGATGACGAGCCACATGGTGGCCTTGGTCCACGAGCTAAACGTGGAGGCGACCGTCGCCGAGATGCTCGCGGCGCCCGTGTCGTCCACGCACACCTTGAACAGGACGAGCAGTGCGCAGTAGAGCAGGCCCACAAAGCCCGGCTGTGCCACGCCGCATGCCCAGAACACCACCGTGGCGAGCGTCAGTGCCAGACAGGTCTGACCGCCGACCGTGAGCTCGACCGTCGAGCTCAGCTCCGCCAAAGGAAGAAACTTCACCAGCAAAAAGACAACGATACCCAGCACAAAGCCAATTTCGCGCTTGGTGATCTTAAACGCCTTCTTTTCCGCTTCCATCTCCCCACCTTTCTTGTTGGGGGCGCTCCGAATTCGCAGCCATGTTGCCGCTTAAAAAGGGGCGCCCGTTATCGGACACCCCTTACGTTGCGCTGTGTTGCGGCAATACAGTCAAGCGGATTTTTTGGATGAGAAGCGATTCCCTAGACAAAAACCGTCACAACATTCGACGCTTTTCCTCGTTTTCGAGATTTTCGCCGAATGTTGTGACGGTTTGGATGTGGCAAAGGGACTGTCTTTTTTACATAGCGAGGGCCGTGCGGATGAATGGGTCGCCGAGGGCCTCGCGGAGCCAGGGGGCCAGCTGCTCGGGGTGACCCTGCAGGTAGCCTTTGAGCTCGGACGGAGCCACGCGACGCACTTCCGAGATCTCCTCTTGGTTGATATGCAGCTCGCCCGGCTCAACATGGGCAAGGTAGACCTCGCACCATTCGCACTCGCAGCGACCGTCGCCGTGGTCCTCGCGGTACACCACGTGTCCGAGGTGCTTGAGCTGATCGGGCTCGCGCGTAATGCCGAGCTCTTCGTTGATGCGGCGCGCCGTGGCGGCCGCGACGTCTTCCCCGGGGAGCGGATGGCCGGCGCAGCTATCGGCCAGCACCCCGCCCCACAGGCGCTTGAGCGGACTGCGGCGACAGAGCAGCAGGCGCGCGTCTTCGCCCCGGCCCTCGACCAAAAGCGTCAGAAATGCCTGATGCAGGATGCCCTCACCAGCATGGGCCTCGATGCGGTCGACGGGGCCAAGCGCCTCGCCGGTCGCAGCATCGACCGCCACGACCTCGGCGCCCGCACCGCCCTCATCCCAGCCGGCGCGCAGAATGCGGGCTGCGGCTTCCTCGAGCGCGGCGATGAGCTCCTTGGTGGTGTCGAGCACACGCTGCAGGTCGTCACCGCTCGCTTGTTCAACATGAAAACCCGTGCTTGCAACTACCGGCACGCCAAAGCGCGTGGCCAGCGCCGCCGCGATATCATGCGCCGGGATCTCGTCTCGATGGCACGGAACGGCCAGGATGCTCACCGTTGCCGTACGGCCGGGCTCGGGGCGCGGAATGGCCTGCGCCGTGGCGCCCAGGTGCGCAAACTCCGGCGAGCAGGCGTACACCGCCATGCCTCGCGGCGTCACCGTCAGCTGGGCCTCGAGCGCAAACTTGCCCTCGCCCACTGCAACCTTTGTCGTGTGCATACCCATGGGATCTCCTGCCGCCCGCGATGTACCTGAGACCATCTTCGCCTGTATTGCGACTATACAGGCAAGCCCTCCATGTGACAAAGGGACTGCCCCTTTGTCACATTCTGTTAGAGTTGCAGGAAGTGAATCCCGCTTATTCATGCGACATTGGAGTGACAACCTTGACCGCCGCAACCACGCCTAAAAGTAAGCCAACCGCCGCCGCGCTCTCCCCCGCGCGCACCAAGCTCTGCCTGGCGCTGCTCGTGCTGTTGGGATTCTCGCTCGGCTGCTCCGAGTTCGTGGTCATCGGCATCGAAAGCGACTTGGCAACGGAACTCGGCATATCACTTGCCACTGCGGGCCAGCTCATCAGCGTGTTTGCGCTCGTCTACGCTATCGCGACGCCGGTGCTCGCGCTCAGCACGGGGCGATTCCGCCGCTACCAGCTGCTCGTGTGCTATAGCGTCGTCTTTGTGCTCGGCAACCTGGTCATGGCGTTGGCTCCCAACTTCCAGGTGCTGTTTATCTCACGCATTGTCCTGGGCTCTGTCTCGGGTGCGCTGCTCGCCGTGGGCGTGACGTACATCCCTGAGCTGCTATCCCCGCAGCAAACCTCACTTGCCATCTCGGTCGTGTACGGCGCGTTTTCCGTGGCGATGGTCTTTGTGACCTCGATTGGCAAGTTTGTGGCCGACACACTCGATTGGCACGTGGCCATGTACGGCACGCTGACCTTTGCCGTTTTGATCTGTAGCGCGCTCGTGGCGTTTATGCCTCGCGCCGGGCAGACCGATGAGCCCGCCACCTTCCGCGAGCAGGCGGGGCTACTACGCGAGCCGAGTATCATCACCGGCATGCTCATCTTCTTGTTTGGCGTGGGCTCGGTCTACGTATTCTACGGCTACGTGACGCCTTATCTGGAGCAGGTGCTGGGCATGGATACCGTTCAGGCGAGCACCACACTTATGGCCTATGGCGTGTTCTGCCTGATCTCGAACATCCTGGGCGGATGGATCGATGCGCGTTTTGGCATGAAGGCGCTGCTGGTTACGTTTGTGCTGCAGGCGGCGGCACTGCTCGGGCTGTTTGCCGTGGGCGCCGCCATGCCGCTCGCGCTGGTCTTTGTCTTTAGCCTGGCGATGCTCATGTACCTGTTCTCGGTGTCGTGCATCACACACTTTATGGACGTGGCACGCAGCCGCCATCCCAAGTCGATGGTACTCGCAAGTTCGGTTGAGCCCATGGCGTTTAACGTCGGCATCTCGTTTGGCACCGCAGTGGGCGGCGCCGTGGTAAGCGGAGTTGGCATTGCATATGTAGGCGCGGTCGGTGCCGTGTTCTCGCTTGTGGCCTGGGCGCTCACGCTGGTGACGATTAAGTTGGCTCGCTGGGAGCGCCGTCGTCAATCAGCACAGCCCCGGATGCAGGCATAGGGGCGAACATAGCCCAAGGTGGCGAGCAACCGGTGAAAACCGTCCCATACGAGTAGTGTTTATCCGCCTGCAAGCTCCAGCAGTGCAATTTCGTGTACTTCAGATACACACTTTTCCACTATTTCGTGTATTCCAAGTACATGAAATCGTACTAAACTATGTATCTGAAGTACACGAAATTGGAAAGGCGGCCCCATGCGCAGATCAATCGAATCCGTTATCGAATCATGGGCGACAAAGGACGCGTCGCGCCCCATCCTCATCCGTGGTGCGCGACGCGTAGGCAAAACGTACGTTGCCGAGGAAATCGGCAGACGAATCGCCGGCGATGCGTTTGTCAAACTCGACTTTCAGACCGATCTTGAGCTGATCGCTCCGCTGTTCGACTGTCCCACCGACGACGTTGACGCCATCGTGGCGCGAATCTCAGACTATAAACGCACCCCCATTCGCAAAGAAACCGCCTTCATCCTGTTTGACGAGGTGCAGCTCTGCGAACGGGCGCTCAACTCGCTTCGCTTTTTTTCGGGTTCGGGCTGGCGCATATGCGCGACCGGCAGTCAGCTCGGCGTCGCCACGCGCAAGCGCAAGTTGCCTTTTCCCAGCGGCGTTCGTCAAGAGACCATGCATCCTATGTCGTTCGAGGAGTTTCTCTGGGCGCTCGACGAGGAGCAGATGGCCAATGCCATTCGTACCCACGCCGGCACGCTCGAGACCTACGCCGCGCACCAAGCCGCGCTCAGCCTGTTTCATCGATACCAGATCGTGGGCGGCATGCCCGCCGCCGTCAACGCATATCGCAAGACGTTATCCATCGAGGATGCGCGCGTCGAGCAGCGCGAAATCGACGAGACCTATACCGCCGATATGACCGACCCTGAAAACGGGATCAGCGGCGTGGCGGCGCGCAAGGTCTGGCGCTCCATTCCGTCCCAGCTGCTGAGATCGTCCACAAAAAAATTCAAGTACTCCGAGGTCGAACGCGGAGGCCGTCGCGCCAAGCTTATCGAGCCGCTCGACTGGCTCGAAGGCGCCGGCATCATATCGGTCAACAACCTGACCGAAGGCATCGAGCCTCCCCTCGTTCCCTTCGACGACGAAGATGGAAGTTTCTTTAAGGTCTATCTTCTCGATACCGGCCTCATGTTCTACAAACTCGGCATCAACCCGCGGCTCTGGCTCGACCTCAAAGAGGATTCCGCCATAGCGCTATCTTCCGACTTCCGAGGCGCCCTGGCGGAAAACTCGGTCATGCAAGCATTTTCGGGTAATAGCTTGCAGACGTATTACTGGGTGCCGCCGTCGTCTTGGAAGACGACCGGCGAGCTCGATTTTTTACTTCAGACCGACCGTATGGAAATTGTGCCCGTCGAAGTAAAGTCCGCACGTAACGTGCGCGCGAGAACCCTCGGGTCGTTTATGGACAAAGCCCGATCGCCATATGCCTACATTTTGTCCGAGAACAATTTTTCCCGCAGCGAAACCGATGACGGGCGCGAGCTGCGCCACCTCCCCTTGTACGCAGCGGGCTTTATTGGAGCAAACTGCCTCAAGAGCAGTCTGTAAGCCCTGCGCGACCGCCTAGAAAGGAAGCCGCTCATGCAACGCATTCTTTTTATCTGCTATGGAAATATCTGTCGCTCGACGATGGCTGAGTCGGTGTTTACCGAGCTCGTGCGCCGCGCTGGGCGCGAGGCGGAGTTTGTCATCGATTCCGCTGCGACCTCGACCGAGGAGATCGGCAACCCGCCACACCACGGTACCGTTGCCAAGCTGAGCGAGGTTGGGATTCCCGTCGTCGCACATCGTGCACGTCAGGTGCGTCGCGCGGAGTATGGCGACTGGGACCACATTGTCTATATGGACGACGAGAACGCCCGCGGCCTGTACCGAATTTTTGGGAAGGACCCCGATGGCAAGATCTCGCGCCTGCTCGATTGGACCGATCGCCCCGGCGACGTGGCCGATCCCTGGTACACCGGCAATTTCGACGCCACCTACCGCGATGTACTCGCCGGTTGCACCGCTATGCTCGAGCAGCTGTAGGCGCTCGGGCGGCGCGGGCACACGGGCCACGCCATCGGCATAAAACGAGCGTGGATTTTCTCCCACTTTGAGCGTTCGAGCGCGCTCTAAACGGGAGAAAATCCACGCTCGTTATCTCGGTGGGAGAAAATCAACACTCATGAATGTGGCAAAGGGACTGCCCCTTTGCCACATCCGGGACCGGCCCTAGACCGGATTGATCTCCAGCTTTATCCCCTCGGCGCAGGAGTCGCCCAAAACATCCGAAAGAGCCCAGGTCGCATATAGCGGCAAATAGAGAACTGCTCCGTTGCGCTCAACGTTGCCTCTCGAGAAAACAATCCCGAGCCTTACACCATATTCAGCCGTATCAAGCACATGACCGAGCGCAGCGTGCGCGTGGTAATAGGAGCCCGATTTAACCTCGATCGGAACAGCCGTCCCATCCGGTCCATCGACCACAAAGTCCACTTCACCGCGCTTTTTTGTCTGATAGTAGTAAAGCTGGCGATTTTGGGCAGCCAGCTGCTGGGCCACCACGTTTTCGTAAATGCCGCCCAGATTGGGCTCCTTGCTATCAAGATACGCCGCTTGGGCGACTCCAACGGGGTAGCGCGCCATCAACATGCCCGTATCCGATTGATATAGCTTGAACTGCGATGGCCGTGCCGTCTTGAGCAGGGGCGATTTTGGCTCGGTTACGATATCGGCTTTGAGAGCAACGCCGGCATCGACAAGCCATACAAAATCTCGCTGATACTTCTCGTAGTGAGCCTTGGGGTCAATGGAATTGAGCACGAAGCGCTTGTTTTCGCCCTCGAGCATAATAGGGAGCTGATCGTAGATGCTCTGCACCTGCAGGGCTCGCCTGCTTGCATACTTGGAGATATCCCGTCGGTACTGTTCGTTGAGCTCTGACTGCAGCTGACGAACAGAGGCAAGGTCGCCCCGCGTGTCAAGGAAACGCTGCACGACCTCTGGCATTCCGCCGACAACGGTATAGGTCCTGAAGTTTGCCATCATCGCGTCATGAATGTAACCAGGAATGGGCTTCTCGTTGATGCACGCGTCGCGTATCGTTTGGCGAGCCCCTTCGCTCACCCCGATTGCCCAGCAAAACTCCTCAAAATCGAGCGGGAACATCCTAAGCTCGTGAACATATCCCACGGGATAGGATCTGACGCCCTTGAACTGAGTCCCGAGCATTGACCCCGAAAACGCCCAGTGGCAGCGCCCATCCTCAACAAGGAACTTTGCCATTGTCATGATGTCAGGGGCCTCTTGGACCTCATCGATAAACACGAGCGTTTTGCCTGGTGCAATCGACTTTCCCGAAAGAAGCGTCACCCTGCTGATGAAATCATCGGCATCCCGCGCCTCGAGAAGAGCATCTTTTGCCTGGCGATTTTCCATGAGGTTAAGCTCGATGTAGGTTGCATGGTTGGCTTTGCCAAATGCGCGAATCGAATAGCTTTTGCCGATCTGGCGAGAACCCGTAATGAATAAGGCCTTTTGCTCGGCAGACTTCAGCCAACGCTCCAGCTCTACCGCTATTTTCCTGCGCAGCATAGGCTCTCCCCTCAGTGTCATCAAATGAAATGCAAAGTTTTATACGCTTGATTATCTATGAAACGCAGAATTTTTAGAACCTAAAATCGGATGAAATGCAGAGATTTAGGATTATAAGCAAAAAGAAGGGGCAGCCCCGGCGGATGTGACAAAGGGACTGTCCCTTTGTCACATTGCGCTCGACTACTCGTCGACGATCTCGGCGAGCCAGACGTTCAGCGTATCGACCTCGGGGCAGCAGAACTTTGCCGTGCCGGGCTCGTTGCCAGGCACGGTTCCGCCATAGCGCAGGATATCGATATAGGGAAATCCCACATGGCAGGCCATGGCGCACATCTTGCCGCGATCTCGGTCGAAGTCGAAGACGTCACCCGGCTTGTGCCCGTGATGGCAGCGGCATGTGCCCAACTGGTCCACGCAACTCACGCGGATACGTGGACGCTTTCCACGCGGCGCGCCGAGCGGCTCGCCCCCGCCCGCAGGCCTGGCGCCGTTCTCGCCAGCGTTACTCATGGTCGATCACATCCAGGCAGGCCTCGATGGGAAGGCCGGCCGACTTGTCCTCTTGGTCGGCATTGCGCTCGATAAGCTCCGCTACCACGCGCATGGCATCGCTCGTCGCGCGCTGAAGGCTCCAACCGGCCATAACGCGGCCGACGAGCACCGCCGAGAACGTGTCGCCCGTGCCCGGGAAGTAGACCGGGATCAGGTCGAAGGGAATCGTAAAGTACTCCCCCGCCACATGGTCGTAACCGATAACCGCGTTCGTGCCATTGACCACGGCGCTCGTAATGACCACCGACTTGGCACCCAGCTCGCGCACGGCGTCCACAAGGGCGCGGGCCTCGTCGGGCGTGATTTGCTCGGCGATAGGCGTATCGGTGAGCAGGCATGCCTCGGTATAGTTGGGCACCGCGTAGTCTGCGCACTCCAGCAGATGCCGCATAAGGCCAATCGTGGACTCGGGCACGCCCGCATAGAGCTTGCCGTTGTCGCCCATGATGGGGTCGACGAACACCTTGGTGCCCTTTTGCGCACGGCGGTGGCAGAAGTCCGAGATGATGCGCGTCTCTTCCTCGGTCACGATAAAGCCGGTCGAGATGGCGTCGAACTCAAAGCCGAGCTCCTCCCAGATAGCGAGGCTCTGGCGCACGTACTCGGTGGTGTCGTGGATGTAGAACTTGGGATAGTTGAGCGTATCGGACACCAGCGCCGTCGGCAGGTTATGGATACGGTAGCCCATGTGCGACAGCACCGGCAGCATGGCAGAAAGCGCGACCTTGCCGTAGCCGCACATATCGTTGATCAGCAGCAGCTGAGTGTTCTTCATGAGGATCTCCCTTGGTTCGGGCACGGCGCAGCAGCGCCACAGTGCGACTAAGTGTAGCGCAGGGAGCGTTTGCAGCGTCGAGCGGTTACGGCGTTTGGCAAAACGCCGTAACTTAATAAGTTTGGTACCTTGACATTGATTTCTCACGCTCCTAAATTGGTTAGGCACAAAACAATTCCACTACCTAACTAAAGAAAGGAGCGAAGCTTAGATATGTGTGTTGAACCACTCGTCCTTCCGCATGAGCCCGGCGGTGACCCGTCGCAACCGGTAGACATACCCGAAGCGGTCAGCGCCGAAGACAAACTCGCCAAGCGCATCCTGAGCGGCCTGGGCTTTTGCGGCCATTACATGCATTTTCACGGCGGCGGCATATCTGGCAAGGCGCCTATTGTCTGCCTACTCGCCAAGCAGCCGACCGGCGAGCTGTCCCAACAGGAGCTCGGCATGCACTTCGACCTCAAGCCAGGGTCCCTTTCCGAGATTCTGTCCAAGCTCGAACTGGGCGGTCTTATCGAGCGCAGTCGCAATCCCAAAGACCGTCGGCAGCTCACCATCCGCCTGACCGAAGCGGGATGGGAAAAGGCCCGTGTTGAGCAGGCAGCCCGCATTCGCTTTAGGGAACAGGCCTTTAGCGCCCTTACGCACGACGAGCGCGAACAGCTCGCCGAGATGCTCGAAAAAATCCGCGTAACCTGGGAGGAACTGGATGATTAAAACCCTCATGGGAAGCATCCGCGATTACAAGACGGTCACGATCGCCACGCCGCTGCTGGTGCTTGGCGAGGTGCTCTGCGAAATGATGATCCCGTTTATCACCGCCGACATGATCGACGCCATCAAAGACGGTGCCACCGTCGCCCAGATGCTTCCCACCGCAGGCTTTTTGGTGCTCATCGCACTGACGTCGCTCGCTTTTGGTGCCGCTGCCGGCGTCACCTGCAGTCATGCGAGCTGCGGCTTCGCCAAGAACCTGCGTCACGACCTGTTCTACAAGATCCAGACGTTCAGCTTTGCCAACATCGATGAGTTCTCGAGCTCCTCGCTCGTCACCCGCCTCACCACCGACATCAACAACGTGCAGCAGGCCTTTATGATGCTCATCCGCATCGCCGTGCGCGCGCCGCTGGTGCTGGTCTTTGCCTTTGCCATGGCCTACGCCATGGGCGGCAGCGTCGCCATGGTCTACCTGGTCATCATTCCGCTGCTGGGCTTTGGACTGTTCTTTATCATCTTTAAGGTACGCCCCATCTTCTCGCGCGTGTTCCACAAGTACGACGCCCTTAACGAGTCCGTCGAGGAAAACGTCACCGGCATGCGCGTGGTCAAGAGCTACGTGCGCGAAGACTTTGAGAAGGAGAAGTTCGCCACCGCCGCGCACGACGTCCAGATGGACTTCACCCGCGCCGAGAAGCTGCTCGCCTTTAACAACCCCATGATGAACATCTGCGTCAACGGCGCATTTGTCATCATCATCTACCTGGGATCCAAGCTCATCATCACGAGCCAGGGCACGCTGTTCGACGTGGGCCAGCTCTCCTCGATCTTTACCTATGGCTTCGCGATCCTCATGAGCCTGATGCAGCTGTCGATGATCTTTGTCATGGTGACCATGGCCGACGAATCGGCGCACCGCATTACCGAGGTGCTGGCCGCCGAGCCCACGATCGCCGATCCCGCCGAGCCCGTGCTCGAGGTTGCCGACGGTTCCATCGACTTTGACCACGTGAGCTTTAAGTATTCCGCGCATGCGAAGCGCCAGGCGCTCGACGATATCGACCTGCACATTAAGAGCGGCGAGACCATCGGTATCATCGGCGGTACCGGCTCGGCCAAGTCCACGCTTGTAAACCTCATCGCCCGTCTGTACGACGCCACCGAAGGCACCGTGCGCGTGGGCGGCATGGACGTACGCGACTACGACCTGGACGCGCTGCGCCACCAAGTGGCCATGGTGCTGCAGAAAAACGTGCTGTTTAGCGGCACCATTGCCGAGAACCTGCGCTGGGGCGACCCGAACGCCACCGACGAGGAAGTCCGCGAGGCGGCACATCTGGCCTGCGCCGACGAGTTTGTCGATGGCTTCCCCAAGGGCTATGACACCTGGATCGAACAGGGCGGCTCCAATGTTTCCGGCGGTCAGAAGCAGCGCCTGTGCATTGCGCGTGCCCTGCTGCGTCGCCCCAAGATCTTAATCCTGGACGACTCCACCAGCGCTGTCGACACCAAGACCGACGCCAAGATCCGCGCAGGGTTGGCAAGCTATCTGCCCAACACGACCAAGCTCATCATCGCCCAGCGCATCAGCTCCGTGCAGGACGCCGATCGCATCATCGTCATGGAGGGTGGCCGTATCGCGCAGATCGGCAACCATGACGAGCTGCTCAAGACGAGCGAGATCTACCGCGAGACCTTTACCTCGCAAAACAAGATGTCTGCCGAGGGCGAAGGAGCCGTCGAGGCCGACACCGAGGCATCCGTAACGCAAGCTCAGACCCAGGAAGGAGGCGAGGCACATGAGTAAGGCAACGACCGCCGAGCGCGCACTCAACCGCAAGGGCGGCACCATGTCGCGCCTCATCAAGACGCTCTTTGGCTTCTACCCCGTGCTTTTGCCCCTCGTCGTTGTCGGCGTGGTGCTCTGCGCCATCATCAACTCCATCGGTGCGACCTTCCTTCAGAGCGCTCTGCAGATTATTAGCGAATCGTGGCAGTCGGGCGATTGGGAAGCCGCACAGCCCAAGATCGCACAGCTCGTGACCACCCTCGCCTGCATCTACGGCATCGGCATCCTGTCTTCGCTCTTCTGGAACCGCGCCATGGCCATCGTCACGCAGGGCTCGCTCGAGAAGCTGCGCGAGAAGATGTTCAACCGTATGCAGGACCTGCCGATTCGCTACTTCGACACGCATCAGCGCGGCGACATCATGAGCCACTACACCAACGACATCGACACGCTGCGCCAGATGATCAGCCAGTCGCTGCCCAACCTGCTCATGACGACCATCGTCATCGTCACGGTGTTCTTTATCATGCTGTACTACAGCGTGTGGATGTGCCTGGTCATTGTGGCCGGCGTCGCCTTTATGACCTTTATGACCAAGCTGCTCGGCTCCAACTCCGCGCGCTTCTTCATTGCGCAGCAGACCGAGCTCGGCGTGGTCGAGGGCCATATCGAGGAAGTCATGAACGGCCAGAAGGTCGTCAAGGCATTCTGCCACGAGTCTGCCGCCGAGGCCGATTTTGACGAGCGCAACGAAAAGCTCTTCGAGGTCTCGCAGAAGGCCAACATGTACGCCAACATCCTCATGCCTATCCTTATGAACCTGGGCAACCTGCTCTACGTGCTGGTCGCACTGGCAGGCGGCATTTTCCTGGCGCTGGGCGTGCCCAATCTGAGCATCTCGGGCATGACGCTGTCCATCGCCGTCGTAGTGCCGTTCCTCAACATGACCAAGCAGTTCTGCGGACAGATCGGTCAGATCTCGCAGCAGATCAACGCCGTGGTCATGGGCCTCGCCGGCGCCGACCGCATCTTTGAGCTCATCGACGAGGAGCCCGAAGCCGACGAAGGCTATGTGACGCTCGTCAACGCGCAGGTCAACCCCGACACCTGGCAGCTCGAGGAGGCCGACCACCACACCGGCATGTGGGCGTGGAAACATCCGCACCGCGCAACCGGCGAGATCGAGTACGTGCCGCTGCGTGGCGACCTGGTCATGGACAACGTCGACTTTGGCTACACGCCCGACCACGAGGTGCTGCACGGCGTGTCCGTGTTTGCCAAGCCGGGCCAGAAGGTCGCGTTTGTCGGCGCCACCGGTGCCGGTAAGACGACCATCACCAACCTCATCAACCGCTTCTATGACATCGCCGACGGCAAGATTCGCTACGACGGCATCAACGTCAACAAGATCCGCAAGGCAGACCTGCGCCGCTCGCTGGGCGTGGTGCTGCAGGACGTAAACCTGTTCACCGGCACCGTGATGGATAACATCCGCTACGGCAATCTGGATGCCACCGACGAGGAGTGCATCGCGGCAGCAAAGCTCGCCGGCGCGGACGACTTTATCACCCGCCTGCCCGACGGCTACGACACGATGCTCACCGGCAACGGCGCCCAGCTGTCGCAGGGCCAGCGCCAGCTGATCTCGATCGCACGCGCCGCCGTCGCCGATCCGCCGGCGATGATCCTGGACGAGGCCACGTCGAGCATCGATACCCGCACCGAGGCCATCGTGCAAGCCGGCATGGACAAGCTCATGGAAGGCCGCACGACGTTTGTCATCGCGCACCGCCTGTCCACCGTGCGCAACTCCGACGCGATCATCTGTCTGGATCACGGCCGCATCATCGAGCGCGGCAACCACGACGAGCTGATTGCCAAGCGCGGGTATTACTACCAGCTCTATACCGGAGCGTTTGAGCTGGAGTAGTTCGGCTCGCCGAGATGGCCGATTTGCCGCTCATTCGTCGGGCATGACCCTAAGGTCAATGCCCTCCTCTTTCGGGGCAAATCGACTCATCTCAACGACCCAAACACAATGCGCCGCAACGAATAAAGCCTCCGCAGCCACACGAGCTGCGGAGGCTTTATTCATGCCGGCCGGAAACCGTATCCCACTTTTCGGGCCCAAAATGGGATGCCGGGGACCTCGGACGTTTTTCCGGACCATGTCCCGGCGCTATGCCGCATGGCCCCTC
>CAUEUQ010000019.1:0-26597 GCA_959021215.1 uncultured Collinsella sp. | reverse complement strand
TTGTCGCAGCCCCGACCCGCGGTCACGAGCGGGGGCTCCTGTCGTTTCCGTGCCCCTGGATTGGGTCATAGTGTCTGACTTATGCTCAACCTGCGGCGTTGCCATTGTTGGTGCTGAGTGACTTGTCCCCCGTCCCAAATGATCTACCCCGGGTCCCCGGTGGTTGCGGTGGGCGTGTTTGGTTGGTGCCTGTTGATGGTCTGGGTATCGGGGAGGGCGGGCTCCGTTATAATCGCCTAGAACATTAATTGGAAACGGGACGGGAGCCATACATGCGCCAGGGTTTCGACAACGCGAAGTATATCGAGCTGCAGGCTGCTCACATTAAGGAGCGCATCTCGCAGTTTGGTGGCAAGCTCTATTTGGAGTTTGGCGGTAAGCTGTTTGATGACTATCATGCGAGCCGCGTGCTGCCGGGTTTTGAACCGGACAGCAAGTTCCGCATGCTCAAGAGCATCGCCGACGATGTCGAGGTTATCATCGCGATCAACGCGAACCACATCGAGAAAAACAAGGCTCGTGGTGACCTTGGCATTACCTATGACGAGGATGTGCTGCGCCTGGTTGACCTGTTCCGCGGCAACGGCTTTGCCGTCGCGGCTGTGGTCATCACCCAGTACGCCGGCCAGCCTGCTGCCGATGTGTTCCGCAACCGCTTGAACGCGCTCGGTATTCCCGCCAAGCTGCACTATCCCATCGAGGGGTATCCGCACGATGTCGATCTGATCGTGTCCGACGATGGCTACGGCAAGAACGAGTTTGTCGAGACCACGCGTCCGCTCGTTGTCGTGACGGCACCCGGCCCCGGCTCGGGCAAGCTCGCTACTTGCCTCTCGCAGCTGTATCACGAGCATAAGCACGGTACCGCCGCCGGCTATGCCAAGTTCGAGACCTTCCCGGTCTGGAATCTTCCTCTGACGCATCCGGTCAATATTGCCTACGAGGCCGCCACGGCTGACCTCGACGACGCCAATATCATCGATTCGTTCCACCTTGAGGCCTACAACAAGACCACGGTCAACTACAACCGCGACGTCGAGGCCTTCCCGGTAGTCCGTGCCCTGATGGAAAAGATCCTGGGCAAGAGCCCCTACCAGAGCCCTACGGACATGGGCGTCAATATGGTCGGCTTTGCCATCACCGATGACGATGCCTGCCGCGACGCTTCCAAGATGGAGATTGTCCGCCGCTACTTTACCGCGGTCGAAAATGTGCGCCGTACCGGCGTGGGCGATGAGCAAGTCGACCGTCTCAAGATTATTATGAAGAAAGCCGGCATCGATAAGAACTACTCACCGGCGCGCTCGGCGGCCCTCACCAGGGAGCAACTGACGGGTGGTCCCGTGGGTGCCATGGTCATGCCCGATGGCTCCGTGGTGACCGGTAAGACCTCCACGCGCCTGGGCGCCGCAAGTTCGCTCATTATGAACGCCCTCAAGCACGTCTCGGGCGTCGACCTTGAGCTCGAGGTTATCAGCGATGAGGCGATCGAGCCCATCAGCAAGCTCAAGACGCATTTCCTGGGCAGCAAAAACCCGCGCCTCCACACCGACGAGACGCTTATGGCGCTGTCGATCACCTCGGCCACGAGTGAGACGGCCGCTCGCGTCCTTTCGGGCCTGGAGCAGCTGCGCGGTTGCGATGCCTTCTTTAGCGTGATTATCTCGCCGACGGACGAGACGGTACTGCGCAAACTGGGTATCAACGTGTGCTGCGAGCCCAAGTTTGAGCGCCGCGGTTTCTTCCATCGCTAAGTTTGAAGCACCGCGGTAATTGCATTGCATTTTGGCCGTATCGGGTTAGCGCCCGGTACGGCTTTTTGATCAATAAAGCGCCTATTTCGGCGAAAAATAGCTGTTTACCTGCCTAGAAACAATTTGAGCGGTATACAATAACCGTAACTGTTTCATCCTTAGCGGGATGCCGCATGATGGATATTACCTGCCATCGTGAGGTGTGTCGGTCGCGCACGGCGCGTTAGATGCTCGTGCTCGGTTTGAGGAGGCTGCTATGGCGGGCAAGGGTCGTGCGAGTGTCAACGATATGAAGCGTGTCGAGGTGCTGGTGTTGATGGAGATCGACCAGCAAACCGAAGACAATGGCGGGCCGTATGGTTTCTCGCGCAAAACGCTTGCCGAGCGCGTGGGGGTTTCGCCGTATCGTGTCCGCGCCGCAATCGATCGCTTGGATTCCGAAGGCATGATTGATGTCGTCTCGCGTTATAGCGACGACGGCGGTCAGCTTGCAAATGGCATTTGCCTCACCGAACGTGGCGAGTGGTATCTTGAGGGCGTCCGTACCGGCATGCTCGTTCAAGAAATGCTTGAGGACGAGGTTGCTGATCGATAGCAGCATGTAACCCTTGCCACAGCGACGCCGCCTGGGAAACCGGGCGGCGTTTTGTTTCAAGATTGAGAAATGCAATCTCACGCGAGAAAAATTGCGAACGGTCCGCGACGCGAGTATTACAATGAAGACCCGTAAGATGTGGATAAATAACTTCTACGGGAAGCGCAGGTAACTCAATATGACCAAGCATGTGTTCGTAACCGGTGGCGTGGTTTCGTCTCTGGGCAAGGGTATCACCGCGGCCTCGCTGGGCCGTCTGCTCAAGTCGCGTGGCTACAAAGTAACGATGCAGAAGGCCGATCCGTATCTGAACGTCGACCCCGGTACCATGAGCCCCTTCCAGCATGGTGAGGTCTTCGTTACCGAGGATGGTTACGAGTCCGACCTGGACCTGGGTCATTACGAGCGCTTTATTGATGAGAACCTGACCCGCGATTCCAACTTTACGACCGGCGCCATCTATAAGAGCTTGATCGCCCGCGAGCGTCGCGGCGACTTTTTGGGCGGTACCGTGCAGGTGATTCCTCACGTCACCAATGCCATTAAGGACAAGTTCCGCCGCATCGAGGAGCAGACTGGCTCCGATGTAGTCATCACCGAGCTGGGCGGCACGATCGGCGACATCGAGTCCCAACCGTTTGTCGAGGCCATCCGTCAGTACCGCAAGGAGGCCGGCCCCGAGAACGTCTGCTACATCCACGTGTCGCTCGTTCCCTATATCGCCGCCGCCCACGAGGTCAAGACCAAGCCCACGCAGCATTCCGTCAAGGAGCTCCGCAGCTTTGGCATCCAGCCCGATATCATCGTGCTGCGCTCCGACCACCATATCGATGACGCTATCCGCGGAAAGATCGCAAGCTTCTGCGACGTCGACACCGATTGTGTCTTTACCAACGAGGACTGCGCGAGCATTTACGATGTTCCGCAGCTGCTTGCCGAGCAGGACTTTGACCTGCGCATTTGCGAGCGCCTGGGTCTGGACCCGCGTGAGCGCGACATGAGCGAGTGGAACGAGTTCCTGCGCAAACAGAATCACGCCAACCATCACGCCGACAAGGTGAAGATTGCCGTCGTGGGTAAGTACACGCAGCTGCCCGATGCGTACCTGTCGGTTATCGAGGCCCTGCACCATGCGGGCGTCTTCTACGATCGCCATGTGGACGTCCAGCTGGTCGACGGCGAGAGCCTCGACGAGCAGAATGTCTCCGAGGTTTTGGGCGACGCCTCGGGCATCCTGGTCCCCGGCGGCTTTGGCAAGCGCGCCCTGGAGGGCAAGATCCTCGCGGCCGAGTTTGCCCGTGAGCACAAGATTCCGTATCTGGGCATTTGCCTGGGTATGCAGGTGGCCGTGTGCGAGTTCGCCCGCAACGTCGTCGGCCTTGCCGGCGCCAGCTCCTCCGAGTTCGATCCGGACGGCCCGTTTAGCGTCATCGATCTGATGAGCTCGCAGGAGGACGTGACCGAGAAGGGCGGCACCATGCGCCTGGGCGCCTATCCGTGCAAGCTCGCCGCCGATACCCTTGCTCGCGAGGCATATGGCGAGGAGCTCGTCTACGAGCGTCACCGTCATCGCTTTGAGTTCAACAACGCCTTCCGTGACCAGCTCGAGGACGCCGGCTTGGTTATTTCGGGTCTGTCGCCCGACGAGCGCCTGGTCGAGATGGTCGAGCTGCCGCGCGACGTGCATCCGTGGTATGTGGCAACCCAGGCTCATCCCGAGTTCAAGAGCCGCCCGACCAACCCGCAGCCGCTGTTCCGCGAGTTCGTGCGCGCTTCGATCGGCCAGCACGAGGGTGTCGACCGTCTGCAGGTGACGCCCATGAACCTCGCTACGGACTAAGGGTGCCGGCGAATAAGGAACATACCGAAGCTACTCCCTCGTCGCTCGCCGTGGCGGCGGGGGAGTATCTCGATTACCTCGCGGTCGAGCGAGGTTTGGCGCGCAACACGATTGCGGCCTATCGTCGTGACCTGACGACGTACTGCGCCTATCTGGAGCGGGCGGGTATTGTGTCTTTTGAAGAGGTGACCCGTCAGGTCGTGGAGGGCTTTGTCGCCGACCGTCGCGATGGGGGCTATTCGGATGCCTCGGTGGAGCGTGCGCTTGCGGCCGTGAAGGGCCTGCATGCCTTTTTGGTGCGCGATGGGGCTGTGGCCCAAAATCCAACGGCGGCGTTGCGCCTGCCTAAAAAGGCTGAGCGTTTGCCGGAGTATCTATCGGTGGAGGATGTCTCGGCGCTGCTCGATCAAGACTTCCCCGAGGGCGAGATGGGCTTGCGCGACCATGCCATCTTGGAAGTGCTCTACGGATGCGGTTTGCGTGTGAGCGAATTGGTGGGGCTCGATGTGGGCGATATCCATATTGACGATGGCTTTGTACTCGTTCGCGGTAAGGGCTCAAAGGAACGCCTGTCCCCGCTGGTGGGAAGCGCGGCGCGAGCTCTGACGCTTTATGTAACTGAGGGGCGTTCTCGCTTGGCGGCCCATGCCCGCGGAACCGAGACCTCGGCGGTCTTTTTAAATAAGAACGGCCGCCGTCTGTCGCGCCAGGGCATCCATGCCATCTGTGAGCGCTACGGGCGCCAGGTGGGACTGGTGGGGCTCCATCCCCATACGCTGCGTCACTCCTTTGCCACCCATATGCTTGCGGGCGGCGCAGACCTCCGTGTGCTACAGGAGATCTTGGGACATGCCGATATATCGACCACGCAGGTCTACACGCATGTCGATCGTACGCAACTGACCGAGGTCTATTTGGCGGCGCACCCGCTGGCACATCGTTAACACATCGCTGACCTGCATATTTATAGGTATTTGGGGACGGGCTCCAGATTGCCGCGGCGTGCTTTTGCGCGCGCATGGGCAATCTGGGGCCCGTCCCATTTTTCGCCACTTGGCGTCGCGGTGGTGGGCCGTGTGTGCCGTGGGTGGGGGAGTTTGGGGGCGATGTGAACGGCGTGTAAAGGGACGTAAAAATCACCTCAAGGTCAACTTGAAGGTTGAGGTTCACGGACGTGGTTCTACAGGTGGCATCCCGCCTTTGCTGCAAACACAACATATTGTGTTTTCGAACATATGCTGGGGGTGTTTTACAACATATTGGGAGTGGAGTGGTGGGGCGGGGTGGGGGAAGGGGTGGGGAAAGGTGTTGAAAAATGGGGCGGTTCCCCATATTATTGATGACGTCGACAGGCGGGGTGGTTCCCCGCGTACGTGCCATCTGAGTAACCGAGGGGAGGGCGCACATGGGAATGACGGGTGCATACGAGCGCAATCTCGATGCAAAAGGTCGTCTATCCCTGCCTGCACCCCTTCGCGAGGAGCTTGGAGAGCACGTTCGCGTGTTCAAAGCCCTGGATGTCGATGCTCTGTACGTGTTCTCTGCCGAGGCCTTCGATAAGTGGGTCGAAGGACTCTTCGCGGGTCGTGAGGGCCACGAGGGTTTTAACCCGCGTGACATCAACGACCAGAAGCTCATGAGGGCGATCAACAAGCGCACCACGTCGATGGACGTGGACAGCGCCGGTCGTATCGGTCTTTCCGAGTCTCTCCGCAAGCAGGCGAACCTCGACCGCGAGGTCACGGTTGTGGGCAACTACGACCACCTTGAGGTTTGGGATCGCGCCGCGGCCGATGAGGACGATGACGATGAGGGCCTGCTGGACCTCTTCTTCTCGTAAGGGCAAGGCACGGGTAACGGATGGAGCGTGGGATCTTGACACAAGAATATCGGCATGAACCTGTCATGCTCGGCGAAGTGCTTGAGTCGCTGCGGCTAAAGAGCGGCTCCGTTGTCTGCGATTGCACCCTTGGCGGTGCCGGCCATTCGGTAAAGATGGCCGCGCAGGTGGGGGAGACGGGCCTTTTGCTCGGCGTCGATCAGGACGACATGGCCCTCGAGGCCGCTGGTGCCCGTCTGGACCGCGAGGTTCCCGGCGTTCCGCACCAGCTGCTGAAGGGCAACTTCGGCGACTTGGACGAGCTGCTTTGCTCGGCCGAGGTGCCCGGGGTCGATGGCTTCCTGTTCGATTTGGGCGTTTCGTCACCGCAACTCGATATCCCTGGCAGGGGCTTTTCGTATAACGAGGACGCCCCATTGGACATGCGGATGGATCCGGGTAATAACACCTTAAACGCAGCTGAGGTCATCAACACCTATAACGAACACGACCTCGCCCGGATTCTACGCGTCTACGGAGAAGAGAAGTTCGCCTCGCAGATTGCGCGCGAGATCGTGCGCCGCCGCGAGCAAGAACCGATCGAAACCACCGGCCAATTTGTCGAGATCATCAAGGCGGGTATCCCGGCTGCCGCTCGTCGGCATGGCGGACACCCGGCCAAGAAAAGTTTCCAGGCCATTCGCATCGAGGTCAATCACGAGCTCGATGTGCTCGAACGAGGGCTTGATGCCGCCACCAGGTGGCTCAACCCGGGCGGACGTATCTGCGTCATCTCGTATCACTCGCTCGAGGACCGTATCGTAAAGAACCACTTTAAGGAGATGAGCCAGGGGTGCACGTGTCCGCCGGAGATTCCGGTGTGCGTGTGCGGCAACGTGCCGATACTCAAGGTCATCACCCGCAAACCCTTGGTTGCCCAGCCTGATGAGGTTGAGCGCAACCCTCGGGCGAGATCAGCCAAAATCCGCGTGGCGCAGCGTCTGTAGGCGCGACCGCGCGATATTGGACCTCCCGCTCGCACCATAAACGAAGCTTAAACACACTACCAACGTACTCGGGATGGGAGGCGGCATATCATGGGCTACAACACTTCAAGCGCAGCACTCGCCTATGATATGAACGCCATGCCCGCCTATCGTGAGACGCCGCAGGCCCCCGTTGCTCCCCGTGAGCAGCGCGCGCCGCGCTTTGATGTCTACACGGGCGCGGGCCGTCAGGCAAACCAGGCGGTAAGCCCGGTTTTCATGAGCGTTCTTAAAACGTTTTGCATCATTGCGGCTATCTTCATGACGATCGGCGTCGCCCGCGTGGCGCTCGCCGGCGTTACGGCCCAGGTGCTCAACAGCAACGCCGAGCTTACCAGCACGCTCGAAAAGGCGACCGATGAGAGCTCCGACCTGGAGGTCATGCATTCGGTCTATGGCGCCGACACGCGCATTCGCGACCTTGCGGGCGCTTATGGCATGGTGGAGCCCAGCGAGAGCGTTACACTTGACTTTTCGCAGGATGCAGCCGCGGGCGCCAACGCGACCGCGACCGCTCAGTAGCAAGACGGTAGCTGAGTATGACAAATGACTATCGCCGCGGTTCCGATGGGGGCCGCGGTTCTGGACGTCCCTCGTCGCGGGGACGTTCTGGTTATCAAGGAACGGGTCGGCAATCTTACAACGCCGGGCAGTCCCGTGGCAACGACCCGGCGTCGCGACTTCGCGGCTCGGACGGCCCTCAAATGCATAACACCAGGTCGCGCAAGAGTTCGTCGACCGAATGGCTCACAGGCACGCCTCTGCCTCGCCGCAAAGCCATCATGGGCTTCATCGGGCTTGGTTTGAGCTTGGGCGTCTTTCGCCTTGCCGACTATCAAATTGTCGAAGCCGATAAACTGCGCGAGCGTGCCGATGCGCGCCGCCTGCTTGCACAGACCCTCTATGCCAAACGCGGCACCATCTACGACCGCAACGGTAACGTGCTGGCGTCGTCGGTCGAATGTCGCAACATCGCCGTGAACCCGCAGCTTGTCGAGGATGTTGACAAGACGGTGTCGGCGCTGGTCAAGGCAACTGGAATCGATAAAAAGACCTGCCGCAAGCTCGTCGAGTCCGATGGCACCTGGGTGTATATCAAGCGCCAGGTGGACGAAGACGATGCTGCGGCGCTGGAGAAGAAGAACCTGCCCGGCGTGCTTTTTGAGCAGGCCATGAAGCGCGTATATCCATACGGCAATCTGGCATCGCAGGTGCTGGGTGTAGTGAATGTAGACAACGACGGCTTGACGGGTCTCGAAAAGCAATACAACAAGCTTCTGACCGGCACGAATGGTACCCTCGTGCGCGAGCGCGCGAGGGACGGCAGCTATATCGCGGGCGGTGCCTATAAAAAGGTGGCTGCGGTCGACGGCGTTGACATCGTGACGACGCTCGACGTCAATATGCAGCGAGCGGCTGAGGATGCTTTGGCGGAGGCTGTCGAGAAGACAAAGGCCAAGAACGGCTCGGCTTTGGTCACCGACCCCACGACTGGTGAAATTCTCGCCGCCTGCTCGTACCCGACCTACGACCAGACCGATCTGGAAAACGCCAAGACCGAGGATATGAACTTGCGCCTGGTCACCGACGCCTACGAGCCCGGCTCGGTCTTTAAGACGCTCGTGGCGGGCGCCGGCTTCGACTTGGGCGTCGTGCGATCGAGTACGTCGTTTGAGGTGCCGGCGAGCATCAAGGTGGGTGACGATACCGTCACCGATGCCGACAAGCGCGACTATGCCATGACCATGGATGTGCGCGAGATGATGCGCCGTTCGTCCAACGTGGGCTTTGTCCTGGTGGGGCGCAAGATCGGTGCGGATGACTTTGCCGCCTATGTGGACAAGTGGGGCATAGGTCACAGCTCCGGTGTCGATTTTCCGGGCGAGAGCCTGGGCATCGTCAAGGAGCGTGACCAGTATGACGGCGCCACGCTGGGTTCGATGAGCTTTGGACAGGCGCTGTCCGTCTCGCCGATTGAGATCGCACGTGCCGTGGGCGGCATCGCCAACGGCGGCGTGATGATGACCCCGCACTTCTATAAGTCCAGCAAAGGCGACGAGAAGGACTGGGGCGAAGGCGAGCGCGCGATTTCGGAGGACGCCGCATCCCAGGTGACATCGTGCATGCAGACGGTCGTGTCCGAGGGAACGGGCGTTGGCGGCGCGGTTGACGGCTATGACGTGGCGGGTAAGACCGGTACGGCCGAACGAGCCGACGAGAACGGCGGCTACCTCAAGGAGAACTACATGTCGTCCTTTATGGGCTTTGCACCGGCACAATCGCCCAAGGTGCTGTGCTATATCACGCTCGACGGAACGCCGAGCGGCTCGGATGCCGCTGCGGTGCCGTTCCAGTCCATTATGGCCAACGCGCTCGACGTGCTGGGTATCCCGCACACGAGGTAGGGGGTTACAATCTTTGGGGCCTGGTTTGTTGTCCCATATGAGGGTGTTCACATGCCCTGCACCACGCATGCGCGGCGCTGGGATACAATACGCCGATAGCATTATTAGGTTTACAGGGGAGCTGCAATGATAGAGATCGCCGTCAACAACCTCGCGGCCGCAACAGGGGCCCGAACCGTGACGGGAGAAGCCGATCGGGTATGCCGCGGGTGCGTTATCGACTCGCGCCAGGTCGAGGAAGGGACGATTTTCGTCGCCTTTCCCGGTGAAAACGTCGACGGCAATGATTTTGCTTCCCGTGCCGTCCAGTCGGGTGCCGGCGCCGTCGTGATGACGCGTGAGCCCGAGGCCGAGCTGGTCTCGCTGGCACAGGACAGGGGCTGTGCCATCTTGCTGACCGATGATCCCGAGGAGTTTCTGCTGCGTTTGGCGCACACGTATCGCCTGGAGCTTGGCTGCCTGGTCGTTGGCATTACCGGTTCCATCGGCAAGACGACGACCAAGGACGTGCTCGCCGCCGTGCTCGCCAAGCGCTATCGTGTCTGGGCCACCAAGGGCAATTTCAATAACCTGATCGGCATGCCGCTCACGGTGCTTTCCGCTCCGGCCGATACCGAGGTCCTGGTGCTCGAGATGGGCATGAACCATTTCCACGAGATCGAGCGCCTTTCCCAGTCCGCCAATCCCAACCTTGCCATCGTAAGCAAGATCGGTACCTCTCACATCGGCATTTTGGGCAGCCGCGAGAACATCGCCCGCGCTAAGGCCGAGATTGTCCAGGGTATGTGCGCCGCCGGCGACTTCTTGCCGCTGCTGGTTTTGGGCGGTGAGGACGACTTTACGCCGTTCATTCGCGATACGTTCGCCCAGCCTGCTGGTATCGATGTGATGCTGGCCGGCGTCTCGGACGATGATGAGGTCCGTGCCCGCGACATTCGTGTTGATGACGAGGGACGTCCGGTCTTTACGCTCGATTTTGGCCAGGGTGAGACGATCGATACCATGCTTGCCATCCCCGGCGTGCAGTCCGTTCCTAATGCCGTTAAGGCCGCCGCGGTTTCCTATCGCCTGGGCGTGACGCCCGAGCAGATCGATGCTGCCTTTAGGGGCCTCACGATCACCGGTCACCGCCAGGAGATCAAGCGCGCCAAGAGCGGTGCCCGCGTCATCGACGATTCCTATAACGCCAGCGCCGAATCCATGGCTGCTGGCCTCGATCTACTGTGCTCGCTTTCGTGCACGGGGTCTCGCATGGCGATCCTGGGCGAGATGGGCGAGATGGGCGATGAGGCTCCTCGCATGCATGAGCTCGTGGGCGCCTATGCGGCCGCCAAGAAGCTCGACATGCTGGCGTGCGTGGGTGGTGAGCTGGCCCAGCTTATGGCCGATGCCGCGCGCATGATGGGCATGGACGAGGACCGCATCCAGGTGTTCTCCGATTATCAGCAGGTGCTCGACCGCATGGGCGGCGCGCTTGAAAAACATGATGTTGTACTGGTCAAGGGTTCCCGCTTTGTTGAGCTCGACCGCTTTGTGGAAGGTGTGTGCTAGCCCATGTTCGGCAATCCCTCGTATCCAACGTATCAGGCTTTTTTGGGGCTTGGCATCGCCGCTGCCATTGCGCTGCTGCTCATGCCGTGGTGGATCAAGCTGCTCAAGGTCGAGGGTATCGGCCAACAGGTCCGAGCCGACGGCCCCAAGCGTCATTTGATTAAACAGGGTACGCCGACCATGGGCGGCGTCATCATCCTTGTTGCGATTTCGCTGACCTGCCTGCTGATGGGCAAGCTCACCACCGAGCTCGTGCTCGTGCTGCTCGCCACGCTGGCGACCGGCGTGCTGGGCCTGATCGACGACCTGACCTCCGTTACGCACGGGCGCTCGCTCGGTCTGACGCCTCATGCCAAGATGATCGGCCTAACCATTATCTGTGTCACCTTTACGGTACTTGCCGTCAACTGGTGCGGCGTCGCCCCCGAGATTCGTTTTCCCGGCGGCCTGACGATTGACCTTGGCGTGCTTTCGACCACCATCTGCGGCCTTTCGTTCCCGTGGCTCTACATTGTCTTTTGCTGGCTGATGATCGCCGGTCTTTCTAATGCCGTGAACCTGACCGATGGCCTTGACGGTCTTGCCGGCGGCACCTCCATGATTGCCATGCTCGCCATGGCTGCCATGGCGTTTTTGCACGGAGACGTGAACCTGTCCATCTTCTGCACCGCGTGTGCCGGTGCCTGCTTGGGCTTTCTGTGGTTCAACTGCTATCCGGCGAGCATCTTTATGGGCGATACCGGCTCGCTTGCCCTGGGCGCCGCGTTTGCCTGCACGTCCATCATGACCAACACCGAGGTCGTCTCCCTTATCATCGGCGGCCTGTTTATCGTTGAGACCCTGTCGGTCATGATTCAGGTTGTCTACTTCCACTTTACGCACAAGCGCGTCTTCCTTATGGCGCCCATCCATCATCATTTCGAAAAGAAGGGCTGGGCCGAGACCAAGGTCGTCATCCGTTTTTGGATTATCGCTGCTGCCTTTGGTGCCGTTGGCCTTGCTCTGTTCTTCCAGTTGGGATAGTGGTCTTTCATGCCTCTTGCTGATGTCTTTAGCCTGCTCGTTTTGGGTCAGGGCAAATCCGGTCTCGATGTCGCCCGCTGGGCGCTGGCACATCCCGAGCGCGTAAGTGCCGTTACCGTGTATGGCGGTGGCACCTCTGAGCCCAATGACGCCACGCGTGCGCTCGAGGCTGCTGGTGCGTCGTTTGTCTATGGGACCGAACAGGTCGAGGGCGCCTATGACGTATGCGTGACGTGCCCGGGCATCTCGGAGTTCTCGGGCTTCTTTAAGGCTGGGCGCGAGCATGCCGCCCAGATTATGGGTGAGCCCGAGTTTGCCTATCGCCTGTCGCCCGATAACTGGATTGCCATCACGGGCACCAACGGCAAGACGACCACCACGTCGCTGACTGATTATCTGCTTAAGGCTGCCGGCGAGGCCAGCGTTGCTGTCGGCAACATCGGCGAGCCGCCGGTCAACGAGATTGACGGCCGAGCCCACAACGAGTGGTTTGTGGCTGAGCTCTCGAGCTATCAGATTGCTACGACAACCGAGCTCCACCCCCGCGTGGCGGTGCTGCTCAACATCACTCCCGACCACTTGGGCTGGCATAAGAGTCATAAGAACTATGCGCTTGCCAAGATCAAACTGTTTGACAATATGGTCGATGACGATCTGGTGGTTGTCGACGTCGAAGACGCCGGCATTCACGAGTTCGATGAGTACATCTACACGCCGGGTCGTCGCATCTGCAAGGTTGCCTTTGACGAGCCTGAGGGCGAGGATGCCGCCTTTGTGCGCGATGGCAAGATGATCGTGCGTCTGAAGGGTGTCGAGACCCCGCTCATCGCTACATCCGAGCTCAAGATCTCGGGCCATCACAATGTTATCAATGCCCTGTGCGCTGCCACGGCTGCCTTGGCAGTCGGTGCCGATGTCGACGGTGTCTGCCGCGGTCTGGCTTCGTTCCAGCCGCTCGAGCACCGCGTGGAGCCGTGTGGCGAGATTGACGGCGTGCGCTACGTCAACGATTCCAAGGCGACTAACACCGATGCGGTCGAGAAGGCACTGACGGCATTTCCCGATGACGACGTGATCTTGCTGCTCGGCGGCCACGATAAGGGCACTCCGCTCACGGACTTCGCGCGCGTCGTTATGGACAACGTGCGCTCGGTCGTCTGCTTTGGCGATGCGCGCGAGCGCTTCACCGCCGCTATGGACGAGGCTGATGTCGATGGCGATGTGGATATCGCCCAGGCGGATGACCTGCGCGACGCCGTGGACGTCGCCCGTTCGCTGTCGAGCCGTGGTGACGTGATCTTACTTTCTCCTGCCTGCTCTTCGTTCGATGAGTTCTCGGGCTATGAGGAGCGCGGCCGCGTGTTTAAGGACTACGTGGCCCAGCTTGCCGCTGCAGCGAAATCACAAATGGAATAGGGGTTGCGGTGAGAGTGGAGAGCCCCCGACAAGGTATGAGGAGGCCCGACTCGGACCGTGCTTCCTCACGTCGCAGCACACCGCGTTCCAGCCGCGGCGGGCAGTCGTTTAGCGAACGCTATATTGCCGGCGTTCCCGCCCGTATCATGCGCCCCCGTTTGATATTCATGGCCTGCTTGTTTACCTTGGTATGCTTTGGCCTGCTGATGGTGTACTCGGCGTCTTCGGTCGAGGCGCTGCACGAGAATGGCTCGGCGACGTTTTTTCTGGGTCGACAGGCCGCGTTTGCCGTGGTCGGTGTTCTGGCGCTGATTGCCATCGTGCGCGTTTTGCCGGACAGCTGGTTTGGGGAGGATGTGCTCAGGATCTTCCTTATCGGCATGATAGGGCTACTGCTTCTGGTGTTCTTGGTGGGCAGCGGCAGCCGTGGCGCCACGCGCTGGCTTAACATCGCCGGTATTCAGTTCCAGCCTTCCGAGTTTTTAAAGCCATTTGCCATTGCGTATTCGGCCATCATGCTTGATCGCTTCTTTTCGCCCGGTGGCAACATCAACGAATTCCTTCGCAAGATGGGCATCTACCTGGGTATTTCGCTCTTTCTGATCTTTATCCAGCCCGATTTCGGTACTGTCCTGATCATCCTGTTGACCCTCATGTGCATGGCGTTGTTTGCGGGTCTCGACCCCAGATTTATCATCGGCGTGCTAATCTTCGGCATTCTCGTGATCGTGATTGCGCTTGTCGCAGAGCCGTACCGTATGGTGCGTATTCAGGTTGCCTTGAACCCTTGGGCCGACGAGTATGGTGACGGCTATCAGGCCACGCTTGCCATTATGGCCTTTGCCTCGGGCGGTCTGTTCGGCCGTGGCATCGGCAACTCAACCATGAAGTACTCGTATCTGCCCGAGGCGCACAACGACTACATCCTGGCCATCATTGGCGAGGAAGTCGGCTTTGTCGGAACCGTGCTGTTCTTCTTGGTGTTTGCGATGCTGATCTACTCGGCGTTTCGCATTGCCGAGCAGGCGACCGATCGTCGGGGCGCGCTCATGGCGTCTGGCTCCGCGGTCATTCTCGCAGTGCAGTTTTTGATTAACGCGCTGGGCATCCTCAACGTGTTTCCCATGACGGGCAAACCGTTGCCGTTTATTAGCTACGGTGGTTCGTCGATTATTGTGTCGCTTATGCTTGCCGGGTTGATCCTGCGCGTTTCGTACGAGAGCGCCCGCCGCGATGAGTATGACCGCCGCCGTGAGAGCTTTGCCGTTATGGACGAGAGCACCGCCGGCGTAGCCCATGTGCGCGGTGAACGACCTTCGCGTAGCGGCTTTACCGTTCTGGATGGTTCTGCATCCGAGCCGGCAGCTCGTCCACGCCCGCGAATGGCTCCGCAAGGTCGTTCGCAGCGCCCCAGCCCTCGCAACGCGGGCGGCGGATATAATCGAATCGATTTGAACTCGGACCCGTCGGCGCGTCTGCGTACCGACGACCAGGGACCGCGTGTACGAAGGGACTACCATGACCGATAAAATGACCGTTGCTATTGCAGCCGGCGGCACGGCAGGACACATCAACCCCGCGCTCGCCTTGGCCGAAGAACTGCGTGACCGTGGCCACCACGTTGTGTTCGTGGGCCAGTCGCGCAAGCTCGAGGGTCGTCTGGTCCCCGAGGCTGGGTTTGATTTTGTGCCCATTACGGTCACGGGCTTCGACCGCTCCCGTCCTTGGACGGCGCTGACCTCGCTGTGGCGTGTCAACAAGGCCAAACGTGCGCTCGCCAGTCATTTCTCAAAGGTCGGCAAGCCCGATGCTGCCGTCGGTTTTGGTGCCTATGTCGAGGTTCCGCTGCTGGGGTGGTGCAAGGGCGCAGGCGTTCCGTATCTGCTGCATGAGCAGAACTCTGTTCCGGGCCTGGCCAACAAGATGATGAACTCCCACGCCGCCCGCGTGTGCATCTCGGTGCCGGCAGCGCGTTCGGTCTTTGAGCGCGAAGGTGACCCTGACCACGTGCTCATGACCGGCAACCCCGTACGTCGCTCGGTAATCGAAGGCGATCGCGCTCGCGGCCGCAAGGCACTTGGCGTTCCCGAGGACGCTACGCTGCTGCTCGTCTTTGGCGGTTCACTTGGCGCCCAGCACCTCAACGAGCGCGTGGTTTCGCTCAAAAACGAGCTGCTTTCGCGCAAGAACCTCTATGTGTTGCATTCGACGGGTGCCGACGGCTTTGAGGAGACCGAGCGCGCTTTGGCGCTGACGCCCGAGGAGGCGAAGCGTTACCGCGTCCAGCCTTACATCGACAACATGGGCGATATGTTGGCTGCTGCCGATTTGGTGCTCTCGCGTTCGGGCGCATCGAGCGTGGCCGAGATCGCTGCGCTCGCCGTGCCCTCGGTGCTCGTGCCGTATCCGCATGCGACGGCCGACCACCAAACCACCAATGCCCGGTATCTGGTCGACGCCGGGGCCGGCGTGCTCTGCGCCGATGCCGATATCGACGGTTCTGCCTTTGCCGATGAACTGCTGCACCTGGTCGATGACGCGGCGGCGCGCGACGCCATTCGTCAGGCGGCGCGTGGTCTGGCTCAGGATAGGGCCGCCGCTCTTCTGGCGGATGCGGTAGAGGGTTTGCGTTAGTTAGACGGGATATCGTCGGTCGCCCTCGCGCTGATGCGGTAGGTGCGGTACAGTTAACGGGTTACAGGCAGTGTTTACGCAAGGAGTACACGAGCACATGGCTGATTCCCAGACTGCAACCTCCGCTCCCGAGTTTAAGAGCGCCCACTTTATCGGTATCGGCGGCGCCGGCATGAGCGGCATCGCCCTCGTTCTGCACGAGCGCGGTTATGCCGTTACCGGCTCCGACCTTAAGACGTCACGTTATATCCGCCAGCTTACCCGCGCTGGTGTGAAGGTACATGTGGGCCATGAGGCCGCGACGATCGACGAGGTCAAGCCCGACGTGGTTGTTGTCTCCACCGCTATTCCGGAGTCCAACCCTGAACTCGTGCGCGCTCGCGAGCTTGGTATTCCCGTGTGGCCCCGTGCCAAGATGCTCTCTGCCTTGGGCCACGGCTACACTACCGTCGCTGTTGCCGGCACGCACGGCAAGACCACCACGTCTTCGATGTGCGCCACCATGCTCGACCGCATGGGTCTGGATCCGAGCTTCCTGATCGGTGGCATCGTCGAGGGCTATGACACGAACGGCAAGAACGGCTCGGGCGACTACTTTGTCGCCGAGGCCGACGAGTCCGACAGCTCCTTCCTGTTCCTGAACCCCAACGTGGTCATTGTGACCAACGTCGAGGCCGACCACCTCGATCACTACTCGGGTATCGAGGAGATCGAAGCGACTTTCGCCAAATTCATGAGCCTGGTGGGCGAGGACGGCACCGTCATCGTCTGCGGTGAGGACCCGCATCTGGTCGAGCTCGCCAAGTCGACGGGCCGTCACGTGCTTTCCTACGGCTTTGCCGAGAGCAACGACATCGTCTGCATGCACCCGGATGTCAAAGGCATCCAGAGTGACTTTATCGTTCGCTTTGAGGACGGCACTGAGCATGCCGTGGAGATCAAGAGCAATCCCGGTCGCCACAACATGCTCAACGCCACGGCGGTGCTCACCGTCGCCCATGTCCTGGGCCTTGACATCGACGCCGCCGCCAAGGCGCTCTCGAGCTTTGAGGGCGTCCGCCGTCGCTTTACCCACGTGGGCGATATCGATGGCATCACCGTGGTCGATGATTACGGCCATCACCCCACCGAGATCAAGGCGACGCTTGCTGCCGCTTCGTCGCTGGGCTACAAGCATGTCGACGTCGTGTTCCAGCCGCACCGTTATTCGCGCCTGCAGGCCCTGTGCGACGACTTTGCCGATGCATTTGCCAATGCCGATAAACTGCTGCTGATTGATGTGTTCTCGGCTGGCGAGATGCCCATTCCGGGTGTTACCTCTAAGATGCTCGCCGATACCGTGCGCGCCAAGCATCCTGGCAAGGAGGTCGTGTACTGCTCCAGCCGTCTTGAGCTCAATCAGGAGCTCGAGCAGATGGTGGGCGAGGGCGATCTGCTGCTCACTATGGGTGCCGGTGACGTTACGACCGTCGGTCCCGAGTTCATTGAGTATCTGACTGCCAAGAAAGACGCTTAAGTCTAATGGGTCTGTTTAACGCCGTCATGGCGCTCTCGGGCATGATCGACACGGATGTGATCGAGGACGAGCGCCTTGCGCGTCATACGAGCTATCGTATCGGCGGCAAGGCCGACCTCTTTGTGACGTGCCATAGCTATCATGCCCTCCGCCGCGCCGTGGCGGTGCTCGATCGCGAGCAGGTGCCGTGGGTCATCATCGGCAAGGGCTCCAATCTGCTGGTTGCCGATGGCGGTTATCGCGGCGCCGTCATTTCGCTCGGACGTGAGTTTCAGCGCACGGTTGTTGCCGATGACGGTTGTACGCTGACGGTCGGTGCGGGCGTGATGTTTGCGCGCCTGGTCAACGATGCCCTGTCGCGTAGCCTCTCGGGCCTTGAGTTTGCCGTTGGCATCCCTGGCTCGGTTGGCGGTGCGATATCTATGAATGCCGGCACACGGACCGAGTGGATTGGCTCGCTGGTTGAGGATGTCGTAACGTTTGACCCGGCATCCGGTATCAAGCATTATGCGGGGTCCGAGATCACTTGGGGCTACCGCGAATGTAGCCTTCCCCGCAATGAGATTATCCTCGAGTGCGTGCTCAAGCTTAAACCGGCGCCCAAGGCCGACATTCGCGAGCGCATGGAGCGGTACCTGACGAGGCGCAAGCGTACGCAGCCCATGGGTCGCGCATCCTGCGGGTCGGTCTTTCGCAACCCGCCCGATGCGAGTGTGGGCAAGCTTATCGAGGATTGTGGATTAAAGGGTTTTTCGATTGGCGGCGCGGAAGTTTCGCCCGTTCACGCTAATTTTATCGTTAATAACGGAACTGCCTCGGCCGATGACGTTGCCGCGGTTATCAGACATGTGCACGGAAAGGTGAGGGAGGCGTATGGCATCGAGCTCAGACCGGAAGTTAAATTCCTCGGCTTCTAGAGCATCGAAACCCACCTTCCGCCGCGCCGGAGGGCGTTCCGGCGCGCCTGCCAAACCTCAACGCAATACCGTCGCGCACTCTAAGTCTGTCGGGCATGCTCGACAGACCAGTCGTCCGGTTGTCGGCTCGCAGCTCGGTAATCGTCCGGCCGCAAAAAAGTCCTCGCGTCCCTCGGTGACGTCAAAGCCTGTTATGGGCGCCAAACCCGCCCGTCCCATGGCAACTCCTAAGCCCTCGACGGGAACTAAAGCGCCGCGTCCAGGTCGCACGCTGGGCGCATCGAAACCGCGCTCGCTGACATCGGTGCCGGCTACCGCCAAGAAGCCTTCGGGTAAAAAAAGCGTCAACCCGTTGTCTTCACTTGGGGCGATGGTAAATAAAACATCAGACGCCGCTTCTGTCGTTGCAGGCAAAGGCAAAATCGTGGGCGGCGTTCTGGCCGCCTTGGCCGTGCTCGTCGTCGTTGCCATCGTGGTGATCAACTCTGGATTGTTTACCGCCACTGATATTCAGATTCAAGGCAGCGAGCATGTGACGAAGCACGATGCTATCCAGCTGATCGATTTGCCCGAGGGAACGTCGCTTTTTAACGTCGATCCCGACCAGATTACCGAGGACCTCAAGCAGAATCCGTGGGTCTCGGGCGTGGATGTCCAGCGTCAGTTCCCGCATACGCTCATCATTACGCCGATGGAGCGCAAGGTCATCGCAATTGCCTATATCAGTTCCGATGACCTTGCCTGGGCCATCGGGGATGATGACACCTGGATCGCCCCACTGTCGACGTCGGTCGAAGTGGACGACCAAGGCAACGTCATCACGACAGGGCAGGGCTCAAATACCTTGACCGGAATCGATGCCGCGCTGGCGCTCGCTAAGCACTATGGCGCGGTGTTGTTGACTGATGTCTCGGCGGATGTCGCTCCGGTTTCCGGCCAGGCAGTGAGCTCCAAGGCCGTTAAGGCTGGCTTGGATTATGTGCGTGGTTTTTCGGGCGAGTTCTTGGGACAAGTCAAGGATATTTCCACGCCTTCGGTCGAAGCCATCTCGGCAAACCTCAATAACGGCATTGAGGTGTCGCTGGGCGATTCGAACGATATCGTCAAGAAGGAGCGCGTAGTCACCAAGCTGCTTTCGCAGGTAGAGGGCGTAACGTATATCAATGTGCGCTCTCCGGGTAACTATACATTTAGGAACGCTCCGACCTCGTAGCGCTGGTTGATGCTTTGTTGAGGGGCCATACCACGCCGTTTATCTGGTTTGTTTGGTTTTCACGGTCAATTATTTGACTGATACGTTCATAATGTGCAAACATAATACGGTTTACCTTTGCATTTACTTTCAACCTGAAGGTTAATGTGCGCAGGGGTCGACCCATGCTATGGCTATAACCTTTGTTCGGAGGACCGACATGCACGAGACAGAGATCAACAACTACCTTGCCGTCATTAAGGTGGTCGGCGTCGGCGGCGGCGGTACCAACGCGGTCAATCGAATGATCGAAGAGGGCATCCGCGGCGTCGAGTTTGTTGCCATCAACACCGATGCTCAGGCACTCGCGATCTCTGATGCCGATATCAAGGTGCACATCGGCACCGACCTTACCCGCGGCCTGGGCGCCGGCGCCAACCCCGAGGTTGGCCGCAAGGCTGCCGATGAGTCCCGCGACGACATTGCCGAGGCGCTCGCTGGCGCCGACATGGTGTTCATCACCTGCGGCGAGGGCGGTGGCACCGGTACCGGCGCTGCTCCCATCGTTGCCGATATCGCGATGAACGAGGTCGGTGCGCTGACCGTCGCCGTCGTGACCAAGCCCTTCACCTTCGAGGGCCGCAAGCGCAAGAAGAGCGCCGAGGAGGGCATTAAGACCCTCTCCGATTGCGTCGACACCATGATCGTCATCCCTAACGATAAGCTGCTCGACATCGCCGAGAAGAAGACCACCATGCTCGAGGCCTTCGCGATTGCCGATGGCGTCCTTTCCCAGGGCACCCAGGGCATCACCGACCTCATCACCGTCCCCGGTATCATCAACCTGGACTTCGCCGATGTTAAGACCATCATGAAGCAGGCCGGTACCGCCATGATGGGTATCGGTACCTCTTCTGGGGACACCCGTGCCGTCGACGCTGCCCAGCAGGCCATCTCCAGCCCGCTGCTCGAGAGCTCCATCGATGGTGCCACGCGCGTGCTGCTCTCCATCGCCGGTTCCAAGGACCTGGGCATCCAGGAGATCAGCGACGCCGCCGACGTTGTCGCCAACGCCGTCGACCCCGAGGCCAACATCATCTTCGGTACCGTTGTCGACGAGTCCCTGGGCGATCAGGTGCGTATCACCGTCATCGCTACGGGCTTCTCCGACTCCAACGTCAACCGTCAGGACGAGCTCTTTGCTGCTCAGCAGTCTCAGAGCAAGGCCGCTGCCTCCGCTGAGCCGCAGCGCACCGCTCCTGCCACGAGCCCGGCTCAGGCCGCTCCGACCCGCAACGTCGGTGGCACCGAGCTTCCTAACTTCGGCAACGATCAGTTCGAGCTTCCCGACTTCCTGAAGCGCGGTAGCTTCTAAGTCGTTCTTTGCATTGTTGTGCACAGGGGCGTGTCCGTATGGACGCGCCCTTTTTATTTCGACTTTGTAAACTAGAACCTCCAATCTCTTTACGTTCCCTTTACGATTGCCTCCAGCGCAGCAGGTATCCTTTTAGAGAAGTATGACAGCCGTATAAACGCGGGCTGTAGCGGCGATGCCGCGGTACTTGTGTTATTAGGAGGCTTTAGTATGGCAGCACGTGCGGACAAAGTTTCGCGTGTCGACCATGATGGAGTTACGTTGGTGGAGGGCGCGACATCCGATGTTCGCTTTGCCTTCACCGAGCGCGCCGGTGGCGTTTCCGAAGATGCGTACTCCTCACTCAACTTGGGCTCGCATGTTGGCGATGACCCCTTTGCTGTTCAAGAAAATCGTTGTCGTGCGCTCGAGGCTATGGGTGCCGCCGAGTGCGAGCACAACCTGCTCGTTCCCAATCAGGTCCATGGTGATCATATCGTTGCGGTGACCTCGAACGGCGCCGATGACCTTGAGGACGTTCGCGAGCAGATTACCGAGGGCTGTGATGCCATCGTCTGCACGGCGCATAACGTGCCCGTGCTGCTCTGCTTTGCCGACTGCGTTCCCGTGGTGCTGGTGGCCCCCGGCGGATTTGCCGTGGTGCACTCCGGTTGGAAGGGCACGATTGCACGTATTTCCGCCAAGGCGTGCCAGGCGCTTTGCGATGCTGCCGGTTGCGATGCGAGCGACGTTTCCGCCTATATCGGCCCCCATATCTTGGGTGACGAATATGAGGTATCCCAGGAACTCATGGATCGCTTTGCCGCCGAGTTCTCTTGCATCGATGCGAATACCTCTCGCATGCTTGATCTTTCCGCTGCCATTCGCGAGGCGCTGGTAGATGTCGGTGTCGACGCGGATAATATCGTGGATACCCAGCTTTCGACCGTGCGTCAGAACGACCGCTTTTATTCCTACCGTAACGAGGACGGCACCTGTGGGCGCCATGCTGCGATCGGCGTGATGCTATGAGAAAGATCGTATCGGTCCTGAGCGCCGCTGTGCTTACGCTTACGCTGTGCGCCTGTTCTTCGGGATCTTCTACCTCTTCCATTACCGTGGCCGGCTCCACGACCTGCCTTCCTATCGCCGAGATTGCGGCCGAGGGCTTTAAGGAGGAGACCGGCATCGACGTGCTCGTTTCCGGTTTGGGTTCTTCCGCTGGGATCGAGGCCGTCAGCGCCGGCACGGCCGATATCGCCAGCTCCTCCCGTGGACTCAATGCCGACGAACAGGATCTGGGCCTGACTCCCATCGTCATTGCCCACGACGGTATTGCGGTCATCGTGAACGACGACAACCCCGTCGATAACCTCTCGACCGAGCAGCTCCGCGATATCTACGCCGGCAAGATTACCAATTGGAAAGAGGTCGGTGGCGAGGACCTGAGGATTCAGGTCATCAACCGAGACGAGGCGTCCGGTACGCGCGAGGCCTTCCGTACCATCGTGATGGATGGCACGCCGTTCGATCGCCGCTCGGCTGTTCTTTCGGGTACGGGCCAGGTGCGCGACGTGGTATCTCGTTCGCGTGGGGCCATCGGCTACATTTCGCTGGGCTTCGTCGATAGCCTCAACGCCAAGACCTCGGTCAAGGCCGTCTCGGTCAATCATGTTGAGGCGTCCGAGAAGACGGTCGCGAGCGGCGGCTATCCCATCTCGCGCGACCTTTACTTCTTTGTGAAGGGTGCTCCTTCGCAGCAGGCGCAGGATTACATCGACTACGTGACGTCCGAAAAGATGGACAAGCAGATTCGCGAGGCGGGCTTTATTCCCGTCACCAACGACGAGAAGGGGAGTGAGTAGCATGGAAGCACAGGAAAACTCCCAGACTGAGCAGAATGCTCAGGCACCCAAGAAGCGCGAGCTGGCGCTCGTATCGCGCAGTACCTATATCAAGGAGAAGGCGCTGCAGTGGATCTTCTTTGCCTGCGCGTTTTTGGCGGTCGTTACCGTCATCCTGATTTTTGTCTTTACCACGTACTCGGCGCTGCCCGTCTTTACCGACATCGGTCTGGCGGACTTCTTTAGCTTTACGTGGGCGCCCTCTGAGGGCCACTACGGCATCATGTCGCTGCTTGCCGGCTCAGGTCTGGTGACCGTCGGTGCGCTCGCCATGGGCGTGCCGCTAGGTGTGGGCACGGCCGTGTACCTGGTCGAGATCGCCGGCAAGCGCGTGCGCAAGCTCATCAGCCCTGCCGTCGACCTGCTGGCCGGCATCCCTTCTATCATCTACGGCTTTTTCGGCATGATCATCATCCGCCCGTTTATCGCACAACTGACCGGCGGCCTTGGTTTTGGTGCGCTGACGGCGTGGTTTGTGCTCGCCATCATGATCGTCCCTACCATCACCACGCTCACCATCGATGCCCTCAATTCCATTCCCATGGGCATTCGCGAGGCATCGTATGCCATGGGTGCTACTAAGTGGCAGACCATCTATAAGGTCGTGCTACCTGCCGCTAAGCTGGGTATCGTGGATGCCATCGTGCTGGGTATGGGCCGTGCCATCGGAGAGACCATGGCCGTGCTCATGGTCGTGGGTAACGCCCCGGTTATTCCCGACAGCATTGCGAGCCCTATCTCGACGCTCACGAGCCAGATCGCGCTCGACATGAGCTATTCCTCGGGTCTGCATCGCTCGGCGCTGTTCGGCATGGGCGTGGTCCTGTTTATCATCTCCGCCACGCTGGTGGGCATCGTCCGTCTGATTTCCAAGAAGAAGAGGGGGTAGGCTATGTCCGATTCCGTTGACACGACGGTCGATACGACCTCGTCGCGCGAGCGCATCAAGCGTGCCCTTTCCCACGGCAAGAAGGGCCGCATCAACAAGGACCTGTCCAACAAGATCATGCTTGGTGTGTTTCGTGCCGCTGCCTACATCACCACGCTGGTGCTGGTCGCTATCATCGCCTACGTGGTCATTAACGGCCTGCCACATATCTCGCTCGACTTTATCTTCGGTTGGCCCCAGGGCGTCAACGCTGAGGGCGGAATTTGGCCCACGATCGTCTCGACCGTCTACGTGACGGCGCTCGCCATGCTTATCTGCACGCCGATCGCTGTGCTGGCAGCCGTCTATCTGGCCGAGTACGCCAAGCAGGGCAAGGTCGTCGAGCTCATTCGCTACGCTGCTGACGCTTTGGCCTCGGTGCCCTCCATCGTTATGGGCCTGTTTGGCTACGCCTTGTTTGTCGAGGCTATGGGCCTGGGCCTTTCGATGGTCTCTGCTGCTCTGGCACTCGCGCTCTTGATGCTCCCCATCGTCATGCGCACCACCGAAGAGGCCATTCGCGCCGTTCCGCGCTATATCCGTTGGGGCGCGTACGGCCTGGGCGCCACCAAGTGGCAGGTTGTCTCCAAGATCGTGCTTCCTTCTGCCTTTGGCCGTATTGCCACGGGCATCGTCCTCGCCATCGGCCGTGCCATTGGCGAGACCGCGGTGGTGCTCTACACCATGGGCCAAGCCATCAACCTGCCTATTTCGCCGCTCGATTCCGGCCGCCCCATGACCGTTCACCTGTACCTGCTTGCCAACGACGGCATCAACATGAACGCAGCCTACGGCACCGCGCTCTTGCTGATGGTGATCATTTTGGCCTTCAACCTGTTTGCGCGCTTCCTGTCGCGTAAGCGTCGCTAGTTAAGGAGTCCCATGTCCGTTTATCAGTCCGCTCCCGCGTTGGAGCAAGCGGCCATTACGGCCAAGGATTTCAACTTTTGGTACGGTGACTTTCATGCGCTGACGGGGCTTGACCTCAACATCGCCAAAAACGCCATCACCTCCTTCATTGGCCCTTCGGGCTGCGGCAAGTCGACGTTTTTGCGCTGCATCAACCGCATGAATGACCTGATCGAGGGTACGCGCGTCGAGGGCACCATGACGCTCGACGGCAACGATATCTATGCCGATGGTGTCGACCCGGTCAACCTCCGTCGCCGCGTGGGCATGATCTTTCAGCAGCCCAATCCGTTTCCCAAATCCATCTACGAGAATGTCGCCTTTGGCCCTCGTCTGCAGGGCGTGACTAGCAAAAGTGACCTCGATGACATCGTGGAAGAATCGCTCAAGCGCGCCAACCTCTGGAAAGAGGTATCCAATCAGCTCAACAAGGATGGTTTGGCGCTCTCGGGCGGTCAGCAGCAGCGTCTGTGCATCGCGCGCGTGCTTGCGGTGCAACCCGATGTCCTTCTGATGGACGAGCCCTGCTCCGCCATCGACCCCACGTCCGTCTCTAAGGTCGAGGATCTGATGGCCGAGCTGGCGCCCGAGATGACGATCATCATCGTCACGCATTCAATGCAGCAGGCAGCTCGCATTAGCGACTACACCGCATTCTTCTTGCAGGAAGTTGCCGGCGAGCCCGCTACGCTCATCGAGTATGGTCAAACCGACGCGATCTTCACCAGCCCGGTGGACTCGCGGACGGAAGACTATATCACCGGCCGCTTTGGCTGATCGGTGCGACTAGTCCCAAGCCGATCGGATCTGGTCCGGTGCGTATTCACTGTGCGGGCGGCATGACCGCACCCAACTGATTGGAGTGAACCATGCGCAAACTGTTTTCCCGTCAGCTCATCGAGGCCCGTCACGAGATGCTGAGCATCTACGAGGCCGTCGATCTGGCCCTCCACGATGCCGTGAAGGCCTATGTGATCGACGACCGCAAGCTCGCCACCAAGACCAAGAAGCGCACGCTTTCGATTGACGCACGCTGCGCCAACCTGGAGGCCGTCTGCTACAACCTGATTGCCACGCAGTCACCGGTCGCCTCCGACTTCCGCTTGCTGCAGACGATCATCTACGTCGACTTTAACCTGCAGCGCATGACCGATAAGGTTCGCCAGATTTGCCGCGCCACGCGTCATATGATCAAGGCCGACATCTCGCTGCCCAAGGAGCTTGTCGGCACGGTCGAGGCCGAGGCTGAGGCCGTCTACCAGGTGCTGGGCTCTTCGCTTTCTGCGCTCGTCACCAACGACATGTCCATCATCTGCAACTTGGCCGTCGAGGACGAGCCAGTGCACGCCGCCTACGAGAAGTTCTTCCGCACCTTTAACCGCATGGACACGGGCGATTTTATGGACGACGACAGCAACTATGACGACCTGCGCCGCGCCATCATGGTATCGCGCTATCTCGATCGCATCGCCTCGATTTCCATCGATGCCGCCTGCCGTCTGACCTTCCTGTTGACCGGACAGCGTATGACTGCCGGTGATATCGCCTGCACTGATGAGGATGAGCTCGAGAGCATGCGCGTGCCTTCGGGCGAGGGTGTTATCATGAGGCCCGCCGTCGATGCACGCTACGTTGCCAAGGTGCCCGTTAACGAGGTCAGCGAGGGTCTTCGCTACCTGCTCGATCATCTTGAGGATGAGGACGATGGCGAGGACGACGAGGAGTAAGTAACCCCGTTCGTCGAAAGATTGTAAATACCTAAGTGAGCGCGGCCTTGCACATGCGGGGCCGCGC
>CAUEUQ010000018.1:0-27608 GCA_959021215.1 uncultured Collinsella sp. | reverse complement strand
AGAGTGGCCGTACCACCTTGGCCGGCACGTAGTTGAACAAACGTATTCGAGTATACACGCGCGGGTTTCTGCTGCAAGAACAATTTTTTACGCAGACAAAAAGACAAAACCCGCACATGATAACCGCCCGCCTCACGAACGAGACGGGCGGCATGAAGGGGGCTACGCTAGGCGTCTAAACCCAAAACGTTAGGCGGAACGCTTGGCCTCGAGCTTGGCCTGAGCGGCAGCCAGGCGTGCGAGGGGCACGCGGTAGGGCGAGCAGGACACGTAGTCCACGTCGGCCACGTTAAACAGGCCCTTGATGGACTTGGGGTCGCCGCCGTGCTCGCCGCACACGCCAAAGTGCATGTCGGGGTTGGTGGCGCGGCCCTTCTCGACAGCTATGCGCACCAGTTCGAGTACTGCCGTGTCGATGGTCTCGAAGGGATTGTCCTTCAAGATCTTCTTGTGCATGTACAGCGGGATGAACTTGGCCTCGGCATCGTCGCGGGAAAAGCCGAAGGTCGTCTGGGTGAGGTCGTTGGTGCCAAAGCAGAAGAAGTCTGCGTGATGGGCGATCTCGTCAGCGACCATGCAGGCGCGCGGCAGCTCGAGCATCGTGCCCACGGGAATATTGAGCTCGACGCCCTCCTCGGCGGATACCTCGGCGATTACGCGCTCGATAACCTCGCGGGTCTGGACATGCTCGGCCGTGATGGAGACGAGCGGAACCATGATCTCGGGACGCGGATCGACGCCCTCCTTGATGAGGCGAGCAGCAGCCGTGGCGACGGCGCGGACCTGCATGAGCGGCAGATCGCTAAAGACGACGGACAGGCGCACGCCGCGTAGGCCGAGCATCGGGTTGGACTCGACCATGCCGTCGATACGACGCAGGCGGGCGCGCAGGACGGCAAGCTCTTCCTCGCTGGCGCCGGCGGCTTCCTTCTTGGTGATGGCGACCTCGAGGTCGCGAGGATTATCCAGGAACTCATGAAGCGGCGGATCGAGCAGGCGGACGACCACATCGCGACCGGACATGGTCTTGAACATCGCCAGGAAGTCCTCGGTCTGAACCTTGAGCAGGTCGGCCAGGGCCTGCTGCTTCACGGCCTCATCGTCAGACAGGATAAAGCTCTGGATGATGTTCTTGCGATCGCCCAGGAACATGTGCTCGGTGCGGCACAGGCCAATAGCCTCGGCACCAAACTCGAGGGCGAGCTCGGCATCCTCGGGATTGTCGGCGTTGACGCGCACATGGTTGGCATGGCCACAGGTCTCGTCCAGGCGAATCTCGTCGGCCCAGGACAGGATGGTGTCCAGGTCGCCGGTGAGCTCGGCCGAAACCAGATCAACGGCGCCGTCGACGACGATGCCCTGGGTGCCGTCTATGGAGATGACATCGCCCTCGTGCAATACGCGGTCGCTGCCCTCGATGCGCACGACCTTCTCGGCGGCGTCGATATGGAAGCGCTCAACGCCGCAGACGCAGGGCGTACCCATGCCGCGGGCGATAACGGCGGCATGGCTCGTCTTGCCACCGTGGCTGGTCAGGATGCCCTCGGCGGCGACCATGCCCTTCAGGTCGTCGGGGTTGGTCTCCCAACGAACCAGAATGACCTTGTGACCCTCGTTGGCGCGCGCGACAGCGTCGTCGCTCGAGAACACGACCTCGCCCACGGCGGCACCGGGGCTGGCATTAAGACCGCTGGCGAGAGCCTCGTACTTCTTGGAGGCGTCAAACTGCGGGTGAAGGAGCTGGTCGAGCTGCGCGGGATCGATGCGGCTCACGGCCTCTTCGCGGGTGATCAGGCCTTCCTCGACCATTTCGATGGCGATGCGCAGGGCGGCGGTGGCGGTACGCTTGCCCACGCGGGTCTGGAGCATCCAGAGCTTGCCCTGCTCGATGGTGAACTCGATATCGCACATATCGCGGTAATGATCCTCGAGCGTCAGGAACACGCGCTCGAGCTCCTCACCTGCGGACTCGAGGCCCGGGGTGGTCTTGAGGTCGGCGATGGGCTCGGTGTTGCGGATACCGGCGACGACGTCCTCGCCCTGGGCATTAACCAAAAAGTCACCGTAGAACTCCTTGGTGCCGTCGGCCGGATTACGCGTAAAGGCGACGCCCGTCGCAGAGGTCTCGCCCTTGTTGCCAAAGGCCATGGCCTGCACGTTGACGGCGGTGCCGAGGTCGTCGGAAATGCCATGCTGCTTGCGGTAGATGCAGGCACGCTCGTTCATCCAGCTGCCAAAGACGGCCTGGATTGCAAGGCGTAGCTGAAGCTCCGGGTCGTGCGGGAAAACGGGCTTGCCGTCAGCGACCTCGAGCTCGGGATACAGGGAGGCATCGACGTTCTCGGAGAAGATGCCCTTAAAGGTCTCGACGAGTTCCTGCAGGTCCTCGGCCGAAAGCTCGGAATCGACGCGAACGCCGGCGACCAGACGGGCCTGGGTCAGGGCGTTCTCGAACAGGTCGGCGTCAACGCCCATGACGACATTGGAAAACATCTGGATAAAGCGGCGGTAGCTATCCCAGGCAAAACGCGGGTTCTGCGTCTGCGCGATAAGGTCCTGGACGAAATCGTCATTGAGGCCCAAGTTGAGGACCGTGTCCATCATACCGGGCATGGAGAACGGAGCGCCCGAACGAACCGACACGAGCAGCGGATCATTATCGTCACCGAGCTTCTTGCCACAGCGGGCCTCGAGGTCCGCCTCGGCGGCAACGATCTCATCGAGTGCGCCCTCGGGCCACACGTTGCCGGCACCAGAGTACTCGACGCAAGTCTGGCAGGTAATGGTAAAGCCACCGGGAACCGGCAGGCCGATACGGCTCATCTCGGCAAGGTTAGCGCCTTTGCCGCCAAGCACGAAGTTCATGGACTTGTCGCCCTCGGTGACACAGGTGCCCTGGGCGTCGGTTCCAAAACGGTAAACCCTCTTGCAATCGCTCACGATACTTCCCCTTCCATGCGCTCTCGCGCACGACCGTGGTAACGAATCGACCCGCCGAATGCGGGCCGTGAGGGAACTATACGGCGGGTTTTGGGCAGGCTTGAGCAGAGGGTGCGCGGTTTGGTAAACGTGCTAAAACTGGCGGTAAACGGTAGGTAAAGGTGGTTACCTTATGAAGATACCACTACAATAAAAAAGCAGGTCAAGTGCGATGTTTTTGCTAAATCGCTTTATCAAAATGCTACTATTATTAGGCTCGACGGGCGGCGCGGCGGGCACGGGCTTCTTGGATTTCCTCCAAGTGGCTAATGATCTCGGCTGCGCTTTCCTCGATGGCCTTGCCGTCGGTACGCACCACAAAGCAGCCTAGGCGCTTCATGAGCGCACGGGCTTCCTCGAGCTCGCTGTGCACGCTCTCAGGCTCGGCATAGGAGCCGGCAACGGCACGAGCGTAGTCATCGCCCAAGCGGCTATCGCGAATTTCGGAAATCACATCGACGGTCGAAATCAGGCCGAACAGGCGCATCGGGTCGACCTCGTAAATCGACTTGGGCGGCTCCATGCCATGCGCCAGTGGGACATTGGCGACCTTGTAGCCCTGATAGGCCAAATACATCGACAGCGGCGTCTTGGACGTACGCGATACGCCCAGCAGCACGATATCGGCACCCGACAGATCGTCGCAGCCGCGCCCGTCATCGTGCTCAACGAAGTACTCCATGGCCTCGATACGATGGAAATAGCGGTCATCGGTCTTGTGAATCACGCCCGCAACGCCCTTGGGCGGCACACCGATGAGCGACGACAGCACGGCGAGCGTCGGGCCGATCAGGTCGACCGAACGGATATGCAGCATGCCCAGGTAATCGAGCACACGGGCGCGAAGCGCCGGATCGACAATGGTGTGGAACACGGCAATATCGCGATGATCGGCATCGACGCGCGGACCCACAAACGACTTGACCTGCTCCACCGAGTTCACCTTGGGCAGGCGCAAGAGACGAAAAGCCCCTTCATCAAATTGCCCGGACGCCGCAAGCACCACCTCACAAGCGGTATCACCGAGCGAGTCGGAGATAACGATAACGGTGGGACGAGCGGTGACCGGGCAATCCATGCGGGGCTCCTTTTGCGCTTATGCGCAGGCTGGCTTACTTTTTGCGAGCAAGCTCACCGATGTTTGCGATGCCGGAGAAAACGGCCTCGAAGCGGTTGAGCAGCTTAAGGCGATTATCGCGAAGCTGCTCGTCCTTATCCATGACCATGACCTCGTCGAAGAAGCGGTCGATGGGGGCGCGCAGGGCGGCAAGGGCGGCAAATGCGGCCGGGTAATCCTCGGCAGCAAGGGCGGCGTCGACAGCGGTCTGAGCAGCCTCGGAGGCATCGGCAAGCGCGAGCTCGACCTCGCCCATCAGGGCGCGGTCGTACTCCGCGCCCAGCTCGGGCTTGGAGATGTGCGCGGCGCGGGCATAGGCGGTCGCCAGGTTATCGAACGTCTCAGCGTCGTTCTTGCGGGCCTCGTCGAGGGCGGCGCAGCGGGCGAAGAAGACGGACGGGGCGATGATGTGCACCGCGGAGACGGCGGCAACGGTATCGGCCGGGATCTTTTCGTCGCGGGCCATGCTCACCAGACGGCCGTGGAAGAAGTCGCGAACCTGCTGAGCGACCTCGGCGGCGTCGAACTCGATACCCTGCTCGCTATAGAGCTCAAGGGCAAAGTCGATAAGCGACGTGGGATCGATCGGCAGACGGTCGCGCAGGATGTTGATGATGCCGATAGCGGCACGACGCAGCGCGTAGGGATCGGAGGAGCCGGTCGGGGGCTCGCCAATGGCAAAGATACCGGCGATGGTATCGAGCTTGTCGGCGCAGGCCACGATGCAGCCAGCGGTGCCCTCGGGCAGCTCGTCACCGGCAAAGCGGGGACGATAATGATCGCGAATGGCGTGGGCGACCTCATCGTTCTCCCCCATCGCGGTGGCGTAGTAACCGCCCATCACGCCCTGCTGGCTCGTGAACTCGACGACGGCGTTGGATACCAAGTCGGCCTTGCACAGGTGCGCGGCGCGAGCGGCATCGGCTGCCAGGTGAGCACCCAGGTGTGCCTCACGGGCAATAGCGAGCGCGAGCTGCTCGATGCGCTCGGACTTGGCGAGCACGCTACCGAGCTTCTCCTGGAAGGCGACCTTGGCCAGACGCTCGCGGAACTCGTCGAGGGAGATCTTCAGGTCCTCCTCGTAGAAGAACTTGGCATCGTCCAGACGGGCACGCACAACGCGCTCGTTGCCGTCGATCACGCGCTCGGCGTTCTCGGGCTTGCTGTTGGAGACGACCACGAACTCACGCGTGAGCTTGCCCTCGCCGTCATAGATCGGGAAGTAGCGCTGGTTGGTGAGCATGGACTCGCAGATGATCTCGTGCGGGACCTTGAGGAACTCCTCATCGAAGGTCCCGACGAGCACCGTCGGCCACTCGCAGAGGTTGATGACCTCCTCAAAGACCTTCTTGGGCGTATCGACATGGCAGCCGGGACGGGCAGCCTCGACCTCGGCGATACCGGCAAGGATGGCCTCGCGACGGCGCTCGGCAGAAAGCACGCCGGCGTCCTCGAGCACCTGCTCGTAGACGGCGGGGCTGGCGACCACATGGTCACCGGGGCCAAGCACGCGATGACCACGCGTGGTGTTGCCACTCGTCACGTCGGCAAACGACACGGGCACAACGTCCTCGCCCAGAAGGCAGCAGATCCAGCGGACCGGACGAACAAAGGTCGCATGCTCGTGACCCCAGCGCTGAGAGCGGTAGTTGGGCCACTGCAGGCCAGCGATAGTCTTCTCGCACAGGGCCGTCAGGATCGGGGTGGCCGGGGCGGAAGGGATGTTCTTCTCGGCAAAGACGTACTCACGGCCGTCGGTGTCCTCGCGACGAACCAGATCCTCGGCAGCCACACCGCACTTGCGGGCGAAGCCCTGGGCGGCCTTGGTGGCGTTACCATCGGCATCGAAGGCGATGTTGGCCGCGGGGCCGCGCTTGACCTCGTGAACCTCGTCGGTCGCGGTGGCGACGTCGGCAACGAGCGCAGCCAGGCGGCGCGGGCTCGAGATCACACGGACCTCGCCGTGGGCCAGACCGGCCTCGTCGAGACCCTTGGCGATCATGGTGCCAAGCTGCTTGACGGCATTGTTCAGCGGTGCGGAGGGCATTTCTTCCGTACCGATCTCAAACAGGAAATCCTTAGCGTCTGCCATGGCTTACGCCACCTCGCCTTCCTGATCGGCATTCTCGTTGACTCCGGCGACCTCGGCCATGTAGGCCTCGCAGCACGCCTTGGCGACGGCGCGGACGCGCAGGATGTAGTTGGCACGCTCGACCGCGGACAGGGCGCCGCGAGCATCGAGCAGGTTGAAAGCGTGGCTGCACTTCATGACGCAGTCATATGCCGGCAGCGGCAGCTTGCGCTCCAGGCAGGAATGGCACTCGGCCTCGTAGTCGTCAAACTTCTGACGCATCATCTCGACGTTTGCGACCTCAAAGTTATAGGCACTGAACTCGCGCTCGTTCTCGAGGAACACGTCGCCATAGGTCATGGGCGTGCCGTCGGGCAGGTAGCTCCACACCAAGTCGTAGACCGAGTTAACGCCCTGCGCATACATGGCAATGCGCTCTAGGCCATAGGTGATCTCGACGGGCACGGGGTCGACCTCGATGCCGCCTACCTGCTGGAAGTACGTAAACTGCGTGACCTCCATGCCGTTGAGCCAGACCTCCCAGCCAAGGCCCCAGGCGCCGAGCGTCGGGCTCTCCCAGTCGTCCTCGACAAAGCGGACGTCATGGTCGTTGGGGTCCAGACCGATAGCGGCAAGAGACCCCAGGTAAAGCTCCTGGGCGTTGACCGGTGAGGGCTTGATGAGCACCTGGAACTGATAGTAGTGCTGCATGCGGTTGGGGTTCTCGCCGTAGCGGCCGTCGGCGGGACGGCGGCAAGGCTGCGCATAGCAGGTGCGCCACTCGGCGGGACCGAGCGAGCGCAGCGTGGTCGCGGTATGGAAGGTACCGGCACCGACCTCGGAGTCATAGGGCTGCATGATGACGCAGCCCTGCTCGCCCCAGTACTGCTGGAGGCGCAGGATGATGTCTTGGAAGGAAAGCGATGAAGCGTTCATGCCTCTAATATCCCCTCGTCGAAACGATTACACGGTTAGGTACTGTACTATAGCGGTTTTTAGTCGATAGCGCCCAGACGGTTGAGCGGCCAGTAACGCACGAGCGCCACGGCGATCAATTCGGAGCGGTCGACCGGGCCAAAGTAGCGGGAGTCAGCAGAGTTCTCGCGGTTGTCGCCCATCACCCACACGCACCCGTCGGGAACGGTGTAGGGATAGCTTACCTGAGCGCCGGGCGCTTGGACCGAAAGTGGCCAGCTCATGCCCGTCGTATAGTCCTCGTCGAGCGCTTGGCCGTCAACGACCACCTTGCCATCCTGCAGGTCGACCGTCTGCCCGGCCGTGGCAATAACACGCTTGACAAGAACATCATGCTCGGAGGTGCCATCGGGGTTGTGAAACACCACGATATCGCCCTGCTTGACGGGCTGACCGAGCTCGAGGCTCACCTTTTGTGCCAGGATCTGGTCGCCAATCTCGATCGTGGACTCCATGGAACCGGTGGGTACCACAAAGGGTTCGACCACAAACGAGCGAATCAAGAAGGTAGCGACCAGTGCGATCGCGACGACCACGATCCACTCAAACGCACCCTTTAGCACGGAATGCTGCGATGGAACCATCCCCACTCCTCGCTCTGCGAATACGAAGCGTCCAGAATCTCCTGCGCGTAAGCGCGCTCCTCGGGCGTGAGCCGCGCCGTCTCAATCAGATCGGGACGCCAACGACAGGTGCGCTCGATGGCGTTCTTACGACGCCACGCATCGACCTTAGCATGATCGCCGCTCACAAGCACCGGAGGCACGCCCTCGCCGTTGAACTCGGCAGGACGGGTGTACTGCGCGTACTCGAGCAGGCCTCCATCCTCGGCGGTCGAGAACGACTCGTCCACGTTGCTCATCTCGTCGCCCAGGGCGCCGGGAATCAGGCGTACGACGGCATCGGCAACGACCATAGCGGGAAGCTCGCCGCCCGTAAGCACGTAGTCGCCGATCGACAGACGCTCATCGGCATACGCATACGCGCGCTCGTCGACGCCCTCGTAGCGACTGCACACAAACAGCAGGCGCTCACTTTTGAGCAGGCGCTCGGCCACATGCTGCGTAAAGGGCTCGCCACAGGGGGTGAAGAACACAACCGTGGGCTTGGGACCCTCTGCGCTAATGGCCTCGATGGCCTCTGCGATAGGCTCGACCTTCATGAGCATGCCCTGCCCGCCGCCGTACGGCTCGTCATCGACGGTACGATGGCGGTCGTGCGTCCAGTCGCGCAGGTTATACGCCTTAAAATCAAAAAGGCCGGCCTTGCGGGCGCGGCCCAAAATCGATGTGGACATGACGGGCTCAAACATCTCGGGAAAGACCGAAAGGGTCTCGATCAGCATGTTGTCCTCCCTACTTGTCCATATCGATCAGGCCGTCCATAACATGGACGGGAATTGTTCCTGTGTCGGGAAGATCGAGCACGACCTGCTCGATCACGGGAATCAGTACCTCGCCGTACCGATCGCCCTCGACAACCCAAACATCGTTAGCGGGCGTCGACATGATCTCGACGATCGTGCCGAGCGAACCGAAGCGCTCGTCGACCACCTCGCGACCCATCAGGTCGGTATAGGCAGCGTCGAGCGAATCGAGCTCAAAGTCGTCACGATTTGCCAGCACGTAGCATCCCGTGATGCCCTCGGCGGCCGTCAAGTCGTCAATGCCCTCAAACGAGACCAGATCGCCATCGCCCGTATCGGTGACGGACACGACCGTGCAAAAGCGGTCGCGCTTGAGCGCCGGCGGCGTCAGGGCGACGCGCATACCCGGCTCTAATACAGAAGGAAGCCCCCGCAGCGGCTGCGCGAGGACCTCCCCCTTCCTTCCGTGCGGCTTGACCACACGGGCGATGTTTTTGTACTGGGACCTCAAGGTCCTAGCCCAGAACCTCTACCTCGACAGCAGTGTCGAGGCGAGCAGCCAGTGCACGGGCGAGCGTGCGAATGGCCTTGATGGTACGGCCACGACGGCCGATGACCTTAGCGACGTCATCCTCGGCGACCGAAACCTCAATCGTAGAGGCGTCATCACCATCGATGACCTCAAGGCTCACGGAATCCGGGTCGTCGACGATCTGAACAACGAGATATTCGACGAGATCGGCGATGCGATCTGAGAGCATTGCCTCACCCTCGAGCTGTGCAGCGTCAACCTCAGGCACGATTTACTCCTCGGCGCCCTCAGCGGCCTCAGCGGCAGCCTTAGCGGCCTCGGCCTCTTTGGCGAGCTGCTTCTTGGACTTCTTGACGACGGTCTCGGTCTTCTCGCCCTCGTTGGCGGCCTTGACCAGAGCGGCGACGGCGTCGGTGAGCTGAGCGCCCTTGGACTGCCAGTCGGCGATCTTCTCGAGGTCAAGGTTGATGGTCTTGGGGGCGGTCATCGGGTTGTAGCGGCCAACCTCCTCGATGATACGACCGTCACGCGGGGCGCGGGAATCGGCGACGACGACACGGTAGTACGGACGCTTCTTAGCGCCGTGACGAGCAAGGCGAATCTTGACTGCCAAAGGAAACTCCTCCAACCAAGCAGCTTTAGGCTGCAACTACAAACAAACAGTTGAACATAATACGCCATCGACGCGGGCAGGTGAAGTCCGTGAGACCAACTTCTTCGGTGTAGTCGAGGGCAAATCCATATCTTAGACAAGAATTCGGGATTTGCAAGCACATACACGCACCCCACATGAGCTGCGCGGTATACTCATGACATGGAAAGACGCGAACATACATACGGTTATGAGGATGCCATGGGCGTCACGCCGCCTCCCTGGACGGGTCCGGCGGTGGGTCTGATGGACCTTGATGCGTTTTTTGCGAGCGTGGAAATGCTCGATCATCCCGAATGGCGCGGAAAACCGCTCATCGTGGGCGGAGACGCCGATTCGCGTGGCGTCGTGTCCACGTGTTCATATGAGGCACGTCGCTTTGGCGTGCACTCTGCCATGGCCTCGGCCGAGGCGCGGCGCTTGTGCCCGCAAGCCATTTGGACACACGGGCACTTTGACCGATACCGCGAGGTGAGCGCGCAGGTCATGGCGATTCTCGCCGACGAGACCCCGCGTGTTGAGCGCGTATCCATCGACGAAGCCTTTATCGATATCACACCGGGTCGCTTTGCGCCCGAAGACCCGCTGCTGGTTGCGCGGCGTGTAAGCGACCGCGTGGCAGGGCTGGGAGTGACCTGTTCCATTGGCGTGGGCTGCAACAAGACGGTCGCAAAGATCGCAAGCGAGCGGGATAAGCCGTTTGGGCTGACCATCGTGCGCCCCGGAACCGAGCAGCGCTTTTTGGCCGCGCTGCCGGTATCTGCCATGAGCGGCATCGGGCGCTCGGCCGAGGAGCGACTGCGCCGCATGCGCATCTACACCCTCGGCGAGCTATCACGTGCACCGAAATCCACCTTGGCCTCTATTTTTGGCGTCAACGGCGAACGCATGCGCCAGCGTGCGCTGGGACTCGAAATCTCCGAAGTCACAAGCCTCGATGAAGAGCGCGAGGTCAAGTCGGTCAGCAATGAACGCACCTTTGCTAAAGATTTAACTGAGCGTGGGGATATTGAGGCGGCGATTGCGCTGTTGGGAGAGTCAGTGGGACGCCGCCTGCGCCGTCAGGGGCTGACGGGTGCCACGGTAACGCTCAAGCTTAAGTATTCGTATGGCAGCGGGCGTACGGCACAGCGCCGGCTGCCTCATCCGACCGACGATGAGAACATCTTCGTGGCGGTTGCACTCGAACTGCTCGACAACATCTGGCAGGATGGCATGCATGTTCGCTTAGCGGGCATCGGCATGAGCGACTTCGACCACCAAGGCGGCATCCAGACTGACCTGTTCTGCGAGATCGATGACCGCGGAGCCCAATCCAGCGACCGCCGCGACCTCTCCGTCGCCATCGACGCCGTCCGAGACAAATTCGGCGACACCGCCCTTTCCTTCGGCCGCCAATCCCGCTTCAACGATTAACCGCCTTTGGGCAAAAAGAAAGCCGGGTAGCTGCGGAAAACCGCAACTGCCCGGCGATATGCGTGAGGGTAGCTAAACCCCGTCTCAAATGAGCTACTAGAGGAGATTGAGGGGGAGCTGGGGGGCGTCTCCCCAGAGTTTCTCGAGGCGGTAGAAGTCGCGGGCTTCGGGAGTGAAGACGTGGACGACAACCGAACCGTAGTCCATGAGCATCCAAGTCTTCTGCTCGCGGCCCTCGATGGAGAACGGATGCTCGCCGCAAGCCTCGGCGACCTTCTCCTCGATCTCGTCGACAATTGAATCGACCTGGCGGTTGTTGGCACCGGTGGCAAGCACAAAGTAGTCGCACACATCGGAAAGCTCGGTCAGGTCGAGCACCTGAACGTCCTCGCCCTTCTTGTCGTAGGCGGCCTGCGCGGCGGCGCGGGCGACATCCTCGGCGGCGACACCGCTCGCGGACAGCGAGGCGGCAGTGCGGTCGGACGTGGCGGCGAAGCTCTTGTGCTCCACGCCTTCAAGAATCTGCTCGTCGGTCATGGTCTCGTCGGCCATGGAATACCTCTTTCTAGACAGCCCGAGCTAGCGCAGCTGGGCGTAATGGTTGTAAATCGTAATAGCCGTGGGATAAAGATAGCGCCCGGACTGGATCACATAGACCAGACCCTGCGCAAAACAGGAGAAGAACAACTCATCGAGCGTCGACTCCCCCACCATCTTGCGCAGCGCATGGGCATAATCGCCGTGACGGTTGGGTTCGATGGCATCAGCCACAAAGACCACCATATCGAGCGGCGTCATGTCGCAAGCGCCCACGGTGTGACGGTCGACAGCCTGAAAGACCGCCGGCGACAGCTCGGGAAAAAGCTGCGGAAGTTCATAGGCGGCAACAGGGCCATGCAAAAGCGGCGTCGCGGCGGAAGGAGAGCCGGCAATCTTAATGCCGTAATGCAGAGCGCGCGTGACCAGCTCATCGTCGGAGAGCACTTTGTCCCAGTCATGGATCAGGCCGGCGGCAGCGGCATCAAAGCGGTCAACGCCGTAGACCTCGGCCAGATGAAGTGCGGTCTCGGCAACACCCAGCGAATGCACATAGCGCTTGCGCTTATCCTTCATGCGAACATCAAGCAGCTCTTGAATGCGCTTGAGCAGCGCGCGCTCATCGCCCTCAAACTGATCCTCTACCGACAACGTAGACCCCCATCACTCAAAATCTTCTTGGCCCAAATCGGCATATAGCCTGCGTTTGCGAATGTAGCCGAGCACGGACTCGCTCGTAAGATAGCGCACGCTCATACCGCGGGCAACTCGCTTACGAATGTTCGTCGAGCTGATCGCCAACGCTGGAATCTGAATATAGCGCACGTCGAATGGCAGCCCCGACTCTTTGATTCGGGCACGCGCCGTATCGATATCAAAGCCCGGTCGTGTCGCCGCAATAAAGGTAGCAAGCTCAGCGATTCGTTCGGCATCATGCCAGGTCACGATATCGATGATCGCGTCGGCGCCCGTAATAAAGTAGAGCTTTACCTGCGGCGGGTAAAAGTCGCGAAGGGCATGAAGCGTATCGGCCGTATAGGTTACGCCCGGGCGGTCGATCTCGAACCGGCTCGCCAAAAAAGCCGGGTTCGCGGCGGTGGCGAGGACCGTCATGGCATAACGGTCCTCGGCAGGCGTCACCGGCTTGTCAAGCTTAAAGGCAGGAGAACCCGCCGGCATAAAGAGCACAGCGTCCAAGTCGAGCGACTCGCGCGCCTGCTCGGCGGTCACCAGGTGCCCGTAATGGATGGGATCAAAGGTGCCACCCATAATGCCGAGCCTAAACTCCTGCCCGTCCTCTAGAGGAAGCTCGGGCAGACCGATTCCACCGCGCAGCGACATGGCTTACTCGCCCTCCGGTGTCTCGGTATCGCCCGCGGCATCCGCCGCATCGACAACCTCGACTCCCTCATCCGCAGCATCGGCCACGTCAATGGCTTCAACGGCAACGTCCTCGCCAGCATCCTCGAGCTCCTCGTACTCCGAGAAGTCCTCGGCGCCCTCAAAGTCAAAGGCGCGCTGGCAAATGCGGACCTCGTCGCCCGCACGGCAACCGGCCTTCTCGAGCGCGTCGTCAACACCCATACGCGCAAACTTATGCTGCAGGTAAATGACGGCTTCCTCGTTTTCCCAGTCGGTCTGGATGACCATACGCTCAATGGCACGACCGACCACGCGGAAGGCACCGGGCTCTTCCTGAACAATGCGGAAACGCTTCTCACGCTGCAGGCGACGGCGCTCCCACTCATCGTCGCGCAGAACGACCGGCTCATCCGAGACAGCCAACTCGGCGCGCAGCTTAGCCACCTGCTCGCCCACGGCAAGCATCAGCGTGTTGAGGCCGGCGCCCGTCACGGCAGACACGGCAAAGAACATATGTCCATCGTCGAGCGCTGCGCGCTTGAGGTCGGCAATCTTGTCGGCCGTGCCCGGCGCATCGCACTTGTTGGCAACGACGATCTGCGGACGCTCCGAAAGCTCGGCGCCATACTGCTCGAGCTCGCGGTTGATGATGTGGTAATCCTCGACCGGATCGCGAACCTCAAAACCACCCGTCATGTCGACGACATGCATGATCAGGGCCGTACGCTCAATGTGGCGCAAGAACTGGTGACCCAGACCCTTGCCCTCGCTCGCGCCCTCGATAAGACCGGGAACGTCGGCAACGACGTAAGAATATTCGCCGGCACGCACCATGCCCAGATTGGGCACGAGCGTGGTAAACGGGTAGTCAGCAATCTTGGGGCGGGCGGCACTCATGCGCGCAATGAGCGATGACTTACCCACCGAGGGAAAGCCCACGAGTGCGGCATCGGCCATAAGCTTCATCTCGAGCTCGATCCAGTGCTCCTCGGCCGGCTCGCCTAGCTGGGCAAAGGCCGGAGCGCGGCGCACCGACGTCACAAAGTGGGTATTGCCCAGACCGCCGGCGCCACCGGGCGCCACGACGACGCGCTCGCCGTCGTGCACAAGATCGGCAATCTCGAACATCGGGGTCTGCGTCTCGGGGTCGAGCTCGCGCACCACGGTGCCCATAGGGACCTTGAGAATCAGGTCCTCGCCGCTCTTACCGTTACGACGGGCACCTTGCCCGTGCGTGCCGCGCTCGGCGCGGAAGTGATGCTTAAAGCGGTAATCGATCAACGAAGACAGCTGAGCATCGGCCTGGATGACGACATTGCCGCCACGACCGCCGTCGCCGCCATCGGGGCCGCCCTTGGGGACAAATGCCTCGCGCCTAAACGACATGCATCCGGCCCCGCCGTCGCCGCCGCAAACGTTAATGCGGCTGATATCGGTGAACTGTGACAACAGAATCGCCTCCTACAAAAAAGAGGGAGACCCTTGAATCCAAAAACTCAAGTGCCTCCCACATATGTGCTCTATGAAGGGTGAATTACGCGTTCGCGAGCGGGCGTACGCTGACCCTGTGCTTGATACCCTTGTGGAACTCAACGGTACCGTCGACCAGCGCGAACAGCGTGTCGTCCTTGCCACGGCCAACGTTCTCACCCGGGTGGATGTGCGTGCCGTGCTGACGGACGAGAATCGTGCCCGTGGTTACCGTCTGGCCGGCATAGCGCTTCGTGCCAAGGCGCTGACCGCGGGAGTCACGGCCATTACGGGAGGAACCGAGTCCTTTTTTGTGTGCCATTGTGTATACCTACTCTTTCGTTACGAGTGTAATCTACTCGGCGACGGGAGCCTCGGCAACAGCCTCAGCCTCTGCCTTGACAGCCTTCTTGGCGCGGGAGGTAGCCTGGACCTTCACGATCTTCAGCTTGGTGAGCTGCTGACGGTGACCCTTCAGACGACGATAGCGCTTGCGCTTGTGGAACTTGAAGACCAGCTGCTTCTCGCCCTTGAACTGCTCAACGATCTGAGCGGTAACCTTGGCCTTGGCCAGCTTGTCGGGATCGGTGACGATCTTCTTACCATCGTTGAGGAAGATGACCGGCAGGGTGACCTTGTCGCCCTCATTGCCCTCGATCTTCTCGACGGTGATGACATCGTCGGTGGCGACCTTGTACTGCTTGCCGCCCGTGTTAACGATTGCGTACATGTTTACTTGCCCTTCATGCATCAGTTAGTGCAACAGCCGAATATAGTAGCAGGCGATAATACCCCCGTCAACGAGTATGTGGAGCAAATCCACAAGTTCGCACAGGTATGGGGCTGACGAGTCGGCCCTCGTCGTCCTCGCATGCTTGATTCTGACGCTCGACATCGTAGGAGCAGATGGTCACGAGGTCTTGCATACCGGTGGAAACAATAGGTGCATCGACGCCCGGGGTCAAGCCCTGCAACAAAACATCAGCAGCAGAAAGCAAAATCTCCGGACGCATGGAGCCCTCGTTGTCGGCATGGGTGTCGAGCATGAGGACCAGATGGTCCTCATGCTCCCCCGCCGCGAGCTCATAGCCAACGAGCGTGTGATCCAAATCCAAGCGCTTGCTCTTTTTGCCGCGCGCGTAGTCGATGCCGTGGCCCGCGCGCAGCGTATCGATCGCACGACGCACCTCGTCGGCGCTTACGGGCGCCTCGGGATCCAAGTGCAGGTCGATGCGATACGACAGGCGCGTGAGCTGCGCCGTCAACGCCGGCGTGCGCACGTCGATGTACGCCGCCTCGATGGGCGCCAGATCGGCCGGAGACGCCGCAGCCAGGCGCCCAAACGCCTCGTCGAGCGCCACGAACTCGGTCATAAACAGGTCATACCACTCGCAGGTCGACGACGTACCCACCGGTAGCGCCGAAGAGAAGCCCACGCGCATGTGCGGAGAAAAGCCCTGCGTGACGGCATAGGGAAGTCCCGCACGGCGCACGATGCGCTCAATGGTATGGATCACTTCGAGATGGCCCAGGTACTTAAGGCGATCGCGCTTGCCATAGCGAACACGAAGTCTAAAGAGCGAGGGGTTGTCGGTCAGGCGCTCACTCATGCGCGATCACCCATCAATACATTCTTGGCGTGGAGCGTGGGGCAGATCCCGCAGCCGGTGCACGACGTGCGGGTGCAGTCGGGAGTCGTGACGCCCTCGAGCGAGCGACGGTACTCGCGCTCGAGGAAGCCGCGCGTACAGCCAGGGCTCACATGCTCCCACGGCAGGCGCCAATCCAACTCGTAGGGCAGGTGCACGAGCTCATTGAGGTCGATGCCGTTTTTGGCAGCAGCTTCCTTCCAGTTATCGAGCGAGAAATGCTCTACCCAGGCGTCAAAGCGAGAGCCCGAGCGCCAAGCGTCGATGATGACGGGCGTCATGTCACGACCGGCGCGGGACAGTGCGGCCTCGATGAGCGAGGTCTCGGCATCGTGGTAATGAACGCGGACGGCACGGTTGCGAACGCTCGTGATGAGCAGCTTCTGGCGACGCTTGACGTCGTCGTAGTCGAGCTGCGGGCACCACTGGAACGGCGTGGCAGCCTTAGGGATAAAGACCGAAACCGAGATCGACACCGAGATCGAGCCGCGACGAGCCTTGGGCACCACGGAACGACCGAGCTCCAGCACGTGATCGGCCAGATTGGCGATGGCCACGATGTCCTCGTCGCGCTCGCCGGGAAGGCCCATCATAAAGTAGAGCTTCATGCGGTTCCAGCCGGCCTCGAAGGCCGCCTTGGCCGCACGGTCCAGGTCCTCCTCGGTCACGTTCTTGTTAATGATGTCGCGCATGCGCTGGCTGCCGGCCTCGGGCGCGAACGTCAGGCCGCCCTTCTTTTCGCCGGCAACCGACTCGGCCATATCCACGCCAAACGAATCCAGGCGCTGCGACGGAATAGACACGCGAATACCCGTATCCTCCAGGCGACGGTTGAGCCTGCCGAGCACGTCGCGAATGCAGGAGTGGTCGGTCGTGGAGAGCGAGGTCAGCGACACCTCGTCATAGCCGGTCTTTTCCAGACCCTGAATCACCGACGAGACGATCTGGTCGGCCGAGCGCTCGCGCACCGGACGATACGTCATGCCGGCTTGGCAAAAACGACAGCCGCGGGCGCAGCCGCGCAGGATCTCGATAGACAGGCGGTCGTGAACCAGCTGCGCATAGGGCACGCACGACTGCGACAGCGGATTCGTGGCGCCGAAATCCTCGACGACGCGCTTGTAGACCACGGTCGGCGCATCCTTGCCTTCACGCGGCACGGTGTAGCCATGCGGCGAGCAGGGCTCGTCGTGACGAACCTCATAGAGCGATGGCACGTAGTTGCCGGCAATGGATGCAAGCTGCTCGACAATCTGCGCGCGCGGGACCCCTTCGTCACGCAGGCGGCGATGCAGCTGGCAGGTCTCGAGCAGCGATTCCTCGCCCTCACCGATGAGGATGGCATCGAAGAAGGCCGCGTACGGCTCGGGGTTGTACACCGAGGGGCCGCCGGCGATGATGATAGGGTCGTCTTCGCCTCGGTCGGCCGCCAACAGCGGAATGCCAGCGAGGTCGAGTGCCTCGAGGAAGTTCGTCACCGCCATCTCGTGCGGCACATGCAGACCGACGATATCAAACGAAGCGACCGGCGCTGCACCCTCGAGCGAGAGCAGCGGAATGCCCGCCTCGCGCATAGCGTCACCCATATCGGGCCACGGCACATAGCCACGCTCGCAGGAGATGCCCTCGGCCTGGTTAAGGATGTTGTAGAGGATGGCGATACCCTGGTTGGGCAGACCGACCTCGTACACATCCGGATAGATCAGGCAGCAACGGTAGTCGGCATCGGCCTTGGAAAGCGTGCCCCACTCGTGATCGATATAGCGACTCGGCTTCTCGACCTTGGCGAGCAACGGCTCAATTAAATGAAAACAGTCTTGGTATGCAACGCGCAACGGAAAACCCCTAAGCAGCGAGATCTGATGCGTCCTGATAGGACGCCATAGGACGGGTAGCGCCCGCGACCGTGGTCACCAGATCGCGAACGCGGGAGAACGTGGCAGTGACCACCTCGTTGGCACGACTGTAGTCGACATCGCGCTCGTAGAGCGAAACGAGCGCACGGCCCATGCCATAGGTGCCCGCGGCAGCAGTGAGCGCCTTGACGGCAAACCCAATATGCGGCGTCTGCTTGACAAGTGCGCGGGTGACCGCTCGGATCACAAGACCGCCGGCAAGCACGCCCGCGACCTCGTAGCCGCGCTCAGGCTTAATGCCGCGTCCAAAGACGGCAGCGAGCTCAAAGAGCATGCCCACCTGCGCCAGCGCCATAACGGGATAATCGGCGCCCGGCAAAAACACCAGCGCACCGGTCGCCATATTGGTGAGCGCGCACGAGGTGATGATACGATTGGCCGCCGCGATGCGCATGAAGGCAAAGTTCGCCGCAAAAGCCGTTTCCTTGTCGGTGCGATCGAGAATCCAGCGGGCAAGCGTCTCGAGCAGATACGTCTTATCGGTTGCCGCTACCACGCCGAGCATGGGCGTGGACTCCTCGATAAACGGCACCTCCACAGCAGACTCGGCAAGCACGCACACGGGCGCGCCGGCGATCACGAGCTCCTGCACGGCACTCTCCAAGCGGTCGGAACCACACGAGAGCACCAGCACCACATCGGTATCGGTCTTTGGAGCAATTCGCTCCTCCCCCAGACGCTCGACGCGCACAATGCCCGAGGTCGTCTGCGGCACAAAGGCGTCACGCACCGTCTCGGCCAGAAAGCGCGAGGCGGACGAATCCAGATAGACCGAGACGCGCACCGGCGTATCGGAATCCTTCTTAACGGACGCGCCCATCTTAAAAGCGCGGGTCAGCTTATCTACGGGAATTATCATAGCAAACCCCTCCAGCGGTTACGCGGCGCCCGAACGATGCCGCCATATGGATTGTACGATACCCACCGTCAGCAGCTGAATCATCATCGAAGACGAACCGAAGCTAATAAACGGTAGCGGAATACCGGTAATCGGCATCATGCCGATGCACATGCCGATGTTTTCGAAAGTCTGGAACGCCCACATGCCAACGATGCCCACACACGAAAGACGCAAAAACAGCGACTCGCACTTAAAGGCGACGCGAATCGTCGAAAAGATCAGCAGCACGTAGAGGCACAGGAGCAAAAAGGAACCGCAAAAGCCAAAGGTCTCGGACAGGAAGGCGAAGACGAAGTCGGTGTGGAACTCAGGCAGAAAGCCGCCGGCCGACTGCGTCGCATGCCCCAGGCCCTTACCAAAGAAGCCGCCCGAGCCAACGGCGATAAGCGACTGCTGCAGGTTGTAGGCATCGTCCGAATCGGCATTATCGGGGTCGATAAAGACCGTCAGACGGTTCATCTGATACTGCTTGATGAGCACATCGTGGCCGAGCAACGAATCAAAGACCGAATCAAGCGCCAGGACGAGGGCCACCAGGCCCACGAGCAGGGCCAGGGTCGACAGCACCCATTCGCGGCGTGCACCGCTCATGCAGATGACGATGGCGCCCGAAACCAGCACGACCAGGCCCGAGCCCAGGTCGCCCATGGCAACGACGGCCAAAAACGGAATGGACAGCATGCCGCAAAGCTTGACGTAGTCGCGAACGGTATCGATGCGACCGTTATACTGCGAGCCAAGCGTAGCAATAAAGAAGATGGTGATGAGCTTGGCAAGCTCAACCGGCTGGAATGTCAAGCCGATACCGGGAATCTTGATCCAGCCCGTCATGCCCAGACCGCCCGTATAGGACAGACCCGGAATCTTGGGCGAGAAGATCACGATCAGGTCGATGACGAGCAACGCCGTCGAGAAATTGGAAATACCGCGCAGGTCGGTACGCCAGACCAGCACCGCCAGCACCGCCCCAATGCCAATTCCCAGAAGATGGCGTGAAAACGATGCATCGGCCTTAAACTGCGAAGCCGACCAGATAATGATGGCACCGTAGGCGACGAGCGCCACAGTAGCCACGAGCACACCGATATGCACCTTTTGGCGAAACGTGCCGCGCGAGGCCGAAAGTTGCTTGTTGACGCGGTCCAGGCTGCTGCGAGAGCCGGTCTTGGTTGAACGGAACAGATCCGCCGGAGAAAAATCCATCGCAACCTCCTATCGAACCGAAGAATCGCCCGAGGCCGAAGAGGTATCGGGCTCGTCATAAATCACGCCGAGCACGTCGCGCACGACATGCATCGCGGTATCTGAGCCGCCGCCGCCCTGCTCCAGGACAGTAGCGATAACATACTTGGGGTCATCGGCCGGTGCATAGGCGCAGAACCACGCGTATTCGTCCTCGCCGCTTTTCTCGCCCGTGCCCGACTTGCCGTATACCTGCGGCGTCAGGGTGCCAAAGTGAGCCGCCAGGGACGTCGATGCCGTGTAAATCACGTCGTGCATGCCGTTGCGAACAAGAGCCAAATCCGAATCACTGTTGATCTTGGCCTCCAGGCGCTTCTTCTTGCCCTTGCCGTTGTACTTATAGGCATCGCCGTCGCCATCGCGCGACACGGCAGACAAAAACACGTGGGGCACGTACTGTTTGCCGCCGTTGGCAAGACCCATATAGGCGCACGCCATCTGCAGAGGCGTCACCAGGATGTCGCCCTGGCCGATGGCAATGTTAGTCATATCACCGGCATTCCACTTGCGGTCCTCGGCAGAGGCGTCGGTGAAGTACGACTCTTTCCACTCGGCATCGGGAATACGGCCCGCGCCCTCACTCGGCAGATCGATACCGCAGGTCTTGCCTAGACCCCAGCGACGAAAGACCTCCTGCAGGCCCTCGGAATGTTTCTCGTCATAAAAGAACGCCTTGCCCATGTCGTAGAAGACGGGGTCGCACGAGTTGGCGATACCCGACTGCAGCGTCATGGTGCCGTGGCCGGAATGCAGCCAGCAGTACTTGCCCCACGACTTGCCCAGACCCGTCCAATAGCCCGTGCAGTTGGTCGTCTGCCCCGACGTGTAGGTTCCAAACTCAAGACCGGCCAGTGCCGAGAGCGGCTTGATGGTCGAAGCCGACATGTACTGTCCGCTAATGGCGCGGTTGAGCAGCGGGTGCGAACCCTTGTCATCATTGAGCTCGGTCCACACGTCATTTGAGACGCCGCCGATAAAGACGGACGGATCGAACTTGGGCTCGCTCGCCATGCCCAGGATCTCGCCATTGTTGGGATCGAGACACACCACAGCGCCGTTGCCGGCATTGCTGTAGCCAGTGGTCTTGGCAAGCTCGATAGCGCTCGCCAGTGCCGTCTCGCAGGCCTGTTGGATCTTAAGGTCGAGCGTGAGCTTAATGTCGGAGCCGGCCTTCGCGGGCACGGCGCCGGCCTGACCGGTCACATTGCCCGAGGCATCGACCTTGACGGTCTGCTCGCCACGAATACCCTGCAGCAGGTTTTCGTAGTAGCTCTCAACGCCCGCCTGGCCCACGATATCGCCCGACTGGTACGTAATCTTGCCAGCAGAAGCATCATCATCCCCAGAGGTTTTCTTATTCTGGGCCTCGAGCTGCTCGGAGGTAATGGTGCCGGTATAGCCCAAGATATGGCATGCCGTCTCGCCATATGGATACTGGCGCTCGGTACGCTCGGCAATCTTGACGCCCGGGAACTCGCCGGCATGCTCCTGAATATAGGCAACCGTGGAGCGACGGACGTCCGTCGCGATGGTATGCAGGCTCTGAGCGCCCTCTGTATTGTCCTGAATATTGCGAAGGACCGCCACGTAAGGCATTCCAAGCACGTTGGCAAGATGGCGAACCAGGACCTCATCCTCGGCAAGGTCGCGGTAGGCCACGACAGCAAGTGAGGGACGGTTCTGGACAAGCGCCACGCCATTGCGGTCGAGGATGCGGCCGCGCACAGCAGGAGTGGTAACGGTGCGAGTCTGATTACTATTGGCCTGCTTCTCGTAATAGTCCGACGAGACCATCTGCATGCCCCACAGCTTGACGGCGAGCGCCGCAAACATCGCGCCCACACCCGTGGTGAGGATGGAAAAGCGGCCCTTAAAGGCGGTCACCGCGGTATTGCCCTCGCCCTCGGTGGCGCGCGGGGTCGTTCCATGCTGCGTATCGTAGGTAAAACGGGAATCGCCGCGACGCATGATGACCAGTGCGACCACGATGGCCACAACTAGCACGATACCGGCGATAATAACCGTCAACTGGGAAGACATCTACGGGCCTCCCCTATTTGAGCTTGCGGGTCTTGGGCTTAAAGCGCATACCCGTCTGGCGTCCGCCACGTGCGGAGAATCCATAGCCGGACTGTGGCACGACGCCGGACATCAAAAACGGAATGGCAACCAGACCCGTCAGGATCGAGGACGGCAGCGCATGGCCGAAGATCGCCACGACAAAGCTCGTCTCCAAACCCATAAACAGCAAGATGATGCTGTAGATCACATTAATGACGAGCGCGAAGGCGCCCACAGTGACGCCGCGCGCACTTGGGGTACCGCCCGTCTGACCGACGGCGCTGTGCACCAGGGCAAAAGAACCCACGGTCAGCAGGAGCGACATAATGCCCACCGGCACGGCAGCGGACAGGTCATAAAACAAGCCGCTGCAAAAACCGCACACGACGGCACGGGTCGGGTCGCCCGAGAACACACTCAGGCACACCAAGATAATCATGAAGTTGACGCGACCACCCGCAATGGAGATCTGCGGTGCCAGGCCTGCCTGCAGCAGCACGCACACGATGGCGGCGATCACAAACGTGCGGGAGCTCATCCCCTGCTCGTGTAGATCCATGGACATGCCCCCTATTCTTTCGAGCCAGAATCGGTCGTCTCGGACGTGTCGGAACTGTCATCCGAGCTCTCGTCCTTCGTCTTGGTTGCAGCATCGCGCGACGTTCCCTGCGGCGTGCTGTTGGCCGTGCTCACGTCCTCATCCGAGGCCGACTGTTCATCGGTCAGCGAGGTAATGACCAGCACTTCCTCGTTGTTCTCGGCCGTGGTCTGAGCGCGCACCACAATGGTGTAGTACACGTCGTTTGCCGATTTCTCAACCGACGAGACGGTGCCGAGCGGTAGACCCTTGGGGAACACACCGCCGATGCCCGAGGTCACGATGATGTCGCCAACCTTAACGTCGGAGTCGACGCTCACGTACTCAAGACGCAGCGTGCCGTCAGCCTGACCCTGCAGCATGCCCTGGGCGCGCGTGTCCTGTACCATGGCGGACACACCCGAGTTCTCGTCGCCAATCAGGCGCACGGTGGACGTCTTGGCCGAGACTTCGATGATCTGGCCGATAACACCGGCAGAACTCGTCACGGGCATGTTGATGGTAAGGCCGTCGGCAGAGCCCTTGTCGATGGTAACGGTCGAGGTCCAGGCATCGCCGGAAGCACCAACGATACGAGCAGCGGTCGATTTGAGGTTATAGGTCGACTGCAGGCCGACCAGCCCCTCCAGACGCTCGGCGGTCTTTTGAGACTCGGAGAGCTCGGCAACCTTAGAGGTCAGTTCCTCGTTTTGCTTCTTAAGCTCGTCGAGCGTGTCCTGCGACGCCGTAAGGTTAGAGAACACGTTGCCGATGGCATTGAAGGGAGCCGCCACAGCCGAACCCACAAAGCGCACCGGCGAGGTAATCGTCGTTACGCCCGAACGCACGGCATGAATCGGCCCAGCCTCGCCCTCACGAATATAAAACGTGAGCAGCAACACCGAAATCAGGCTGAAAACAATCAACGGGCGCATACCCGTTGATTGTCGCTTGGTATTCAGATTTGTGGAGAAACCCGAAGATCGTGCCAAATGGAATCCACCTTTTGGAAATTAAGCATTGGTCTGGACGAAGCCGCCATCAAACGCATTGGCCTCGAGCACGCGGGCACAGCCGTTAACAACGTTATCGAGCGCCGTGGGGCTGACGTTGACCGAAACGCCGGTCTCATCGCGCAGGCGCACGTCGAGACCGCGCAGCAGCGCGCCGCCACCGGTCAGCAAAATGCCGTAGTACATAAGGTCCGAGGCAAGATCGGGAGGCGTAGCGTCGAGCGCGTCCTTGACGGCCTTGGCCATCTCGTCGAGCGGTTTGTTGAGTGCGCGACGAATCTCCTCGCTCTCGATGCGCACGGTCTTGGGCAGACCGGTGATCACGTCGCGGCCGTTGACCTCGACGTCGAGCTCGTCCTTGAGCGGCACGGCGGAGCCGACCTTGATCTTGATGTCCTCTGCCGTACGCTCGCCGATGGCCAAGTTGTAGGCATCGCGAACGTGCGTGAGGATGGCCTGATCGAACTCGTCGCCGGCAATACGGATGGACTGCGAGACGACGATGCCGCCCATAGCGATAACGGCAACCTCGGTGGTACCGCCACCGATGTCGATGACCATGGAGCCGGTAGGCTCCTCGACGGGCAGGTCGGCGCCGATAGCGGCGGCCATAGGCTCTTCGATCAGATAGGCCTGGCGAGCGCCGGCCTGGATCGTGGCCTCAAAGACGGCACGCTTCTCGACCGACGTGACACCGGAGGGAACGCAGACGACAACGCGCGGACGCGGGGTCCACGGATAGCGCTTCTCGGACGCCTTGTCGATAAAGTAGCGAAGCATAGCCTCTGTAACATCGAAGTCGGCGATGACGCCGTCCTTCAGGGGACGAACGGCCACGATGTTGCCGGGCGTACGGCCGAGCATGCGCTTTGCCTCGATACCGACCGCCAGGATGCGCTCGTCGTTCTTGTCGATGGCGACTACAGAGGGCTCGCGAATGACGATGCCCTTGCCGCGCACGGAGACAAGCGTATTGGCGGTGCCGAGGTCGATGGCAAGATCGCCCGCATAGCTACCGAAGAACATATCCATCAAAGAAAACAACGCAACTCCTGATGTGTTGGATGATTGCTGGAAAACTACTAGCTCATCATACTAGCGCAAGCCCGGCACCTCACTTGCGGTGAAGCGCCGGGCAAAGCTAAATCCCATAAGGTCACTACTGGTTGTCAGCAGCCGAGAAATCCATATCGAGCGAGGAAACGGCCCAGCCGATATGGTTGTCGGAGCGCACGAATTTGACGGTGTACTCCTGCTCGCCGCCCTTGGACAGCGATGCCTTCACCTTAGCGGTCGTCTCGGTCATGGACTGATCCATGCCTTCGACGGACACAGTGGCACCCTGCGGAATCGAGGAGATGATCATCGACTTAGCGTCCTCGGACAGGCTCGAGGCCAGGCAAGACTCGGCCTTTGCCGTGTCACCGTCGCCGGCAGCCTGGAACAGATCGGAAACGACAGACTCCTGGGACGGGAAACCAAAGCCGCGCGTGTAGGCAAAGCCCAGACCGCCCACGGCGATCAAAATGAGCAGAAGCAGCACGATGAAGACTTTGAGACCCGTGTGGCGGTGGCGACGACGGACCTTGGCCTGCTTACGATCCTGACGGTCCTGCTGGACCATCTCGGACTCGGACAGCGTAAAGAAGCCGGTGTCCGAGGGATCGGGCATAAACTGACCGGTCGCGCCCGTAGGATCGAGCGGATCGACGGCAGGAGCGTCCATCGCGGGCGCCGGAGCCGTGGCCATAGCCGTCTGGGCAGACAGCGCGGCAAGCGAATCGTGCACGCGGGCAAGCTCATCGGCCTGCTCGGAGGTGAGCTGGTAGATACCATCGGCAGTAGCGGCGTTAAAGGCGTCGAGTGCGTCGGAGGGACGGCCGGCGGCAGAAAGCGCCTGACCCATGCCGGCGTTGAGCGCACGCGTGTCGTCGCGGGGGCCGGCAAAGTCGATAGCCGTACGGTAGGTCTCCACGGCATCCGCCGGACGGCCGAGCTTAATGAAGCAACGACCGAGCTCGCCGAGTGCGGCGGCAGGAGCCGGATTGGCGCCGTCGATGGCAGCCTGACGGAAAGCAGTACCCGCGTTGGCATAGTCGCCCGACTGGAACAGCGCGTTACCCAGGCCCAGATAGGCCTTGAACGGCGTGGCATAAGAAGCGTCCTGCGTAGCGGCAGAGAACGCCTGAGCGGCCGTCGTGTAGTCGCCCACGGCGGCGAGTGCCTTGCCGCGGTTGGTGAGCAGCGCGCCGCGCTTGCCATAGGTGCCGTCGTTGAGGGCGGCGGCATAGGCCTCGGCGGCCTCGGCATACATGCCCAGGTGCATCAAGGCGTTGCCACGAAGGTGATCGGCCTCGCCCATAATCTCATCGGGAGTTTTTGCCGCCCCAAGCATCTGGGCTGCAGCGGAAAAATCACCCGCGCGGTAAGCGGCACGGCCCTGTTGGATCAGCTGGCTATTCAAGGAAATCCCCTTTACTCGTGAACGATCTCGACATGGACGATCTCGTCGCCGGCACGCAGCTGCGAAATCACATCGAGACCCTCGACCGTGGTACCAAAGACGGTGTAACCGGAATCGAGGTTATGCTGGGCACCCAAGCAGAAGTAGAACTGCGAACCCGCGGAATCGGGATCCATGGAGCGTGCCATGGCAAGGGCGCCATCGACATGGCTGTTGCGCGGATTGGTGGCAAACTCGCCCTTGATGCAGTAGCCGGGGCCACCGGTACCGGGCATGCCGTCGGGGCCCTCAAGACCGGCAGCGACGTCGGCGCCGGACATATCGCGGGTATTGGGGTCGCCGCCCTGAATGACAAAGCCGGGCACATAGCGATGGAACTTAAGGCCATCATAGAAACCCATCGTGGAAAGCTCGCAGAAGTTCGCGACATGAATGGGAGCGCCCTCGCCGTCAAACTTGACCTTGATGGTACCCTTCGACGTCTCGATAACGGCGCACTCGTCGCCGGCAAGCTGATACTCAGGCGTGTAGAGCTCTTTCTTAAAACCAAACATGTGGTTCCTTCCTCGTGCGTTTAAAGCATATTTGTACGAATTGTAGCAATAAGCATGCGCTTACATCAATTGCGCACGTAGGTTATGCCGACTATGGCGAACTAATTTTAGGAACGCTGCTGCGGCTTCCAGGAACCCACATTGGCGTCGTACTGGTTCAGCGCGCTGTTGCCACTCTGCGCGATGGGCGCCAGGATCTCGCTTTGGTGGGAACTCATCGACTCGCCATCGGGAATGGCCAGCGAGATGTCCCAGCTCTGGCAAATCACGTCGACGCGCTCATACATCCACTCGGCAAGCTGCTTTAAGTGGGCGATGTCGTCCGCATAGACCGTATCGTCCTGATACTTAAGGTTGTTGAGCTCATCTTGCGTCTTTTTGATCTGGTCGCGCAGGGCGTAGGCACTCTGCGACAGCTCCTGACGGGTGGACAGCGGCGTTCGAAGATAGCCGTTGTTAAAAGAATCGATGACCTCGCCGATCTGGTCCTCGTCACCGTAGGACACGATGGTCTGATACAGACCGTCGAGCCTGGTATAGAGCTGATCATCGGTGAGCACGGTTTCTTCCTGGACCACCTCGGCAGAATCGTCCTGCTTGGTATCGTCCTCAGTCGCCTCACCCTTTTGGCGCGTAGGGAAGGTCGTCTGCGCGGCCTGGCCAAACTGGTCATAGAAGCCGGGCATAACACCCATGGGATCGGTCGTCACGAACCAATAGGCACCGCCACAAACGACGGCAAGGACCGCGATGA
>CAUEUQ010000017.1:0-27906 GCA_959021215.1 uncultured Collinsella sp. | reverse complement strand
CCCACTCATTTGGGACAGACTTAAATGAGTGGCCGTTGATTGGCAGTCATTGGGGACAGACTTAAATGACTAGTCGTTGGAGACGTTCTTAAACGGCTAGTCATTTGGGACAGTCTTCAACTAAGTTGCGGTGAAATGGGGACTGATTAGGGGCTCTAGGGGGCCAAACAATCCCTATTTCACCGCAACTTAGGTGAGGTCTGTGGTAATGCGCGGCGATTGGATGAATGCGGCAGGAAAGGAACGTCCCCATGTGCCGGCATCCGGGGACGTTCCTTTCCTGCCGGCAGTTTGGGACAGTCCTTTGTGGCCAGATGATTCGTATCGAGCGTTACCTTCCAGGGATCAATCGGTGCGTGTTTGTGCGCATTTGCCTGCGTGGAATTGCGTGAACGTGCGTTTATATGCGCCGTTTATGGTCGAATAATGACCGTTTGGCGGTAATATGTGCAAAAGTACGCACATACACGCGTATTTGTGCGAATATAGAGCTGTCAGAAACGCAAGTCTTTCCATGACACAGGAGGCACATGATGGCAGATTCCAAACAGGCTCCGCTCGATGCTGAGGCAGCTGCAAAGGCGGCATTCGCTTCGGTTCAGGACAAGCCGTTCCCTAACGACATCTTTACGGCTCCCGAGCTCCGTTGGGCCGTGATTGGCTGCGGCGTTATCGCCAACCAGATGGCTCAGTCCCTCTCCCTTGCAGGTCGCAAGCTTACGGGCGTTGCCAACCGCACGCTTTCCAAAGCTCAGGCTTTTGCCGAGCAGTATGGTGTCGAGAAGGTCTACGACACGGTCGAGGATCTCTACGCCGATCCGGACATCGACGCTGTCTATATCACCACGCCGCACAACACGCATATCACCTATCTGCGTGCCGCGCTTGCCGCCGGCAAGCACGTGCTCTGCGAGAAGGCCATCACGCTTAACTCTGCCGAGCTCGATGAGGCCCGCGCTATCGCCGACGAACACAACGTGGTCCTTATGGACGCCACAACCGTGCTCCACATGCCGCTGTACCAGGAGCTCCGTCGTCGCATGGATGCGGGCGACTTTGGTCGCATGAACCTCGCGCAGCTCAACTTTGGCAGCTATAAGGAGTACGGTGACCTGACCAACCGCTTCTACAACCGTAATCTTGCCGGCGGTGCCATGCTCGATATCGGCGTGTACGCGCTCTCCGTCATGCGACTGTTTATGGCCAGCCAGCCCACCGAGGTCGTCTCTCTGGGCAACACCTGCGAGACTGGCGTCGACGTCGCGGGCGGTATTGTCTGCCGTAACGCCGAGCAGCAGCTGGGCGTCGTGAGTCTTACGCTTCACTCCAAGCAGCCCAAGCGCTCGGTCATCAGCTTCGATAAGTGCTATATCGAGGTCAACGAGTATCCGCGCGCCGATCACGCGACCATCGTGTGGACCGCAGACGGTCACCGCGAGGAGGTCCACGCTGGTACCGAGGCCTATGCCCTGTGCTACGAGATGGCCGATCTAGAGAAGGCCGTTGCCGGCGACGATTCGAAGCGCGAGCTTCTAGGCTATGCTTCTGATGTTATGGAGCTTATGACCAAGCTCCGCGCCGATTGGGGAGTCGTGTACCCCGAGGAGGAGTAAGCGATGCTTGCGGAAGATAGGCTCAACGCGATCGTGTCGATGGTGCAGCAGGCTGGCTCGGTTACCGTGCCGGAGCTTGCTGAGGCCCTGGGCGTGACGCCGTCCACCATTCGCCGTGACTTGCAAACGCTCGACCGCGCGCACCGCATCGCCAAAGTGCATGGCGGCGCGACGAGTCTTGAGCGCGCGCACGTGACGCGCGACCTGACGATCAGCGAGCGCAGCGATCTCCATAACGACGACAAGGAGCGCATTTGTGCCCGTGCCGCGGCCCTCGTGGAGCCCGATAGCTTCGTGTACATCGATTCGGGCTCCACGACGCTCAGGCTCATCGAGCATCTTCCACATCTCGATGGTGTCACCTATGTGACCGACTCTGTGCTCCATGCTCAGCATCTCGCTCTGCGCGGTATGCGCACTGTGGTGCTGGGCGGCGAGCTTAAGCCCGAGACCGAGGCGCTTGTTGGTCCCGATGCCCTGGCAACCCTGGACCGCTATAACTTCAACTGTGGTTTTTGGGGCTCCAACGGCATCGCCGCCGAGCAGGGCTTTACGACGCCCGATATCGAGGAAGCGCAGGTCAAGCGTATCTCGATGCGCCATACGGCTAAACGCTTCGTAATTTCGGACGCCAGCAAATTTGGCATGGTGGCGCCCGTCAAGTTCGCGGACTTCCGCGATGCAACGATCATCACCGCGGGCGAGGTTCCCGCCAAGTACCAGTCTATGGACAACGTTACCACGGTCTAACGACAGGGGACAGGACAGGGCCAAAACCACCACAAAGGTGCCTGTCCCCATCGTGGTGGTTCAATAGAAAAGCGGCAACGTCCACACACGGGCGTTGTCGCTTTTGTTGTCTGCCGGTTTGTCTCGATCTGTAACATCTGGGGCTGATTTTGCCGAGTTACTGTTACAGATTGAGATGAATGGACGCCAGGCCCACCAAGGCTACCTTGAAGGCAATGGGCACCATAGTGGTGGCTTGACGTTTGCCCAGATAAAACCCGGCAAAATTAACCTGTCCCTTTTTGGCAGGTTTTAGGGCTCCCAGGGACAGGGGGCTTCGATGTGGATGTGCTCACCGGTTACGGGATGCGTAAAGGACACGCTGTGGGCGTGGAGCATCAGGCCGCAGGGGCGCGGCGTTCCGTACAGGTCGTCGCCAACCAGGGGGTGATGCTCGCTGGCCAGGTGCACACGGATCTGGTGTTTGCGACCGGTGAGCAGCTCAACATCGATATACGAACGCGTGGGCAGGCCACGACGGCTCTTAAGACGCTTGAGTACCTTGACGCGCGTCTGAGACGGCTTGCCGCTGGCGCCAACGCGCATCTTGCGGCTATCGTGGCGGTCGCGGGCGATGGGCTTGTCGATGAGCTTTTCGTTCCAGTCGATCTTGCCCTCGGCGAGCGCCAGATAGTGCTTTTCGAACGCGTGGTCGATGACCATCTGGTCAAAGGCGGGCTGCGTCTGCTTGTCGAGCGAGAACAGCACCACGCCGGTGGTGTCACGGTCCAGGCGATTGAGCGGCTGCATGTCGGTCGCGGCAAAGCCGTCGCCCATCGCCAGCAGCAGGTCGCTGGCGTAGTCGGTGAGCGTGCGTTCACCGGTGCCGTCGCCGTGGACGATCATGCCGGCGGGCTTGTCGATGGCCATGAGCCAGGCGTCGCAGTAGAGGACTTGAGGTTCTTCGTTCACGTGTAAGCCTTTCGGTTAGCTAATTCCCACAAACATGCAGCCCGAGATGGCGCCGCGCAGGCGGGCGGCGGGCTTGCGGCCGGCTTGAGCCGCCTCGACGGCGCGACGGACGCGAGCGACGGCACGGCCAATCTCATCGGCCTCGAGCAAGGTTCCGTCGACCATAAGACGACGGACGCCGGCGTCGAGCAACTGCGGTACCTGCGGCGTAAGGTCGATGGGGTAGGCGTCGTACAAGCGAGAGCGGCCGTGGATGTCGGTGCGCACGGGCATGACCTTTCCGTCGATATTCTTGAGCGACAGCTTGCGGGCGCGCAGACGGCAACTGGCACAATTGTGGATGCAGCCATTGGCCACCTGCAGGATGCAGTGCTCGCTCGTCATAACGCGCGGGCGGCCAAAGACGGTGATGCCCAGAGCCGCGGGCGCGGCGGCGCCGAGCGAGACAATCTCGTCGAGTGTGATCTCGGGCGAGAGCCAAAACGCACCGGCTCCGCGCTCGGCAAGCGCCTCCATGCAGGGCGTGTTGTGCACCGGCAGGCAAGAGCGAATCTCGGCCGTGGCGCCAACCTGGGCGGCCAGGGCAAGCTCAGAGATGTTGCCAATAGCGACCGTGGCGCCGGCAACAACCCACGGGTCGACGCGTACGTGGTCAACGGCGCGGCAGACCTCGTCGAGTACAGGTACGATGCCCTGCTCAAATGCATCGGCGGGGGAGAGCTCGGCCGCATCGAGCGCGTCGGTGGTCATGTAGATGCGCGTTACACCCTCGGCGCGAGCGGCCTCGGCGGCCTCGAGCGAGGTGACGGTGGCGCAGATCTGCGGCTCATCGCGGTAGTGCTCGGGCGCGGGGCGGGAATCACTGGTTACAATCGCCGGCAGCTCGAGCGTTTTCGCGCGCTCCTCGTACGGTGCCAGAATGGCCTCTTCCAGCGCCTTACAAGCGGCGGCGCGCACCTTGTGCACGGCGGAAAAGCCCATACCGCAGCCGGCGTCGAGCGAAACGTCAAAGCTTGCGGCCTCAAAGGGAGAGGAGCCCATGCGCCCGACGTGCTCAACTAGATCGGATGCCTCGACGGCGCGGGTCTTGGCAGCCTCGACGGTAAAGCCCGTGGCCGTGGCCGTAAGCGAAGGATCGTCGCAACAGGTGAGCGTAACGGCAAACGGCTCGCCGAGACGCGCCACAACGGACACGTCTACGGCGCGGCGGCGCAGCACATCGCGCTTGAGCGCGGCGCCGGCGGCGTCAATGGCGCGCTGGCTTCGAATCACGCGCACGCGGCAGCCCTCGGGCATGCTACGGGGCACGCGACACTCGATAACATCGCCGGCAGCGGCATCCTCGGTGGCGATGGTGGTCAGGAACTGGTCGAACTCGTCATCGTGACGAAGCTCCAGCAGGTCGCCCTTGCCTACGGGCTCAAATAGCTCAATGCGGGCGATGGCGGCGCGGCGACGGCGGTCATCGGGTTTGAGGCCGCGCACATCGCGGTTGGCTAGGCGGCTGCCCAGCACCGTGCCCACGATCTGGCCGCGGTTGTTGGAACGCTCGTAGCTCATCATTTCGTCGCCTGAGGTGCCGTCCTGATAGGCGTGCGTAAAGTCGCGGTTAAAGCAGCGCTTGAGCTGGCGCTGGCGGGCGGCTTCCTCGCCCTTGGAGGTCGAAACATCGGCCAGCATGTCGTCAATCTCGCGACGGTACACATCAACGATAGAGTAGACATAGTCCGGCGCCTTCATGCGGCCCTCGAGCTTGAGTGACACGGCGCCGGCGTCATACAGACGGCGAACGAGCTGCGAAGTATTGGTGTCGCGCGGGCACAGCGCGCGCTCGCGACCGGCAGGGGAGAGCGAGCGGCCGTTCTCGTCAATCAGCTCGTAAGGCAGGCGACAGGGCTGAGCGCACATGCCGCGGTTGGCCGAGCGGCCCGCCATGGCAAAGCTCGACAGCAGGCACAGGCCCGAGTAGCAAAAGCAGATGGCGCCGTGGCTAAAGACCTCAAGGTCAACGTCGGGCGCGGCATTGTGAATGGCAGCGATTTCGTCGATGGAGAGCTCGCGCGAGAGGGTCACGCGGTCGGCGCCCTGCTCGCGGCACCAGATAGTCCCACGGTCATCATGGATGTTCGCCTGGGTCGAGATGTGTGTCTCGATGCCGGGCATGGTGCGCTTGACCTCAAAGAACAGGCCCCAGTCCTGGATAATGAAGGCATCGGCGCCCAGCGTGGAGCAGCGGTGGATGAGTTGCAGCGCATCGCCCATCTCGGACTGCTTGATGACGATGTTGACCGTGACGTAGACGCGCGAGCCGGCCAGATGCGCGGCGCGGCAGGCCTGCTCAAAGGCCTCATCGGTAAAGTTGGTTGCCTTGCGGCGGGCGTTGAAGCTGCCCATGCCGCAGTAGATGGCGTCTGCCCCGGCAGCGAGTGCGGCGGCAAAGGGCTCGGGGCCTCCGGCGGGGGCCAAAAGCTCGGGCCTGCGGTTGGTGGTTCGACTGGCGGTTGCGGTCATATCCTGCCTTTCAAAATGCTCAGATATTCAAAAGTATAGTGGCGTCGCTGCGGTGGGCGACGCCCGTGCTCCAAGCTGGATAAAGTCTTCAGCAGCTTGGACTGGCTGCTCCACATGAGAACCGTTCAGCGGTTCGGGGAAACCGTTGGGCGATAAAATATTCTCGCAACGTGATAATAATCTTGCATCGCGCGGAAACCTTGAGTACTATCCCAAATCAAGCGCGGTGTTCAGACCGAATTGTGCCTCCCGGTGTGAACGCCGCGCTCACGCTCTCTATCTGATCGTAAGGAGAAAAACATGAGCAAGACCGTCGTGTCTTCCGATAACGCACCTGCAGCCATCGGCCCGTATTCCCCCGGCATCCAGACCGGCAATATGGTGTTCCTGTCCGGCCAGCTGGGCATCGACCCCGCAACCGGCAAGATGCCCGAGGGCGTCGAAGCCCAGGCTAAGCAGTCCCTCGCCAACGTCGAGGCCCTGCTGACCGCTGCCGGCGCCACCTTTGCCGATGTCGTCAAGACCACGGTCTACCTGGCCGACATCGCCGACTTCGCTGCCGTGAACGAGATCTACGCTTCCAAGTTCGAGGCTCCGTTCCCCGCGCGCAGCGCTTTCCAGGTTGCCGCCCTTCCGGCCGGCGGTCTGGTTGAGATCGAGGTCGTCGCCGCTCTCTAAGGCGTTGGCAACAACTAAACATGACATGCAAAAAGACCCTGCAGCGCGTGTGAACTGCAGGGTCTTTTGTCAGGCGATGCGGCAAAATGATCCGTTTTCCTCCGTCCCCAAGGGATCAGCGGGTTAGCCCTCCTTGCGGACTTTTTGCAGGTAGCGGTAGACGCTGGGCTCCGAGATGCCCAACGCGGTGGCGGCGCAGGCCACGGCACCCTTGAGCATGAACACCCCGTTGCCGTTGAGGTGGCGAATGACGTCCACGCGGTCGCTCTGACCAAGCGACGCTACATCCAGCCCGCGCGCGCTCAGCAACTCGGCAATGCTGCGGTCGATGAGTTCCTGTGTGGACTCCGAAAGGCTTTCGACCTCGATAGACGCGGGCTCTGTGCGCGTCGGCGCCGCGTCGAAGCACGCCATGAGCTGCTGCGCCATGGCGTTGATGGAACGTACGGTCGAGAGGTCGGTGTTGACGCAGAGCATACCGACGATCTCGTCACCCTCGCGGATAAAGTACGTCGCTGACTCCAACGTCTTGCCTCCGGCGCCGCGGCCCTCGTAGCCCGTAATAAACGGCAGGTCGCGATACTTGGCGTCGTGCATGATCTTGAGTGCCAGATCGGTGGCGGGACCGCCGACCTTGCGGCCGCTCACGATGCCGTTGCGAATATCGACGATGGCGTGGTCGGGATCTGAGAAATCGTGCAGCACGATTTCGCTGTTCTTACCGAGTATCTGCTCCAGGAAATCGACCATCGGCAAAAAGCGACGTACGGTCTCGTTCACGGGCAACTCCTTGGGGTGAAATCGGAAATGTTCATAACAATTTTTTCTCATGGTAACACGCCATTCCTCATCTCGCATATTCGCAGGTACATTGCGTAATACAGACGAACGGTAGGAATTTGGCGGTAAACGGTTGACCAAAAGAAAAGTTAGATGCTATTTTGACCGGACACTTTCCTGACCTGCGGAAATTCGTTATCTCAGCTTAAGAATAGTCTGATAACAAAAAATTATTATTGAGAATGAGAATCATCTTTAATACGATATCCAACGAAGGCACAACCTCAACCCCGCACTGCGTCACAATAGAGCGTTAGATGCGAAAACAACTACTTCGAGGATTGGTGGTCAAATGACCCAGGAGACGGTTACGAATGGCACTGAAGCCCTGTTCACTCGCGAAGGCATGCCTCCCGTTAAGGAAATGATCCCGTGTGCCCTTCAGCACGTACTGGCATCGTTTGCCGGCATCATTACCCCGGCGGTCATCATGGCCGGCGTCTACGGCTTTAATAGCCAGCAGAGCACCGATATCATCCAGGTCGCGCTCATTCTTTCGGCGATCGACACGGCCCTTCAGGCCTTCGCTCCCTTCCGTCGCATCGGCGGCGGCCTGCCCATCGTCATGGGCGTTTCGTTCGCGTTCCTGCCGGCCCTGCAGGCCATGGGTGCCTCGGGCTTTAGCTTTGGTGCACTGCTGGGCGGCGAGATCGTCGGCGGCGCCGTCGCGGTCCTCTTTGGTCTGGCCTACAGCAAGATCAAGTGGCTGTTCCCGCCCGTCGTGACCGGTACGGTCATCTTCTCCATCGGCGTTTCGCTGTATCCCACGGCCGTCAAGTATATGGCCGGCGGTATGGGTACGCCGCTGTGGGGCACCCCGCAGGCCTGGTGCGTCGCTCTTATCACCTTCGCCGTGGTCTTTGCGCTCGCCAACTTTGGCAAGGGCACGCTCAAGCTGGGATCCGTGTTCTTTGGCATGATCGTTGGCATGATCGTCTCCATCCCCTTTGGCATGATCGACTTCTCCAGCGTCGCCACCGCCCAGGTCTTCGCCCTTCCCAAGCTCATGCCCTACGCGCTCGAGTTTGATCCCGAGGTCTGCATTACCCTTGCCGTCGTGTTCCCCATGGTTGCCATCCAGGTTATCGGCGACGTCTCTGCCGCCTGCCTGGGCTCCATCGACCGTATGCCCACCGAGCGCGAGCTCTCCGGCGCTATCGTGTCCCAGGGCCTCACCTCTATGGTCGGCGGCCTGCTGGGCGGTCTTCCCACCAGCGCCCTTGGCCAGAACGTTGGCATCATCTGCTCCAACAAAGTCGTCAACAAGTGGGTCTTTGTGATCATCGCGGCCGTCTTTGCCATCGCCGGTCTGTTTCCGCAGCTCTCTGCCGTCCTTTCCGCTATCCCGCAGCCCGTCATCGGCGGCGCGACCGTCGGCGTCTTTGGCACCATCACCATGAACGGCGTGCGCATGTTCACCCGCGAGGGCCTCACGCAGCGCACTACCACTATCGTCGGCACCTCCGTCGTCTTTGGCCTGGGTATCTGGATGGCCAGCGGTTGCCTTGCCGGCGAGGGTATGCCCGCCTGGGTGTCCACCGTCATCGGCTCCAATGCCGTAACCCCCACCGCCATCATGGCCATTGTCCTCAACCTGATCCTTCCGCAGACGCCGGTCGTGGCTCAGCACATCGATGCCGCCAAGGACGCTGCCGTGGATCTGGTCTTGCCCGAGAGCAAGAAGTAACCAATTCGGTGCTATTCGTCGGCGGACGCATCGCCTCGTCCGCCGACGCCATGCGGCGCCAAGCCGCACTTCAAAGGGTTTGTCCCTTTGGTGAAGCGTTGACGGGAGAGGGCCCGTTTCCGGTGTAGGCCGGCGCTTCGCACTCCGCCATGTCAGAGGTGTCAAACCCCGCCTCTGATGTTGAAGGGAGCATCCATGCTTCTGGTCGCTAACGGTTCCGTCTTTACCCGCAACGCTCAGACCCCGTTCATTCCAAACGGTGCGGTCGCCATTGACGGAGATACGATCGTCGAAGTGGGCCCCGAGCGCGAGCTCAAGGCCAAGTACCCGGATGCCGAGTACGTCGATGCCCGGGGCAACCTCATCATGCCCGGACTCATCAACTGCCACACCCACATCTACTCGGGTCTGGCCCGCGGCCTTGCCATTAAGGGCTGCAACCCCACCAACTTCCTGGAGAATCTTGAGCAGCAGTGGTGGAAGATCGACGACAACCTGACGCTCGACGGCACCAAGGCCAGCGCCTATGCCACGATTCTGGACTCCATCCGCGATGGCGTCACTACGATCTTCGATCATCACGCGAGCTTCTGTGAGATCCCGGGAAGCCTCTTTACCATTAAGGATGCAGCTCAGGAGCTGGGCATGCGTTCGTGCCTGTGCTACGAGGTTTCCGATCGCCGTGGCCAGGAAAAATGCGACCAGGCCATTGCCGAGAACGCCGAATTTGCCCAGTGGGCCGCCAAGGAGCGTCGCGATAACGACAACCACATGATCGCCGCCATGTTTGGCGGGCATGCCACCTTTACGCTGTCGGACGAGACCATGGACAAGATGGCCGAGGCCAACAACGGCCTGACCGGCTTCCACATCCATGTGTGCGAGGGCATGAATGACGTGTGGGACTCCCGCCTCAACCGCGGTGGCATCAGCCCCGTCGAGCGCCTGCTGCAGCACAACCTGCTTGGTCCCGACACCATGCTGGGCCACTGCATCCACGTGACGCCTGCCGAGATGGATATCGTCAAGGAGTCCGGCACCTGGCTGGTCAACAACCCCGAATCCAATATGGGCAACGCCGTGGGCTGCGCCCCCGTGCTCGAGTTCTTCCGCCGCGGCATCCCCGTGTGCATGGGTACCGACGCCTACACCCACGATATGCTCGAGAGCCTTAAGGTCTTCCTGATCATTCAGCGCCACAACGCTGCCATGCCCAACGTGGGCTGGTGCGAGGCCATGACCATGCTGTTCGAGAACAACGCCAAGATGGCGAGCAAGTACTTCGATCGCAAGCTTGGTGTGCTCGAGGCCGGCGCTGCCGCCGACGTTATCGTTATGGACTACAAGCCCTTTACGCCGCTGAGCGAGGAGAACATCGACGGCCACATGCTCTTTGGCATGATGGGCAAAAACTGCCGCACCACCATCATCAACGGCCGCGTCCTGTACAAGGATCGCGAGTTCGTTGGGATTGATGAGGACAAGATCAACGCGTGGACCATGGCTGAGTCCAAGAAGCTCTGGAGCGCGCTCAACGATTGCACCTACTAATTCACAAGTAGATTCACGCGCGTCGGGTGTTTCGCCGCATTCGACGCGCGTATAGGCGACCTCCGCGGGGTCGCCGGCGCTGTGCTAGCGCTACACCGTATTTGCGCCCGCCGCGCGGTCTCGCCGGGCGTTACAGAGAGGAGCTCACTATGAGCGACATCATGAGGCCGATCCCGTTTTCGCAGCTGATGAACTGGATCATCGAGGAGCACAAGACTCAGGGCGCCGTCTTTGGCGTGCGCAAGATGGTCACGACCAACCAGGAGGGCGCGCTTCCCATTTTTGACGAGCGCATCGAGACTCCGTTTGGCCCGGCCGCCGGTCCCAACACGCAGCTTGCCCAGAACATCGTGGCCTCTTATGTGGCCGGTTCCCGCTTCTTTGAGCTTAAGACCGTTCAGGTTATGGACGGCGAGGAGCTCTCCAAGTGTGTGAACAAGCCCTGCATCGTGGCGCAGGACGAGTGCTACAACTGCGAGTGGTCGACCGAGCTCGAGGTTCCGCAGGCCTTTGCCGAGTACGTGAAGGCATGGTTTGCCTGCCACCTGATCGCTCGCGAGTACGGCCTGGGCAGCCCGGACGGCTTTGTCTTCAACATGTCCGTGGGTTATGACCTGGAGGGCATCAAGAGCCCCAAGGTCGACGCCTACATCGAGGGCATGAAGGACGCCAGCGGCTCCGACGTCTGGAACGAGTGCCGCGCATGGGCGCTCGCCAACCTGGACAAGTTTGAGCATGTCGACGCCGCGTTCGTCGAGTCCATCCCGGCACGCGTCTCCAACTCCATCACCGAGTCTACCCTGCACGGCTGCCCGCCGGCCGAGATCGAGCGCATCGCGACCTATCTGATCACCGAGAAGGGCCTCAACACCTACATCAAGTGCAACCCCACACTGCTGGGCTATGAGTTTGCCCGTCAGCGTCTGAACGAGCTGGGCTTTGACTACATCGTCTTCGATGACACGCACTTCCGCGAGGACCTGCAGTGGGCCGATGCCGTGCCTATGTTCGAGCGCCTGATCGCCCTGTGCGCCGAGCGCGGCCTGGAGTTTGGCGTCAAGCTGACCAACACGTTCCCCGTCGACGTGACGAGGAACGAGCTGCCCTCTACCGAGATGTACATGTCCGGCCGTTCGCTGTTCTCGCTGACCATCGAGGCTGCCCGCCGCATTACCGAGCAGTTCGATGGCAAGCTGCGCATTAGCTACTCCGGCGGCGCCACGGTCTACAACATCCGCGCCCTGTACGATGCCGGCATTTGGCCCGTTACCCTGGCGACCGACGTGCTCAAGCCCGGTGGCTACGAGCGCTTTAGCCAGATGGCCGGCGAGTTTACCGACCTGGATGGCAAGCCGTTCGCGGGCGTCTCTCTCGAGGCCGTGACCGCGATCCAGACCGATTCGCTCACCAACCCGCTTTACAAGAAGCCGTTGCGCCCGCTGCCCGATCGCAAGGTCGCCGGCAAGAGCCCGCTTTCCGACTGCTTTACCACGCCGTGCCGTACGAGTTGCCCCATCCAGCAGGACATTCCCGCCTACCTGGCGGCTGTTGACGAGGGCCGCTACGAGGACGCACTCAACATCATCATCGAGCGCAACGCCCTGCCGTTCATTACCGGCACCATCTGCCCGCATCCCTGCGGCCGTGCCTGCGAGCGTGCGTTCTACGAGCCCGAGGGCGCCCAGATTCGCGCCAGCAAGCTCAAGGCCGCCCGTGAGGCCATGACCGCCGTGCTGCCCAAGCTGCGCGCCCAGGCCATCGCAAACGACGGCGAGCGCAACGTTGCCGTTATCGGCGGCGGCCCGGCCGGCCTGGCGACGGCGTTCTTCCTGACGCGTGCCGGCGTGCCCGTCACCATCTTTGAGGCCCGCGACTCGCTCGGCGGCGTAGTCCGTCACGTGATCCCCGAGTTCCGTATCGCGAGCGACGATATCTCCCACGATGCCGAGCTCTGCCTAGCCTTTGGCGCCAAGGTGCAGCTCAACGCTCGCGTTGATTCCATTGACGAGCTCAAGGACCAGGGCTTTACCGACGTGGTCGTGGCCACCGGTGCCTGGATGCCCGGCTCTGCGGGCCTGGGCGAGGGCGCCGAGCTCGACGTGCTGGAGTTCCTCGAGGCCGCCAAGAAGGGCGAGAAGCTCGAGCTGGGCGAGGACGTCGTGGTCATTGGCGCCGGCAACACCGCCATGGACGCGGCCCGCGTGGCCAAGCGCCTGGCCGGCGTGAAGAACGTGCGCCTGGTCTATCGCCGCACCAAGAAGCAGATGCCCGCCGACGAGGAAGAGCTCGATCTTGCTCTTGCCGACGGCGTTGAGCTCTGCGAGCTGCTGGCGCCCAAGGCGCTCAACGGCTCCGTGCTGACCTGCGACGTCATGGAGCTCGGCGAGCCGGATGCAAGCGGCCGTCGCAGCCCCGTCGCCACGGGCGAGACCGTCGAGCTTTCCGCCACCACGGTGATCTGCGCCGTGGGCGAGGGCATCGATGCCAGCCTGTACGATGCCGCGGGCGTCGAGCACGACCGTCGCGGCCGTCTTGCCGCCACCTCCACCGGCGTCGAGGGCGTCTGGGCTGCGGGCGACTGCCGCCGCGGTCCTGCCACCGTGGTTGAGGCTATCGCCGATGCCGCCGAGGTCGCCCGTGCCATCGCCGGCGCGGACTTTAACAAGTACGCCGACTGCAACGAGCAGGCCGGCCGTGAGGACACCTGCTACGAGCGCAAGGGGTCGCTGTGCCGCGACAAGCGCAACTGCACCAAGACCCGCTGCCTGGGCTGCGGCTCGGTGTGCGAGGTCTGCTGCGACGTGTGCCCCAACCGCGCCAACGTGGCAATTAAGGTGCCGGGCCTGGCCAAGCATCAGGTCGTCCATGTCGACGGCATGTGCAACGAGTGCGGCAACTGCGCCGTGTTCTGCCCTTACCAGGAGGGCCGTCCCTACAAGGACAAGCTCACCCTGTTCTGGAGCGAGGAGGACATGGAGAACTCCGAGAACGAGGGCTTCCTGGCCGTGGACGAGGACCACTTTAAGGTTCGCGTCGCCGGCACGGTCCGCACCGTCTCGGTCGATGCCGTCAACACCGGTCTTCCCGAGGCCGTCCGCCTGACCATCAGGGCTGTGCGCGACAACTATTCGTACCTTCTTAAGAAATAGGCGAGTCTCTTATGGCCAAATCCATTCAACATAACGTGGCCTACGTTGCCTGCGGAAGCGGCTGTGCTTCCGCAGGCGGCGACGCCCGTTGCAGCGAAGGCTGCATTGGCTGTGGTGCCTGTGTCACGGCCTGCCCCCACGGCGCCATTGCGCTGGTCGATGGCATCGCCCGCGTGGATCGCTCAAAGTGCACGGGCTGTGGCCTGTGCGGCATGGCGTGCCCGCAGCGCGTGATTGCCTTCGTTCCCGGCTACCAGAACATCCTGGTGCGCTGCAACAACACCGATAAGGGCGCCATTGCTCGCAAGATCTGCGACACGAGCTGCATCGGTTGCGGCATGTGCGCCAAAAAGTGCCCTGCCGGCGCTATCCGCATCGAGGACAACTGCGCCCATATCGACGGCGTGGACTGCCTGTCGTGCGGCATGTGCGCCGTCGTCTGCCCGCATGGCGCCATCCACGACCGCACCGGCATCGCCGCCGGCGTGTAGAAGGGAATCACCATGGCACAGGAATTCACTTTTACCGTTAACGGTGTCGAGCACACGACGACGGAGAATAAACCACTGCTGCGCTATCTGCGCGACGACCTGCACATTCACTCCGCCAAGGACGGCTGCTCCGAGGGCGCCTGCGGCACCTGCACCATCCATGTGGACGGTGCGGCCGTCAAGGCGTGCGTGCTGACCATCGCTCTTGCCGCCGGCCGCAACATCGTGACCGTCGAGGGCCTGCCCGAGGACGTGCGCGAGGCCTTTGTGTACGCCTTTGGCGCCGTGGGCGCCGTGCAGTGCGGTTTTTGCATTCCCGGCATGGTCATGGCGGGTGCGGCGCTCATCGCTGAGGACCCCGAGCCCACCGAGGAGCAGATCAAGTACGCCATTCGCGGTAACGTCTGTCGCTGCACCGGCTACAAAAAGATTATCGAGGGCATCTCGCTGGCCGCTGCGGTGCTCCGCGGCGAAAAGCAGATCGACGAGGACCTGGAGCGCGGCGATGACTACGGCGTGGGCAAGCGCGCCTTCCGTATTGACGTGCGCAAGAAGGTGCTCGGCGAGGGCAAGTATCCCGACGACATCGACGAGCTCGATCAGCCGGGCCTGACCTATGCCAGCGCCGTGCGCTCCAAGTATCCGCGCGCCCGCGTGCTCTCCATCGACACCTCCAAGGCCGAGGCCCTGCCCGGTGTGGTGGGCATCCTGCGCGCCGAGGACGTGCCGGTCAACCAGGTCGGCCACCTTATCCAGGACTGGGACGTCATGATCGCTCAGGGCGATATCACCCGCTGCGTGGGCGATGCCATCGTGCTGGTGGTCGCCGAGGACGAGGCGACGCTCGAGAAGGCCAAGAAGCTCGTAAAGATTGACTACGAGCCGCTGGAGCCCGTGCGCAACATTGTCGAGGCCAGGGCCGCCGACGCTCCGCGCCTGCATGACAGCTTCTTTGCCTTTGGCAACACGGTGGAGCTCAAGGACAACGTGTGCCAGAGCCGCCACGTGACGCGCGGCGACGCCGCCAAGGCGCTGGCCGAAAGCGCGTTCACCGTGACGCAGCGCTTTACCACGCCCTTTACCGAGCATGCCTTCTTGGAGCCCGAGTGTGCCGTTGCCTTCCCGTACAAGAACGGCGTCAAGGTGCAGTCGACCGACCAGGGTGCCTATGATACGCGCAAAGAGTGTGCCCACATGTTTGGCTGGGATAGCGAACCCGAGCGCGTGGTTGTAGAGACCATGCTCGTGGGTGGCGGCTTTGGCGGCAAGGAGGACGTGTCCATCCAGCACCTGGCCGCGCTCGCCGCCTATGAGTTCCAACGTCCTGTGAAGTGTAAGCTCACGCGTGCCGAGTCGCTCGCTTTCCATCCCAAGCGCCATGCCATGGACGGCACCTTTACGCTGGGCTGCGACGCCGAGGGCAACTTTACCGGCCTAGACTGCGAGATCAACTTTGACACCGGCGCCTACGCGTCGCTGTGCGGCCCGGTGCTCGAGCGCGCCTGTACGCATGCCGTCGGCCCCTACAAGTACCAGAACACCGACATCCGCGGCTTTGGCTACTACACCAACAACCCGCCCGCCGGTGCGTACCGCGGCTTTGGCGTTTGCCAGTCCGAGTTTGCGCTCGAGAGCCTGATCGACCTGCTGGCAGAGAAGGTCGGCCTGGATCCGTGGGAGATTCGCTACCGCAACGCCATCGAGCCGGGCGAGGTTTTGCCCAACGGTCAGATTGCCGACTGCTCCACGGCGCTTAAGGAGACACTGCTCGAGGTCAAGGATGCCTACTATGCGCATCCCGGACACGCCGGTATCGCCTGCGCCATGAAGAACGCCGGCGTGGGCGTTGGCCTGCCCGATGCCGGCCGCTGCAAGATTCGCGTCGAGGATGGCCGCGCCGTGGTCTATGCCGCCACGTCCGACATCGGCCAGGGCTGCAACACCGTCTTTTTGCAGGACGTTGCCGAGGCATGCGGCCTGCCGCTTCGCTGCATCGCCAACGGCGAGTGCTCCACCGAGAACGCTCCCGACTCCGGCACCACGTCTGGCTCGCGTCAGACGGTCGTGACCGGCGAGGCCGTGCGCGGTGCCGCCTTCCTGCTGCGCGATGCCATGCTTGACATCGAGGCCGGCAAGTCTGCGCCCGCCGCTCCCGTGAATGCGCATGGCGACGGCGTCAAAATCGAGTACGACGACGGTCGCGCCTATCAGCTGCACACGCAGGAGCTCGTCGCCGGCCAGGGTATGCATCCTCAGGATCCCGCGGCCGCCATCAAGGCGCTCGAGGGATGCGAGTTTGGCTACGTGTACCTGGAGCCGACCGACAAGCTGGGTGCGGATGTTCCCAACCCCAAGAGCCACATCTGCTACGGCTTTGCCACGCATGTGGTCATTTTGGACGATGACGGCCGCGTGAGCGAGATCTATGCTGCGCACGATTCCGGCAAGGTGGTCAACCCCATCTCCATCCAGGGTCAGATCGAAGGCGGCGTGCTCATGGGTATGGGCTATGCGCTTACCGAGGACTGGCCGCTCAAGGACTGCGTACCCCAGGCAAGGTACGGTACGCTCGGGCTGTTCCGTGCGCCCGAGATTCCGGATATCCACGCCATCTACGTGGAGAAGGACGAGCTGCTGCCCGTGGCATACGGCGGCAAGGGCATCGGCGAGATCGCAACGATCCCCACGGCGCCCGCCGTACAGAACGCCTATCGCGCATTTGACGGCAAGCTGCGTCCCGATCTGCCCATGGTGGATACGCCCTACAGCCGCGCCCGTCGCCGCGGGTAGGGTAGGGTGCGGACAGCCATTGCTGATGGGCTGTTTGCGCTTAACACCAACTGCACATGCTGCGCCTTTGGCCCCGACTCCATCGCGAGCCGGGGCCCTTTGTTTGGAGTGGAAACTGCGTCCCGGATTTGGCGCTCAGAACGGGACACGCTTTCCGGATGGCATGTTTGGCGGAAACTACGGCCCCCTTTTGGCTCCAGAACGGGATACATTTTCCGGAACGGTCCACGCGCGGTGGTGTACCGACCCTTTTGCGTGCGCCGCTTGTCGAATTACGTTATAGCTAGCTATATTATAGAAAGGTATAATATAGCTAGCTATAACGTAAAGGAAGGATGGCCCTATGTTTATCGGAAGAACGGCGGAAATGTCCGAGCTCAATCGACTGTATGGCACGGGCTCCTTTGAGATGCCCGTAATCTACGGCCGCCGTCGCGTGGGTAAAACGCGTCTTATCACAGAGTTTATCCAAGGCAAGAAGGCTATTTACTTTCAAGCTCGTCGTACCAATGCAGAGGCAAACCTGCATGGCTTTAGCCAGGCGATACTTGCGGGCTCCGTTGGTGTTGCTGGCGTGTCGTTTCGTAGTTTTGACGAGGCGTTTGATGCATTGGCCACCATGGCTCGCACGGAACGTTTGATTGTCGTGATTGACGAGTATCCCTATCTCGCCCAATCGAATCCCGAGATCAGCTCGTTGCTGCAAGACAAGATTGATCACCTGTACAAAGAGACCAGGCTCATGCTGATTCTATGCGGCTCGTCTCTTTCGTTTATGGAGGAACAGGTGTTGGGCTACGAGAGCCCGCTATACGGTAGGCGTACGGCCCAGTTTAAGATCATGCCGCTCGATTTTACGACGACCCTCGGCCTGTGGCAGAGCATGAGTCGCGAAGACGCTGCAGTTTGCTATGGCATGACAGGCGGCATTCCTGCATATATCGAGAAAGTCGATCCTGCCGTATCGCTCAAGGACAACATCAAACGTCTTTTTCTTACTCCTACGGGCTATCTCTTTGAGGAGCCGAGTAACCTGCTGTTGCAAGAGTGCCGCAATCCCGAGCAATATGATGCGATCGTGCAAGCAATTGCTCAGGGGCGCTCGAGAATCTCGGAGATCGCGAGCTCTACGGGAATCCCTGCGAGCAACGTTAAGAGCTATGTGGATAAGCTGGCGTCGCTTGGGATTGTCGAGCGCGAGCTGCCCTTAAACGAGACGAGCAATAAGCGAGCCGTGTATCTGCTGAGCGACCAGATGTTTAGGTTCTGGTACAAGTTTGTGCCGCAGAACATTGGGCTGATTCAAAACGATATGGCCGAGATGGCGTATAAGCGCATTGAGCCGCACGTATCGGATTACATGGGTACGGTCTTTGAGCTTATATGCAGACAATACGCGTACGAACTCGCGCGCGCGGGCCAGCTCGATGTGGCTCCGGCGAGCGTCGGGCGCTGGTGGGGGACGGACAATCGCACGCATACGCAGGAAGAAATCGACTTGATTGTTGACGATGGCGAGGGCGCTGCGCTGTTTGCGGAGTGCAAATGGCGCAATGAGCCGGCGGGCGAAGACGTGCTGCAAAAGCTCGTATACCGAAGCGAGCTCTTTAGGCGGCAGCACAAAAGCTATGCGATCTTCTCGAAGCGAGGCTTTACGCAAGGATGTCAGGAAGCTGCGGCGAGCAGGGGAGATGCCAAGCTGATTTCGTTTGCCGAGATGTGCGAGCGGAGATAACCAAGCACGCTCTGATGTGATGCTCGGAATGGGTCGCGCTAAGGATGCCAAGCGTAAAACCTTCAATGAAAATGGCGTAAAAACTACATCTGTCATGGCGTAAAAACTACATTGAAAGTAGCGTAAAATCAGCATTGAGAATGGCGTAATTTCGCATATCGCGTGATAGAGAGGGACAGCCGTCTATGGATGCACCAAAGAGATTGACCCAAAAGGGATATAGGCCCCGGCTCATAGAGGAGCGCCTCGACACCCTTATGCGGGCGTTTGGCTGTGTGGAGATCAACGGCCCCAAATGGTGCGGCAAGACCTGGACGGCGCTCTCTCGCTCGGCGAGCGTCTCCAGGCTCGATGAGCCTGCGCAGCGTGCGGCGGCAGAGGTCGACCCAAGCCTGGCGCTCATCGGCGATGCGCCACACCTGGTCGATGAATGGCAGGAGGTGCCCGAGGTTTGGGATGCCGCCCGGCGTTTCGTGGACGCGAGCGGCAACGAACGGGGGACACTTTTGCTCACGGGCTCGACCGCGCTCAAAAGCGAGGAGCGCAGCCATGTTCGTCATTCCGGCACGGGTAGGATCGCCCGTCTGTCAATGCGCCCCATGGCCCTGTGTGAGTCGGGCGACGGCGAGCCGCTCGTGTCACTGGCAAGCCTCTTTAAGGGCGAGGATTTTGCCCCTCAGCGTCGCGAGAGCACGGTGGATGACGTCGCCCGCTGGTGCTGCAGGGGCGGTTGGCCTGCAAATCTTGGGCTTTCGGAAGATCTTGCGCGAGAGACGGCAAGCCAGTACGTGCACTCGGTGCTCGACGTCAACGTGCTGGACGAGGGCATGTCGCCCGAGCTTGCACACGGCCTTTTGCGAGCTCTTGCCATGAACGAGAGCCAGGCTGTCACGTACAAGACGCTCGTAAAGGACGCCTCGTACGGTGAGGCGGGCCCCGACGAGAGGACCATCGCTGCGTACTTGGACCTCTTCAACAGGCTCAAGCTGACCGAGGACCTGTGCGGATGGGAGCCGCCCATGCGCTCGAAGGCCCGCGTTCGCGTGCGCCCCAAGCGCTACTTCTGTGACCCGTCACTTGCGGCGGCGTTGCTGGGGGCTACCCCTGAGCGGCTGCTTGGCGATATGCAAACGCTGGGGATGCTCTTTGAGAATCTCGTCCTGCGCGACGTGCGCGTGTTCCTTTCCACCTACGGCGGTGTCGACAACAGTGTCCATTATTTCCGAGATGAGAAGGGCCTTGAGGTCGATCTGATCGTTGAGCACGACGGGCGCTGGGGAGCCATCGAGGTCAAGCTGAGTGATGCGAAAGCAGACGATGGAGCGAGAAATCTCAAGGCGCTGGAGAGGAAAGTGCTCTCCAATCCTGCCGCCCAGAATGCCGCGCCGGCGTTTTTGGCGGTCGTGGTTGGAAAGGGGAGCATTGCCTACACACGCGACGACGGCGTGGCGGTGATTCCCATGGCGGCACTTGGGGCGTAGTGGTTTTGCGGGCGTGCCGTGCTTCCTTTACCGAAAATCCATTTGGTAAACCAGATGCTCGCGGATAGAATAAAGTTGACGGCAGCCCAAGGGTGATAGCTGGGCAGCGCCGTTGCTTGGTCAAGGGGTCAAAGCCTTAATTGTAGTGACTTGTTATGCTTCGAACGCTGCTTGAGTGCCTCGGAAAGCCCGACAAACGCCGTGAAAAGCGAGACCAAAGCAACCAAGAGCTCTGTGAGCTCTGATGGGCCCGGGATGACCTCTGATTCAAGTCACCGGGCCTCAATCTTTTTCACACATTCGAATAGGCGGGCGACTCTCTTGGGGCCGTCTGCATGGCGCGTGCCTGGCGCGCGTGGCACAGCATCCCATTTTTGTGTCCGCACGGGCGGCTACGCTTACCGCAACGTAGCCATTCGTGGAAAGGACGGATGTCATGTCGATGGATAAAGCTGGGTTCGTGAGCGTTGGCGCCGAGATCGAGGACGAGGTGATGCCCGATCGCGTCGTGTTTAGCATCTGCTTTGGAGGAAGCTTCGATACCAAGGAGGCGTGCCTGGACGACTACAACGCCGATCGCGTTAAGGTCGCTACGGCATTGGCGCCCTTTGGTTTGGATGGCGAGCTAACGTGTCGCGGTTACGCCTGCTACGCGCGAACGACACGCAGAAAGGCGACGATCACTGGCTATAGCTACCATGCCTACGGCACAGTCGCCGCGTTGATTGACGCCGTCGATGTCGCCGCTATATGGACGGCTCTTAACACCTGCGGTTCGCGCGCCGACATGAGCGTAGGTTTTGATCTAGTCGACCGGCGTGCTGCCGAGGATGCCCTCATCGCCCGCGTCGTCGAGCGAGCCCGCAACAATGCGCAGGCGCTTGCGGCGGCATCGGGTTCTAAGCTGGATGGCGTCAAGCATATCTCCTACAACAGTCAGCTTGGCAGCATGGATCGGCTTTGCTATGCAAGTGCGGCCGATTTTGCGCTCGGAGCTCCTGCGGGATCGGCTGATTCCAAGGTGACGGTGCTGGAGCCAGAGCCTATCGAGGTCGAGTGCTCCGTGGATGTGGAATGGTGGCTGGAGTAGAGGGGCGAGCCCCGGACTTCGTAACCGAAATTCCATTTGTTAAACCTGGCGCTCGTGGGTAGAATAAGGTCGACGGCAGCTCAAGTGGTGGAATGCTGGGCAGCGCCGTTACTTCGATTAAGGGGTCATCGCCTTAGTGGCGTCGACCCCTTTAATATGAGAAAGCCATTGTCAATAGGCGTGTTTGTTCGAGCCCGGTTTTAAACCGGGCTTTTTCGTTTCCCGTCGGGAGGGCCCGCGCACGCTGCACGTTTAGTCGACGCTTGCCTGGCAAGCTAATATCCGCGGGCTCTTGCGGGCGCGCTGCCGGCGGTCAGCCCGGTATGTCCGCGCACCCCACCGCATTTCGATTCTCCGTCCGGCGCGCTCGTCCGAAACCAGTCTTGTTCACGGGCGCGGCCCTTGGGCTGCCCAAAAAGGGCTCGTGAACGCGCGCCGGCGATGCGTCGAGGCGCGGGCCCTCCCGGCGGGAGGCTTGTTGTCCGACGGGGTCAGCCGAGGGTCCCCTCCGCCCGGCACCCGATCTCCCAGACCCAGCAGGCGAGCTCGCGCGCGACGGCGGCGTTTGCCTTGCACGAGCTCTTGCCCGCCGCCGCCAGCGCCTCGCGGCGGCGGCAGAGCCTGGCGGTGCAGTCGTCGGCGCGCGCCCGGATCGCCGCGGGGACGTCCGCGCCGGGCGCCGGGGCCTTCGGGCGGGGCGTGCACGTCAGGTAGTGCCACGCCGACTCCACCAGTGCCGTCCTGGCGAGCCGGTTGCCCGTCTTGGTTATCCCGCCGCGCCGCTCGGTCTCGCCGCTCGAGCGCTCCGACGGGACCAGCCCGCACCAGCTCGCGAAGGCCGGGGCCGTCCGGAACCTCGTGAAGGAGCCCGCCTCGGCTGGCTGCGAGCCTGAAGGCCGTCAGGGTGTCGATTCCCTTGATGCAGGAGAGCGCCTCGACGGCCGGGCGCCACCGGTCGGTCCGGGCGAGGGCGAGCACCTTCTTCTCGAGCTGCCGGCGGTCCGACTCCGCGCACCTCGCGGCCGTGACGTAGTACTCGAGCACGTCGCGCTGGGGCCCCTCGAGCCTGATCCCGGATATCCACCTCCAGTGGGCGCGCGTCCAGGATCCCTTCCTCGCCCCGTCGGCGTTGCGCTCGTCCCAGACGTGGCCCAGCCTGATCAGGAACATGTTGAGGCGCTGCCTGGCGCGGCGGTACTCCGCCGTGGCGTCGTCGAGGGCGCGGTCGAGGTCCCGGGCGGCCTCGACGGCCGCATCGGGCAGCGGGACCTCCACGATGTTGTGGGTGGCGAGCATGCGGGCGATGAACTCGGCGTCGCGCCGGTCGTTCTTGCGGCGCGCGTCCGCCGCCGGCCTCTGCATCTTGGAGACGGCGGCCACGGCGCAGTCGAGGCCGAGCGCGCGCAGCTCGCGCGCCATGTGGAAGCCGGTGGGGCCGCTCTCGTAGCAGGCCCTGGGCTCCTCGAACCCGAGGGCCCACTCCGCGATCTCGGCGGCGTCCGTCCCGAAGTCACGGTGCACCACCTCGCCGGTGAAGGGGTTGAACGCCGCGGCGGCGACCGATCGCGCGTGGACGTCCAGGCCGATGGAGGTAACATGGGGCATGGGAAGCCTCCTCCCCGCAGGTGCGGTAAGGGCTACCGCACGGGCCGATACTCAAAGCCCATTGTGGCATCCCGAGCCCGCGGAAAGAAGCTGCGCCGCGGGGGAGGCGACCCAAATGGCTTTCTCATATCGTCTTTTTCTGCTTCGTACGCTGCTCGAGTGCCTCGGTAAGTCCGATAAGCGCCGTGAGGAGCGAGACCAAAGCGGTCAGGAGCTTCACGAAATCAGTCAGATCGGTCATGGGCATCACCTCCCGTCGCATGGAGGGCGCTGCCCGGCACATGGAACTGCCGTCAACAACTGCAACTCTATCAAAGTACTGCTATAAATACAAATATATGTTCGATAATAACAGTGACGTGATTCTCTCAAAGTGTGGCTTTACGCAAGGATGCCGGAAAGCCATGCTGTGCGATTTCATGTCCGCACGGGCGCCTGTCCTTACGGCAATGTAGCCGCCTATGTAGTAAGCGGCATTTGACGGAGAAAGGCCATAACCGTGTCAGCTGAAAAGACGCCGCGTATCTCGGCTATCGATACGACGAACTTTGCGCGCCAGATTGTGCTGGACTTTGAGTTTGCGCCGGTGCCAAAGCAGCGCCAGCGCCGTGGACTGCGCAATGAGATTATCGAGGTCGGCGCCGTCAAGCTCGATAACCGCGGCAACGTTATAGGCGAGTTCTCGCAGTTTGTGCAGACAGAATTTACCGAAGGCGTTGCGTTTCCCGTCCGCGAGCTCACGGGGATATCGGCCGTGGACACCGCGATGGCCGACCCGCTCTATGCGGTGATCAAAAGGCTCAGCGATTGGATCGGTCGCTACTCCGCCCAGGTGGTCGTTGGAGCGGGGCGGATCGTCGACAGCTTTTGACCGAGTGCCAGGCAAAACACATCGACCTTGCCGCATTTCCTACGGACTGGGCCGACCTGCAGGCGTTTTACACCTCGATCATGGACGTGGGCAGCCACGGGTGCGTCTCTTTGAGTGACGCGGCGACGTGGTTTGGTATCGAGTTCGACGAGTCGACGGGCCACGCCCACAGCGCCCTAGCCGATGCGCGCGTGACCGCCAAGCTGCTCAAGCAGATGATGGATGGGGACTACCGCGTGAGTCCGCACGCCCAGGAAGTCCGCCAGCGTTGGGGGATGGGCGAGCGACCCCAGACGCGCCTTTCCAGCAAGTGCCCCGAGCTGAGAGACCTGCTGCTGAGGCTGAAGGCGGAGGGGAGGTAGGCGGGGCAGACAATATTGTCGTTTCGCCTGTGAAGAAGGAACCAATTAACTACAAAGTGTGGATGGCTTCTAGTGAAGACTTAAACACCAGACTAAGAAAAGGTTATCGAGCCATTGGGACTGCAGCATTCGCCCATCGCAAGACGTTACTCGTTCAAATTGGGACGCTCCACATCCTATGAAATGGTTAATGCGGAGCGTCCCTAGAACTCTGTCTTCTGTTACCTAATAGTAGAGTTCGATATACGAATACGCCTTATCAAAAAGAGCCTGGTCTTTGAGCTTATAGCGCATCCACAGAATGGCACGGAGCTGTTTTTTAACCTCTTTCACGCCAGCCGTGGTAGCTTGCCAGCCGTCGAAGCGAGTTATCTTAACGATCTCGTCAATGTCATTGACGATGTTCTCGACGATGATAGGCGTGTCGCCGTTCTTGATGCCGTTAAAGAGCTCAGTGAGAGCAGCCTTTCCCTTGTCCTCCTCTTCCTCGGGCACGACTTCCTTTTCGGCGGCTCGTGCTTCTTTGGCGAGGTCGATGAGCATCTTGAGGAACTCGACGCTGTTGATGAGACCTTGCTCGTGACGTTCCCTCAGGTCCTCCAGGCGCTCGCCGAGCTTCTGGAACTTGCCATTCTTATCGTGCCTGCGGATTCGGGCGACGAGATCTATCTCCAGCTTACGCGTGATCTTCTCGGTATTGCTCTTGTCGTTGATGAAGTGCTCGATCATGTCCTCGTCGAGCTCAAGGATGTCGTCATCGTCTCGGACTCTCTCGACGGTGATGTTCTCGTGCACGAGCTCGATTGTCTTGGGCCCGAGCGCTGCCCAGATGAGCTTCCCGCGATTGTCTACCGGTCTCACGGAATCGTAGACCTGCGAGAGCCAGATGAAATCGGGCTTGTAGGGATTGAGACATGCGTCGGGCGAAAGGGCTTCCCACGCTCTGTTCAAGACCGAGAAGTCGGCCCCAAACTGGTCTTTCACCTTTGTCGTTGGCAGGCATTGTTGAGCTTCGAGAAGGGACTCCCAATCCGCGCTGCGGCGGTCTCTGACCGTTGAGAAGTACTCAAGACAGCAATGCATAAGCCCGGGTAGCTCGGCCTTTACCTCGTCGATGTTGGTTATAACCTTCTGCACCTCGGCCTCGTCGAAGTGCAGAGACTTGGCGACGTTGTCGAAGAGGCCGATATAGTCGACAATGAGACCGAATGTCTTCTTGTCGTTGTAGACGCGGTTGGTTCGACAGATTGCCTGCAACAGCGTGTGGTCGCGCAAGGGCTTGTCAAGGTACTGAGTTTGCAGGATGGGCGCATCGAACCCCGTGAGCAGCTTTGCAGTGACGATGAGAATCTTGAGTGGATCGTCCGGGTCGCGGAAACGGTCAAGGAGCTTTTCTTCGGCATCGCGATCGCGACGATATGCCTTGTACCGGTCCTCCTTGTCGTTGTTCGTGTCCATGACGATGGTGACTGCATCAGCGCCCAAGAGCTTGTCGAGCTCCTCCTTATACAGCAGGCAGCACTCTCGGTCGTAGCAGACTACCTGCGCCTTGAAGCCGTCGGGCTCAACCTTCGATTTGAAGTGTTTGGCAATGTGTTCACACACCTTGTGAATGCGGTCGGGGGCCTTCATGACGGCTTCGATCTTGACGCGCCTGGTGAGTTCCGCCTTGTCCTCTTTGCTGAGGTCTCGGGTCATTTCGTCAAAGGCGGCGTTCACGACCTCTTGGTTGACGTGGAGCTCGACGGGAACGGTTTCAAAATGGAGCGGCAATGTGGCGTGGTCGCGGATGGAGTCGGCGAAGGAATAGCGGCTCATGTAGCCGGACTTGTCCTCTTTGGCACCGAAGGTGTGGAACGTGTTCTTGTCGGTTCGGTTGATGGGCGTGCCGGTCAAGCCGAAGAAGAAGGCGTTTGGCAAGGCGAGTCGCATCTTCTCGCCGAGGTCGCCCTCTTGGGTGCGGTGCGCCTCGTCGACCATGAGGATGATGTTCTCGCGCTCGTTGAGCGTCCCCGCAACCTCGCCGAATTTGAAGATGGTGGTGATGAGGACCTTTCTCATGTCCTGCTTGAAGAAGGACTCAAGCTCCTCCTTGCTGCCGGCGCTTGCGAGGTTGGGGATATCGGATGCGTTGAAGGTCCCTGTGATCTGGGTCTCGAGGTCGATTCGGTCATCCACGATGACGACGGTCGGGTTCTTGAGTTCGGGGACCATGCGCAGCTTCTGGGCGGCGAATACCATGAGCAGTGACTTTCCTGAGCCCTGGAAATGCCAAATGAGGCCACACTTCGGGTATCCTGCGCGGACGCGGTCCACGATGAGGTTCGCGCCCTCGAACTGTTGGTAGCGACAGATCAGCTTGATGCGTCGATGCTTCTTGTCGGTGGCGAAGAGCGTGAAGAACTGGAAGATGTCCATGACGTTCGAGGGGGTGAGCATGGATGCCATGCTTCTCTTGACGTCGGCAAGTGTGCCCTCGCTCTTCTTGTCGCCCTCATGCCAGGGTCCCCACATCTCGGGAGGCATGTTCACCGACCCGTAGCGATAGCATTTTCCTTCGCTGGCGAAGTTGATGGCGCTACAGACGAACATCTGCGGGATGCTCTTCTCATATTTAGCGATGTCGCCAGCGCCGTCGAGCCAGGTTATCGAATCGCGCACCGGCGTCTTGAACTCGCCGATGACGAGCGGAAATCCATTGACAAGAAGGACGAGGTCGAGGCGCTTGCCGCCCTGCTCCTGGGGGTAGACCCACTGGTTGGTGACGATGTACTCGTTTTTGTCAAGATCGCCGTCCGCCGCCGTGCCAAAGAAGCGGATGGGGACCATGCGGCCGTCTTTGCCGTAGGGGAATGAGTTCTCCTCGATGACGAGCTTTTTGAACCGCTCGTTGGTGGAGACCAGGTTCTGCGGACTTGTGGACTGAATGAGGGCCCTGAGTCGGTAGATGATCTCGTCGGCGCGATCGGGGTCTTCTGCGATCTCCGGGTTAAGCCTGATGAGGGCGTCCTTGACCATGGGCTCGACCATGACGTCGGCATGGCGGCGCGGGAGGTCTTCGGCAGCCACGTATCTCCAGCCAAGGCTGGCAAGCGCCTCGACGCTCATTTGCTCGATGGTGTTGTCCTCGTTAAACATCTCCGAGTCCTAACTCCTGGTTCAAGATTTTCTTCGTCGTGGCGTTTAGCTCATCGAGGGCCTTTTGTACGGCAAATTTCGATTTGTCGACTGAATGGAAAAATACAGCAAAGTCCCTTTGCTCCGCTTTATCAGCAATGGGAAGATTGAACCCTTTGATCATTTTTAGGCTAAGGTTCTTTTGACGGCATCCCTTTCTTTGACTAAGCAGATGGGGCTTCATTATCGAGATTGCCGTATAAAGCCATTCAACGAGAACCGAATCATTGGGGATCAGGCAGGCGCATGCCTGATTTGATGCGGCGGCCTTATCAAGAACCCCCATCTTTAGAGCGGCGGTATCATACATTCCAACGAGAAGAGAGCCTGCCGGGTACAGTTTTGCCGCGGATTGATTCAATGCCTCGATCGTTATTTTTTCAATAGACGATCGAAGGTGAAATCCATTAAGCTCGCCGGCTGAATACCAATCAATACCCCCTTCGAAATAAGAGGTGTTTGAACGTGCCGGGGTTCCGCCACTTTGCCATTTTCCTAGATCGGAGAAACTTGCGATGGGCTTATGAAATGTATTGTCGATAGGATCTCCGAACATCTCGACAAATTGTGATTT
>CAUEUQ010000016.1:0-30317 GCA_959021215.1 uncultured Collinsella sp. | reverse complement strand
GCAAGCAGGAACAAAAAGGCCAGGCCGAGCTCGGACACGAGCGAGACCTCGGCATCTACATGGATAATGTCGAGCATATGGGGTCCCAGCACCGCGCCAAACACGAGCAAAAAGACCGTCTCGGGAACGGGTTTCCCGGGAATCGCCGAGGCGATAAAAGGACTCGCAAAGGCCACGAGTGCGATGATGGCGAGCGAAACGAATGCCATGTGATGCCTTTCTCTTGTTTGCGCTTCACTGTAGCACCCTCGCCGTCCTCAACGCGCCGCGAGCTGTCGTATCATAGTGAGGTTTACAAACATGTGGCTCAAGGCGACCGCGAGGCTTGCCCCGTAAACCGACCGCTGCCGCATACCGTACCGTACGCCCAACCGATCAGGAAGGCAGGAACCAATGGTCTCTCGTATCTACGTGGAGAAGAAACCCGGGTTCGACGTCGAGGCTCAGCAGCTCAAGGGCGAGCTGACCGAAATTCTCGGCATCAAGGGCATCGAGGCCCTGAGGATCATCAACCGCTACGACGTCGAGGGCATCGACGAGGAGCTTTTCCGCTCCTGCGTGCCGACCGTCTTTAGCGAGCCCCAGGTCGATGTGACCCACGACGAGCTCCCCGCAAGCGATGGCGCCGTCTTTGCCGTCGAATTCCTGCCTGGCCAGTTTGACCAGCGCGCCGACTCCGCCAGCGAGTGCGTGCAGCTCATCAGCCAGGGCGAGCGCCCCGCCGTGCGCTCCGCCAAGGTCTATATGATCTCGGGCACTCTGGACGAAGCCGCCATCGAGGCCATCAAGCACTACGTGGTGAACCCCGTCGAAGCACGCATCGCCTCGCTCGACCTGCCCGAGACGCTGCACATGGAGACCCCCGAGCCCCAGCCCGTCGAGGTGCTCGACGGCTTCCGCGAGCTCGACGAGGCCGGCCTTGCCGCCTTTATCGCCGATCGCGGCCTTGCCATGGACGAGGCGGACATCGCCTTCTGCCAGCAGTACTTCCGCGATGAGGACCGCGACCCCACCATCACCGAGATCCGCGTGATCGACACCTATTGGTCCGACCACTGCCGTCACACCACCTTCGGCACCGTCCTGGATGACGTGACGATCGACGACGCCGTGGTGCAGCAGGCCTTCGACCGCTACATGGAGATGCGCCATGAGCTCGGTCGCGACGCCAAGCCCGTCTGCCTCATGGACATGGGCACCATCGGCGCCAAGTACCTCAAGAAGACCGGCGTCATGACCGATGTCGATGAGTCCGAGGAGATCAACGCCTGCACCGTCAAGGTGAAGGTCGATGTCGACGGCGAGGACCAGGACTGGCTGTTCCTGTTTAAGAACGAGACCCACAACCACCCGACCGAGATCGAACCCTTCGGCGGTGCCGCCACCTGCGTGGGCGGCGCCATCCGCGACCCGCTCTCGGGCCGCAGCTACGTGTACCAGGCCATGCGTGTCACCGGCGCCGGCGACCCCACCGTCCCCGTGTCCGAGACGCTCGAGGGCAAGCTGCCGCAGCGCAAGCTCGTAACCACCGCTGCCGCCGGCTACTCCAGCTACGGCAACCAGATCGGCCTTGCCACCGGCCAGGTCAACGAGCTCTATCACCCCGGCTACGTGGCCAAGCGCATGGAGGTCGGCGCCGTCGTGGGCGCTACCCCGGCAAACCACGTGCGCCGCGAGTGCCCCGCCCCCACCGACAAGATCATCCTGCTGGGCGGCCGCACCGGCCGTGACGGCATCGGCGGTGCCACCGGCTCCTCCAAGACCCAGAACACCGAGTCCATCGAGACCTCGGGCGCCGAGGTCCAGAAGGGCAACGCCCCGGTCGAGCGCAAGCTGCAGCGCCTCTTCCGCCGCGGCGACGCCTGCCGTCTGATCAAGCGCTGCAACGACTTTGGCGCCGGCGGCGTCTCGGTCGCCGTAGGCGAGCTTGCCGACGGCCTGTATGTCGACCTTGATACCGTGACCAAGAAGTACGACGGCCTGGACGGCACCGAGCTCGCTATCTCCGAGTCCCAGGAGCGCATGGCTTGCGCCGTCGCCGACGGTGACGTCGAGGAGTTCATGGGCTACGCCGCCGAGGAAAACCTGGAGGCTACCGTTATCGCCGAGGTTACCGCCGAGCCGCGCATGCGCATGGCCTGGAACGGCGTCGCCATCGTCGACCTGTCCCGCGAGTTCCTCAACTCCAACGGCGCACCCAAGCACCAGGTCGCCCATGTGTGCGCCCGCAGCGTGTGGCAGCCCAGCTGGGCCGGCACCACGCTCACCGAGCGCATGACCTCGCTTGTCACCGACCTCAACGTCGCTTCCAACAAGGGCCTTTCCGAGCGCTTCGACTCCACCATCGGCGCCGCGACCGTGCTCATGCCCTTTGGCGGCAAGACGCAGCTCACCCCGAGCTCGGCCATGGTCGCCAAGTTCCCCGTGGACGGCGAGACCACCACGGCGAGTGCCATGGCATGGGGCTTCAACCCCTATCTGATGGAGGCCGACCAGTTTGCGGGCGCCTACCTGTCCGTGGTCGAGTCCATCGCCAAGCTCGTTGCCGCCGGCTTTGAGCACAAGCGCGCCTACCTCTCCTTCCAGGAGTACTTCGAGCGCCTGCGCACCGAGGCCGAGCGTTGGGGCAAGCCCATGGCTGCCGTCCTGGGTGCCCTCATGGCCCAGGTCGACCTGGGTGCCGGCGCCATCGGCGGCAAGGACTCCATGAGCGGTTCGTTTGAGGACGAGGCCGGCGAGCTCAACGTTCCGCCGACCCTGATCAGCTTCGCCGTCGCCGTGGGCAGGGCCGCCCGTGCCGTCTCGCCCGAATTCAAGGGCCTCACGCACCGCGTCGTCCGCATCGCCCCCGCCACCTATGGCGAGGACTACCGTCCCGACGCTCAGCAGCTGCTCGCCGCGTTTGACACCGTCGAGGCGCTCACCGCCACCGGCGACGCCCTGGCCGTCTCCACGCCCGGCTACGGCTGCGGCGCCGAGAGCCTCTTTAAGATGTGCGTCGGCAACCAGATCGGTTTCGAGCTTGCCGAGGATGTGGACGTGGAGAGCCTCTTCACCCCGCTCTACGGCAGCTTTATCGTCGAGCTCGCCGAGGATACCGAGCTGCCCGAGGTCGCCGACGGCGTTGTCGTCGAGCCCCTGGGCACCACCGTCGAGGGCTATGTCATCGATACCGGCTCCGAGGTCATCGAGCTCTCCGAGCTCCAGGAGGCCTGGGAGAGCGGCATCGAGGGCGTCTTTGCCTACCGCAGCGCCGGCGAGACCGCCGAGGTCGAGACCATCGACTTCCGCGCCAAGGATATCCACGTGTACGGCGGCGCCAAGATCGCCCGCCCGCGCGTGATCATCCCCGTGTTCCCCGGCAACAACTGCGAGTACGACAGCGCCCGCGCCTTCCGTGCCGCCGGCGCCGAGGCCGACACCTTCGTGATCAACAACCTCACGCCCGAGGCCGTCGCCGAGAGCACCCACGAGCTTGCCCGCCGCATCCGTGCAAGCCAGATCGTCATGATCCCCGGCGGCTTCTCGGGCGGCGACGAGCCCGATGGCTCCGCCAAGTTCATCACGGCGTTCTTCCGCGCTCCCGAGGTCACCGAGGCAGTCCGCGACCTGCTCAAGGCCCGCGATGGCCTGATGTTGGGCATCTGCAACGGCTTCCAGGCCCTGGTCAAGCTTGGCCTGGTGCCCTACGGCGACATCGTCGATGCCACGCCCGATGCCCCCACGCTGACGTTCAACACCATCGGTCGCCATCAGAGCCGTCTGGTGCGTACCCGTATCTCGTCCAACCTGTCCCCGTGGCTGTCGCAGTGCAGCCTGGACGACCCCTACACCGTCGCCATCAGCCACGGCGAGGGCCGCTTTGTCGCCAACGACGAGGTGCTCGCACAGCTGATCGCAAACGGCCAGGTCGCCACGCAGTACGTGGGCGAGGACGGCAAACCGAGCATGGACCTTTCCGTCAACCCCAACGGCTCCGCACTGGCCATCGAGGGCATCACGAGCCCCGACGGCCGCGTTCTGGGCAAGATGGGCCATGCCGAGCGCCGCGGCGACAACCTGTACCGCAACGTGCCCGAGCATGTCCCCGGCGATAAGTTCATGCCGATCTTTGAGAGCGGCGTGGCCTACTTCGCTTAATGCGTCCCATCGGGTACAATCCCCTCGGGTAATAACACCCGCCACCGGCACACCCGGTGGCGGGTTCTTTTTTGCTTCGCGCATACAGGAAGGACATCATGGAAAGCCGCAAGCCGTATCTCGCCACCCTGCCCGGACTCATCCTGGGCTGCCTCGTCTGCTGCGCGCTCTGGGGGTCGGCTTTCCCCTGCATCAAGATCGGTTACGGGCTCTTTGGCATCCCCGCGCACGATTGCGCCTCACAGCTGCTCTTTGCGGGCTTGCGCTTCACGCTTGCCGGCGCCCTGGTTATCGTTGGGATGAGTGCGGCCCAGCGCCGTCCACTCGTTCCGCAGGCTCGCGACATCAAGCCCATCTTTGTCCTGTCGCTCTTCCAGACTATCGGGCAGTACTTCTTTTTCTACCTGGGACTCTCGCGCGCCAGCGCCATGTCGAGTTCCATCATCGAGGCCAGCGCCAACTTCCTCGCAATCCTCTTTGCCGCCTTGGCATTTCACACCGAGAAGCTCAATACGGCCAAGGTGCTTGGCTGTGTGCTGGGCTTTACCGGCGTCGCGCTCGTCAACCTTTCGGGCGCGGACGGCACCTTTGGCTTTACGCTCGACGGCGAGGGCTTTATCTTGGCTTCCACTGTTGCAGGCGCCCTATCGACCTGCCTGATCGGCATCTTCTCGCGCGAGCACGACGGCGTCTTGCTTGCCGGGTGGCAGTTTTTAGTCGGTGGCGTGGTCCTTACCGCCATCGGGTTTTTGATGGGCGGCACGTTGTCCCCCACCGAAATCGCCCCCGCCATCGCGCTCATCATTTATATGGCGCTCATTTCCGCCGTCGCGTACTCGCTGTGGTCGCGCCTGCTTGCCGTCAACCCCGTCAGCCGCGTCTCGGTCTTTGGGTTTATGAACCCCGTCTTTGGTGTGGTGCTGAGCGCGCTGCTGCTCGGCGAGGGCGCTGGCACGAGCCCCGTCACCGTACTTGTTGTCCTGCTCTTGGTCTGCAGCGGCATCATCATTGTCAACAAATCTAAAAAGGCCTAGCGAGCTCACCTTTTTAGAGAGGATGTTCGCAAACTTTAGCTTAATGGAGCACACTGGTTCTCGTCGATTTCGTACCGAGTCGCGGCGGCAGATGCCCGTCTTGCCGCACCGCGCCTGGGCATTATGGCCGGTGGCCCCCACAAACGCAAAAAGGGGCGCACGACCACCACGGTCGTGTGCCCCTTTTCCTAGCGTATCTGGACGCCGGCCTTCTTTTTCTCGGCCTTGACGCGGTAGAGCTCCGCGTCGGCAGCGCGAAGCAAGTCTTGCCAGGTATCGACGCCGTCACCGACCCGTGCGTAGCCGATGGACATCCGCAACAGATACGGCACCTCGGCGCGCGCGAGCTCGTCGTTGATTGCCGCGCACAGACGTATGATGTCCTGTTCCGCTGCCGCCTTTTGAAGGACTACGAACTCATCGCCGCCATAACGTGCGATAAAGCTGCCAGACGCCGTGCAGACCTTTTTGAGCGCAGCAGATAAGACCTGAAGAGCATGATCACCCTCCACATGTCCATAGCGATCGTTAATCTGCTTAAAGCCGTCAGCGTCCATCATGAGAAGATACACATCGTCCGTATGACCAACATTTGAGAAGAGCGACAGCATATAGGTCTCAAAACGGTTGCGATTGTTGAGGCCAGTCAACGGGTCGGTCGAGATGAGCTGCTCCTGGCAGATGATATAGAGCAGCAACATGCTAATCATTATGCCGACACAAAGGCCAGGCACCGAGTATACGATCTGAAAGGTACCGCCCACCAGGGCCGGAATGGCGAAAAATGCTAAGGTTCGATAGATAGCCTTCGTCTGCAGGCTCTCGACCCTGCGAGATTGCACAAACGCATGCAGGGACGTATGTATAACGTAACAGTAGCTGACAATGGGCTGGATCATATAGGCAAAGCCGCGACGATACACGCCCTGCGAATCGATATAGAACAGGGCGTGCGTCCAGTAACTGGTAAAAGCCAGCACGACCACCAGAGCCGTAGGCAACGTTACAAGCACCACCCTATAGCGCGAGGTCACAAGGTGAGAGCCCTGCATCGTCTCGGAATAGATAAACCAAATGAGACACGCGATGGCGAAGAGCGAAAACGAAACCGCGTTGGAAATCCAGTTGGCTGCAATGCCCAACGTGCCGTCCACACCATCCGAAAGCGTCCAGATCATATCGAAGAAAATGTAGGCAGCAGACGTGTAGCCCAGCATGCTAAACAAAAGCTGCTGGGTGCTCGAGAACAGGGAGCGACGGCTTCGTACGGCAAGCCCGATAAGAACAATCATGCATAGCAGGAATATCTCAATCTTGAGTGCCTTAACCACTAGACGCCCTCCCTTCAATATCCAAGTGGTCAGAATCGCCCGATTCGTGTCTGGGCAATAAACGCCCCTTTCTCCGCAGGGGTAAGGGGAATAATAGCAGAGCGCCCGAACGTCACTGCAAGACAGCTCTCGTTCGGGCGCTCAAACGGCGCGAGTTGCACGCCGGAATCATTGATGGGTATCGATTGCTACTCGCCATCGATGTCGGCCGCGACAGCCTCCTCGATGGCCTCGACACCGGCAGGCGACAGGTCTTCCTTGCCCTGGCAGAACTTCTTATCGACCCAGCCGGTCAGAATCGGGGCCATGATTGCCGTGATGACGGCGGTGGCGATCTGCGCATACGCGGTGGGCGCAAGCTCGGCATAGCGCGGAGCGACCTCGGCGAGGGCGACCGGCGTGGTCATGGCCGTGCCGGCAATGGTGGAGCATGCCACAGCCGCCTTACCGTTGCCGCCACACAAGCGCTCGAAGGCAAAGGTAATGGGACCGACGATAAAGAGCGTGATGAGGCCCAGCAGGATACCCGAAATACCGCCGGTGATAAAGCTCGAAAGGCTCATGGACGCACCGAGCTGAAAGCCGATAACGGCGATCGCGGGATTGGCGCCGGGGACCAGCAGGTTCTTGATAAACGGGAACAAGTTGCCCAGGACCATGCCGATAACGAGCGGCAGGATGGATCCGATGATGGTGCCGACGGGGATGTTGGCGAGACCCGAAACACCAAGGATGATCATCGTGACGGCGGGGCCGGCCGTAAAGAACAGGATACCGACAGCGCCCTGCTCGGACTCATCGCCGAACTCGCCCATGATGCCCGTATAGAGCGCCATGTTGCAAAACGTAATGCCGCCGATGATGGAAACCGAACTCAGGCCTAAAAAGTTATCGTTAAAGAAGTACGCGACGCCCAGACCCAGCGCGGCTGCCACTACAAGCTTAGGAATCAGCACGACGATGCCGGTCTTGATGGCGCCCGGCGTGGACTTAAAGCTGATGCCGGCGCCCACGAACAGCAAGATCGCGGCAACGATGGTGTTGGAGCCACCGCGGCAGGCAGCCGTAAAGAAGCCGCCGACCTCAAAGACCTGCGGGCAGAAGGTATTGAGCAAAAGGCCGACGATCATCGGATAGATCATGATGTCGCCCGGGATACGCGGGACCTTGAATTTCTTTTGCTCGTTGGCGGTCGCTTCCTGTGCCATGAAACCCCCATTTCCGTTGACGCAGAACAAAAGCCCACGTCACGCTTTGCTACAGTAAAGTTTGACCATGGTACCAGAAGAAGCAGACCGCCTCGGTGAGAAATTCGATTCGTTAGGCCGGGACGATAACGCGTCCTGCTCCTATACGAGGCTCAAAACGATATAGAACACGATGCCCGAAACGCAGCACCACAACATCGACTTTGTCTTGATTGCCACCGCCACGACGCCGGCGGCCGCAATCCAGGGAACCAAGGCAGGCCAGAGTCCCGCGTCGAACGCGCCGGGGCTCACCAAGTCGTTGGCGACCAGCGCGGCAAAGGCAGCGGGCGGGATATAGCCCAGGGCCTCGGTAATACGGGGCGACAGGGTCCGCCCGCGCAAGGCGAACGCCGGCGCGATGCGAAAGAACGCGATAGCAGCCCACGACGACAGCCACAGAACCAAGAACTCGTTAACGGGCATCGCGGGCACCTCTTCCGTCAAATACAGCATCGCACGCCAGCGCAATGGCAATGCCGACCACGACGCTTGCCGGCACGGCAATATTCGCGAGGCCCAAGAACTTGCATGCGGCAACGGACACCGCGCCCGAAACCGCCGCGACAACGTTACCGCGCGACAGCCGCTGCGAAAAGAGCAGGCAGATAAAGAGCGAGGTGCAGACAAAGGCTGCAATGGCGGTGGGAACATCGACAACGGCGCCGACGATGGCGCCCATCGTACACGAAACGCCCCATGTTGCGATGAGGATCACGTTGAGCACAAAGGACTCGCGCGGGCCCCAATCCTCCCCCTCAATCAGCTTGGCAAGCGAGATGCCATATGCCTCCTCGGTAAGTGTCGCGGCGACGGCCAGCGTCTGGCGCTTCGAGGCACCCCTCAGATGCGGCGCGATCGATGCCGAGTAAAGTGCAAAACGCGAGGAGATGGCGGCAACGCTCGCGACGATCGATGCTGCAGGTACGCCCGCCAGCCAAAGATTGCAGATCATAAACTGGCCGCTGCCCGTCACAAACGTGCTGCTCAGGGCAAAGACCATCCAGGGCTTCATTCCCGTCTGCCCCATGATCATTCCGCACGGCGCGCCTATTGCAACATAGGTAAGCATCACCGGCCAGACGGTTCTAACGATTTTGAGCACCATACGCTTCTCATCCTGACAAGGTCTCCGAGCCGCATGTAGCGATACGGCAGAATCATCATCCGACAGCAACCGAGTTCACCTACAATTGCCACCGGATCGAAAGACACAACTTTTTAGGAAGTCATTATGGCAGCTATCGATCGAGACCGGGCGCGCTCGGCCTTCAAAAGCTACACCGATGCCTACGACGCCACCAACCCACGTATCGCGCTCAAAATCGAGCATACGTACCACGTGGCCGAGGCATGCGATGCCGTAGCGCGCGAGCAGGGCTGGTCGTCAGAAGATATTGACCTGGCATGGCTTTGCGGCCTGCTACACGATATGGGCCGCTTTGAGCAGCTGCGACGCTGGGACACCTTTAAGGACGCCGAGAGCATGAGCCATGCGGCGCTGGGCATCGAGGTCCTCTTTGGCGAGAATCCCGCCGATGCACCCGCCGTAACGAGCATCCGCGACTTTATCGATGACCCGGCAGAAGATGAGCTCATCCGAGCGAGCATTGCCTATCACAGCGATTTCCGTCTACCCGCGCAGCTCGACGTGCGCACGCGAAGCTTCTGCGATATCGTGCGCGATGGTGACAAGATCGACATTATGCGCACCATCGCCGACAGCACCGTCGACACCATCCTCAAGGTGGACGAGAAGACGTTTCTCGGCAGCCGTTTCTCGTCGCCGACACTTGCCGCCTTTGACGAGCACCGCTGCGTCGCACGCGATGAACGCAACGAGCCCGCCGACTTCTTGGTGGGACTCATCTGCTTTATGTTTGAGCTCGTCTATCCAGCAAGCCGCGCGCTGGCGCGCGAACAGGGCGATATCCACCGCCTGCTCGACGCGCCCTTTGGCATTACGCGGCCCTTTACCGACCCCGCCACGCAGGCAACCTGGAGCCGCTTAAAGGACGAGATGCGTAACTGGCTGGCGCGCGCCTAGCGCTCAAGCTGGGCTAGCAGCTCCTCAACGACCTCGACGGCGTCCCCAACAACCTTGTACTGGGCAGCACCGAAAATGGGGGCATCCGGGTCCTCGTTGATGGCGATAATGCACTCCGCCCCACCGATGCCGGCGAGATGCTGGATGGCGCCCGAAACACCGATACTCACGAGAAGCTTGGGCGAAACCGATACGCCGGTCTGGCCAATCTGATGGCGATACTCCAGCCAACCCGCCTCCACGACGGGACGCGTGCAACCAAGCTCGGCACCCAGAGCCTCGGCGAGCTTTCGCATCAGGGGCAGGTTTTTCTTGGAACCAATGCCGCGACCCACCACGACCAGGCGCTCGGCATCGGCGATCGAAGCCTGCTGCCCCCACTCCTCGGCGGGAATCGAAATCTCGACACGAGCCTTAGCATCATCCGCAAGTGATATCTGGGTGATCGTGCCGGAACGGCCGTAGTCAAAGTCGGGCGCCTTAAAGATGCCGGGACGCACCGTTGCCATCTGGGGACGATGATTGGGGCAGACGATGGTGGCCATCAGGTTGCCGCCAAACGCCGGACGCGTCTGTTGCAGCAGCCCCGTCTCCGCATCCATCGAAAGTACGGTGCAGTCAGCCGTAAGGCCCGTCTGCAAACGCACGGCAACGCCGGGTGCCAGTTCGCGGCCAAAGGCGGTCGCACCGTAAAGAATGGCCTCGGGCTTGCGCTCTGCCACCAAATCGCAGATCAGCCGGGCGTAGACCTCCGCATCGTTCTGGCGCAGACGCTCGTCGCGACAAATCAGGACCTCGTCTGCACCGACGCAAACCAGATGCTCCAGGTCACCGAGAGAACCCTCGGGGCCCATACCGACCAGCGCCACCAGACGGCAGCCGCGAGCATCGGCAAGCTCGCGGCCCTTGCCCATGAGCTCGAAGGCCACGGATGCCACGGCATCGTTCTCGTCAGTTTGCACGAAGACCCAAATGTCTCGATATGCATCAAGGTCCACCGCACCGGCGGCCTCGTCGCGCTCGATCGAGATGGCGTTGACGGGACAGGCGTCGACGCACCCGCCGCACAGGATACAGCCGTCGGTTACGCGGGCACAGCGATTGGGGCGCTCGCCCTCCACCACAATGCCGCCCGAGGCACAGGCGCGAACGCAGCGACCGCAGCCGATACAGGCTTCGCTATCGATAATCAGTCCGCTCATCTATGCCATCCCCTCTATAATCTTGGCAAGTTTTACCGCCTGCTCGGACGCCGTTCCCTCAACGGCCTCGCACGTTTGATCACGGTCGGGCACAAACGAGCGCACGACCTGCGTCGGTGATCCGGCAAGGCCACAACGCGAGGGATCGGCGTTCACGTCGGCGGCACTGACCACGCGCACGTCCGCCTCCTCTGCCGCGCGAATACCGGCAATGCTCGGCATACGCAACTGGCCAATCTCCTTGGCAGTCGTCATCGCGCACGGCATCTCAAGGTACACCGTCTCCTCGCCGGCATCGCATCCGTGAACGAGCGCCAGCGAGCCACACGTCGTAAAGCCCGCGCTTTGCACGCAGCTCACGTCGGTCACGCAGGGAATCTCAAAGGCACCGGCAAGCTCGGGACCAATCTGGGCCGTATCGCCATCCACCGCCATCTTGCCGCAGATGAGCAGGTCGAAGTCCTCGTCGAGCGCCTCGATGCCGCATTTGAGAGCATAGGTGGTCGCCAGGGTATCGGCACCTGCAAAGGCGCAATCGGTCAGCAGCAGCGCGTCGTCGGCGCCTCGAGCGATGCAGTCGCGCAGCAGCGACTCGGTCGCGGGGATGCCCATCGACACCACCGTCACGCGCACATCCATGCCAAAGCCGATAAAGTCGTCCTTCAGCGCCAGCGCGCATTCCAAAGCGCTCGCATCAAAGGGATTAATGACCGCCTGCTTGCCATCGCGCACGATGGTATTGGTCTTGGGGTCCATCTTGACCTCGGTGCTGCCCGGCACGGCCTTGACGCACACCACCATATGGAAATCGCTCATCTTCACGCGCCCCCTTTCTGGACGAGCTCATCCAAGAGCTTCTCCGAAAACAGGTTACCGCGACCCAGCTGCCCGTCGGGATCGAGCTGGAGCTTGAGCCGCGCCGACTCGACCATGGCCTCGTGACCGTACATCGTCTCCAAGAAGCCCGCCTTGATCTTGCCGACGCCGTGTTCTGCGGAGACGGCGCCGCCCATGACCGTGACCTCGGAAGCCCACTGGGCAAAGAGTTCTCCGCCGCGGCGGTATTCCTGCGCATCGCGCGGCAGAATGTTCACATGCAGATGGTTGTTACCGATGTGCCCCCAGGCGGCAGATTCAAGCCCACTTTCGGCCAACGTGCGGCGATAAAGGGCGATGACATCGCCCAAGCGTGCGTTGGGCACCGACATGTCCGAGCCCAGTTTGGTGATGGTGGGATCCGTACGGCGACGCTCGTCGATGAGCATGTTGACGCTCTCGGGCACCGCATGGCGGAAGAATCGCTGACACTCGCGATCGACCTCGGTGCGCGCGACCCATGTCGCATCGTCACTGCCGCCCGCAAGCTCCAGTACCCACCCCAAATGATACAGCTCCTCGGTCGCCTGCGCCTCATCGTCACAGTCGAGCTCCACGTAGACACAAACCTTGGCCTCTTTGTCGAGCGCTGGCAGCGAGGCAAACGCCGTCGACTGCTCGCGCTGGCAACGTAGAATATCCAGGGCGCCAGCGTCGAAGTACTCGATGGCAGCCGCATGGGACAGGACGGGACGCACGGAATCGGTAAAGGACACGGCCTTGTCTTCGCTATCGAAAAAGCAGCTCACACCCCAAACGACCGCAGGCGCCGCCTGCAGGGCAATCTCGAGCTCGGTGATAACGCCGAGCGTGCCGCAAGCACCGATAAAGAGGTCGATGGCGTCCATTTCGTCCGCAACGAAATAGCCTGAGGCATTTTTTGTCTTGGGCATGGTATAGCCGGGAAGATCGAGCTCGAGCGTACGGCCCGCTGCCGTCACGAGCGACAGGTGGCGGCCCTGGGCAAAAGCCTCGCCGCGCTGAAGCTCAAGCAAATCGCCATCAGCCAGTGCGACGTGGAGTCCCGTGATATGTGGGCGCATGGGACCGTAGGCGTAGCTGCGGGCACCAGAGGCGTTACATGCCGCCATGCCGCCCAGACAGGCAGACGTCTCGGTGGGATCGGTGGGAAAGAACTGCTCGGGGGCCTCTTGGAACTCCTCGTAGGCCTCAAGCGATGCCTGGTCCCAACCAGCAGTCGGCAGCACCTTCTTGCTCAGCTGCTTGCGCAGCTCCGAGAGCACAACGCCCGGCTCCACGCGCAGCAGAAATTGGCCTTGTTCATCGCGGCGAAGGCCCAAGTAGCGATTCATACGGGAAGTATTGAGGATATGCCCGCCGTGGGGCACGGCACCGGCGGCAAGGCCGGTTCGGGCGCCCTGAACCGTTACCGGGGCACGCTCGGCATGGAGCTTTTCCAAAATGGCACGGACCTCGTCTTCCGTTGTCGGAAACGAGATGCTCGAGGCCTCGCCCGATGCGCGAGACTCATCGCGACCATACTCTTCGAACTCGTCGGTGAAGGGTTTGATGGTTGCAGACACGCGAACTCCCCCTTTAGCTAACTACAGTGTTTGCAGGGAGATGTTACCGCATCGTTTCGTCGACGTGTTCGAGACCGTCTCCATAATTGGCGATTTTTACGTTCGTGCAATTCGGCGAGCGGCTTGATTTCCTCGGCAGACGATGCTTTTGACACATATGGCCCCGCCGTCGCCGACCGCGCGATTGTCGCTTGAAAAAAGTTGGAGTATTTTTTGCCGCCTTTTACCTGCGGAGACACCAATCCGTCAAGCATTTGGTCAGCAATTGGTCAAGTAGTGGCTGATACCGTCGGCATCGACAGCCAAAACCGACAGAAGTTTTGGCCCCAGAAGCAGGGAGGTTCCCATGGCATATTACTGGCCCCAGTACGGCATCGCCATCGAAGTCGACGACGATCCCCATCTCCTGCCTTTCGACGAAGAGGCATTCCCCGATACGACGGTCTACCACGTTACCACCGATGTTATCTGCGACCCCGAGTCGTTCTCGGCGCTCGCCCACCGCATCGCGCATATCCACGACATCGAGCTCCCTCCCGACTTCGACGAGCTTGTCTACTCACGCCGCCTGATGCTTCACATGCTCTTTGGAGCGAACCCGTCCGCCTTTGCGCGCATCTATACCGCCAAGGATGCCGCATGAGCGCGAAGAAGCCACCCCACTTTGCAGGCCTGGGTCGTCGCAAGAAGCTCATCGTTGCCTGCTTGGCCATCGTCTGTGCCCTTGTCGCCGTAGGACTATACGCTTGGCAGTCGCAGCCCGTACCCGAGGCGGGCGCTTCGGTTACGACGGCCGAGGGCAAAACGCGTCAGGAAATCCAAGATGAGCTCGACGCCATCGTCCGCGACAACATGATGACGATTTCGGTCGCACCGGTCGCTCAGCTGCAGGAGGACGGCAAGCTGCGCGTCAACGTGCAAAACGTCCAAGACAATAAATTTCCCCAGCGATTCCGCGTCATCCAAAACGACGAGACCATGTACGAATCCGGTGTGGTCGAGACCGGCAAGACAATCGAAACGTGCCCCGCCGGCGACATCAAAGAAGGCGAGGCGTACATCGAGATCCAGGCACTCGATGCCAAGACCCTCGACAGCCACGGCAATCCGACACGTGTCAAGGTGCGGGTTGAGCAAGCCGAGAACTAGCTTTTCCGGCCGACGCGGCACCGCACGCAATTCACCAGCATTCGTCCAATCATCGCGGGGACGGCCCGCGGCGAATAGAAAGGAACGACCATGGACATCACCAGGAACATGAACGGACCCAGAGCGCTCGTTGTGGGCGCAGGGCTCGCGCTCGCGCTCGCAATGGGCGCCGCCCCGACGCCAGCTATGGCGGCCGGGCGCGTTGGAACCACGAAAGTAATGGTCAGGACCGAGATCGACAACGTTGAGTTCAAAGTTCCGACGGTTATTCCCTTCGTCGCCAAGGCCGACGGCACGCTTCAGGGCCCCTCAGAAGACGCGACCACCATCGACAATCATTCGGCCTACGGCATCCATGTCACCAACATGAAGATCGACGCCATGAACACCTGGACCATTGCTGCCGACGCCAAGGCCGGAACCGCGCAGAACTCCATCGACTTTAAGGTCGGCCCCGACGGCGCACCCCAGAACGCCAGCGCCGCAATGCAGGGGACGGGCCTCGATCTTTCCAAGAACGCAGCCTTCGACATGGGCTACCAGGGCATTGCCGGCGGCACGGACAAAATTAAGCTCAAGACAAGCGGAAACGTCGCCCGCGTCACGCGCGACATCTTCCGCGTAACCGGCGAAGGCGATCAGGTTGCAACGATCACCTGGACGGTCGAGCCCGGTGCGCACACGGCATAAGGCCGTCGCCCTGGCCGCCGCCGTCAGCATCCTAGCGTTTGGGCCAGCCATGGCCTTTGCCCAGCAAGAACAGGCGCAGGCCGCCACGCAAGTGACGGTCGACCTCTCGGAGCTCGACCGCGGCGACCGCGAGGAACCGTTGGCGCAGACAGGCGACAGACGATGGCTCTTGGCAGCAGGCGCCACAGCAGCAGGCGCGGGGACCGCCGGCCTCGGGCTGCACATCAAACGCAGCCAGAAACAAAACACGGACAGGCCGCACTAAATTAGCTAAGGAGACCCCATGGCATCGAAGAACCTTTTGCCCGTCGTCGCACTCTGCGGCGCGCTCGCAACCGGAACGCCTGTCGCCGCTTGGGCGACTCCCGTCATGGCAGACTCCTTACCAGCAGCCCTAAGCTCCGCACCAAATCCGTCGAGCGCCATTGCTTGCAAGCGTTTTTCGATCGCACAGGCCGCAATCTCGACCTCGGGATGCCTTCGTCGTAATACGGACGGCTCGATAGTCGTGGATATCAATCGTTCGAACAAGGCAAACGGCTCCCAGGCGGGGTGCGCCGTCTGCACGTGGCGCTCGGTTGTGCTCGATGCAGATGGCGATCCATGCAATTTAGAGCTGCGCATCGACATCGCTTCGATCGATGACTCGGCGAACGGAGCGAAGGTCGCCTTCGACGGTACGTTTTTCGAGAAAGGAGGCGGTATATGTCTGGGCTGCGCCGCCGCGAATGCAGACGACACGCAGCCCACCCTCTCATTCACGGCATCGTTGCGGCTGACCAAAGCCGGCACCGATGCCATCGCGGCGGGAGAAGCGTCCCTGCTGTTCTACGCCGTCAGCGCCAAAGACACAGACGCTCATTTCGAGAAGCCAGCCGGATCACTCAGCCTTACACGAGGGATAGAGGCAGGCCCTATTGAAATCGATGCCCACGCGCAAAGCAGGCAACGCATTCTTGCCGACCCGGCGCTTCTCGAAATGGAGTGGAACGGATCCGGAGCCATCGGAATTCTCCCCTCCGCGCTTGACGCCAAGACGCTCCCCTCAAACGACGAACCCATCAACGCAACCATACAAGAAGAGAGCACGGATAAAGAAGCAGGTGCGGGCGACACGCCGTCGCCGACAAACAGCGTCCCAGCTTCTTTCGAAGCACCGAATGAGCCCGCTACCGATCCAAACGATCCCGAGTTCGCGGACAGTCTGGGGCTTGCTGATCCTCAAGAGATCGATGAAGGTAACTGCTGCGTGCTTGCCGCGCTCGACCACATAGAGGTCATCGACGCTGCGAACATTGAAGTTGCCGCCGCCAATCAGCCCGTCCGCAAGTCGGCTATCATCGCATTTCCCGAATCCATCGAAGTCGTCTTTTTGCCATCGGGCGAGGTCGTGGCCCCAACACTGCTCACCTTGTTGGGAGCCAAGAATACTCGAAACGAAATTAAAAAGGTCACGGTTGTCGACCCTGCAACCACCGCCAAGCTGCGTCTATACGCCGTTGCCGCAAACGGAAGCAAGACCCTGGAATTCGATGGCGACACACTCCTAGCCTGGCGACGTCTGGACATTATGCAAGACGTCTCGTATCAGATCGAACTCGAAGGGTTTGATCGTGCCCGCGATGCCAATATCATCGCCGCGGCTATTGAATCCCCACAGCGGCTTATGACACTGCACTTTGAATACTATCCCTATGTCCCGACAACCACCTGAGGCTTAAATGCTGCGCATCATTCCTAACACCACTTATATAACGTATTAGATGAGTCGCGATGTGCCTCGCATTTCGTTCTGCTACGATTGCCACGTTGGCATCAATACAGGAGGGCTCATGCCGGGCTTGGGAACAATCATCAACGTTGTGCTTTTAGTTGCGGGCGGTCTTTTGGGATTAGCGGGCGGCCGCTTCATTACACCGCGCATCCAAGACACGCTCATGAAAGCATCGGGGCTGTGCGTCCTGTTTATCGGCCTGGGCGGCACCATGCAAAAGATGCTCATCATCGATGGAAAGGCGCTAGCGACCACCGGTACCACCATGCTCATCGTCTCATTTGCGCTCGGTTCGCTCATCGGCGAGGCCATCAACTTGGAGGCCGCCATCGAGAACCTTGGCGAATGGCTCAAGCGCAAAACCGACAGCGAGGGCGATAACGAGTTCACCAACGCTTTTGTCTCGACATCGCTGACCGTCTGCATCGGTGCCATGGCTATCGTGGGATCGATCCAGGACGGTCTGCTCGGTGACTGGTCAACGCTTGCCTTGAAAGGCGCATTGGACTGCATCATCGTCTGCACCATGACGGCGTCGCTCGGACGCGGCTGCATCTTCTCGGCCCTGCCCGTCGCCGTGTTCCAGGGGACGATCACGTTGTTTGCCGGCGCGCTCTCCCCCATCATGACCACGGCAGCCCTCGACAGGCTTTCGCTCGTAGGCTCCATGCTCATCTTCTGCGTCGGCGTCAACCTCATCCGTCCTCAGACCTTCCGCACGGCCAATATGCTCCCCTCCGTCGTCATCGCCGTCATCTACGCCCTCCTGTTCTAAATCTATCAACGCAGCGGTATCTCGAACATCTGTTTGATGCTGTGCTATGATATGAGGTCACCGTAGCTGCGTTAGAAGAGGAGAAGCGGTGGCCGACCAGGACATCAAGATGCTCATCGAGCGCATTATGGCCGAGGCCCGGACCCATCAGTCCACCCGCTTCTCAAACGAAATCTACGCAGACGAGCCGATTCTCAAAACCGGCCGACAGATGCAGAATTTCCTCCCCGACCAGTACCGTAAAATGCGCGAGATATCGCGCTGGCAGGATGACCCCAAGGGCGGTGCGGGCCGCTGGCTTTCGGAAGCCGAGCTTTTCTACCGCCAGGGCCTGCTGATGGCCGATTTTGAGGACAACTGTCCCTACAACGGCACCTTTAAATCGTACTTTCCCACCTACAACGCCATGAGCGACCGGCAGTTGCGCGGCTACTTTACCTGGCGTGCCCAAGTGCGCCGCGGAACCGTCGAGGAAACGTCTACGTCCTTTGCCTTTCTGTATCTCTATGAGCTGATTTGCGGCATTGGCGTAGATGACCCGCTCGATGGTTTTAACAAGATCAAGGCTTTTTGGGATGTCTATCGCGCCTTCGAGCCCGGCATCGACCGATTTGCACGCGTGTGGCTGCAGGATTACGCCGTGTTCCACGGGCTCGACCCCAAGCTGCTTCGCGACTCTAAAACCGTCATGTTCGATAACGCCCTTATCGAGCTGCGGCGCGCGGCACGAGACCTTGTACCAGCACCGGCACCGTCCGGCCAGACCCCTAAGCGTCGCAAAACCTCCGAGCCCACGCTCCCCCTTCCGCCCGATGAGGTGCGCGAGGAGCGACTCATGGCCGCCATCAACGCCCTCTCCACGTACAACCTCAATAACTCGCGGCTCGACCGCAGCCACCACCGCGATCTGTGCCACGTGGCATGCGCCGTGTATGTCCGCATGGCGCGCTACTATGACACGCACCGAAAGACCGGCATCGTGGCGAGTTTATTTGGGGAGGAGACGGCCATGCCCTACACCATGTTTGCCTCGGCCGTATTCTTTGCGCCCGAGCGCCACGAGGACTGCGAATACCGCCTGGATCCTATCCATATCTACCGTTGCCAAAACGGCTTTTGGGAATGCATGCGTATCCATGGCAGTAGGCAAAAGAGCAGCAAGCTCGGTGAAATGATGCGCGCCTGCGACCAACGCCTGCGCCTGGCGCTAGACCCCACCCATCCCCTTAAGGAAGAAAAGGTCCCCAAATATCTGGCCAAGATTATCGATGACGAGATCATGGCATGGCTTTCGTGGGACGCCGCACACCAGCCCGTCAAGATCGATATCGATCTGAGTCAGCTGGGGCACATTCGAAGCGCCGCCGCGCAAACGCGTGAAGCGCTTTTGATCGACGAAGAGCGCGAGGACGATGTGCCCACAGAGGTCGATACGGCGGAATCCGAGCAACCGGAAGCCAAGCCTGCGACCGACGTGATGGCCGAGCCGATCGCGGCGCCTACGGAGCGCAACAAAGCCGACGAGCCAACCATTTCCACCGAACAGTTTGGCGTCGTGGCACCGCTCCTCGCACCGACGCCAGCGGTCGTATCGACTGCACCCGCTGGCACCGCAACCGAACTCGCGCCCGCCGCAGATGCCTTCCTTCGCGCGCTGCTCGAGCAAAACGCAGCGCAAGCGACATTGGCGGTAGTGCAATCGGAGCAGAGCGAGGACATGCTCGTCGACAGCATCAACGAGGCGCTCTTTGACCTGGTGGGTGACACCGTTATCGAGTTTGGAGCGGCAGGACCGCAGATCATCGAGGATTACGAAGCAGACGTGAGAGGATACCTAGACCATGAGTGATACCGCATCCACAGCACCCCGCGTGCCCAAGCGCGTCGCTGCCGTCATTCTCAACTCGCTCAAGGGCGGCGTGGTCCCGCGCATCGGCCTTCCTTACATCACCGTAGGGCGCGAGGTCGAGATCCGCGCCCTGCTCACCGATCTGAGTCTCATCGCCGACGGTGGCGCGAGCTTCCGCTTTCTGGTCGGTCGTTACGGCGCCGGCAAGAGCTTTTTGCTCCAGACCATCCGCACGCACGCCATGGGTGAGGGATTCGTCGTCGCCGATGCAGACTTATCCCCCGAGCGCCGCCTGCAGGGCGGTCAGGGACAGGGCCTTGCCACCTACCGCGAGCTCATCCGCAATATATCGACCAAGACGCGCCCCGAGGGCGGTGCGCTCAACCTTATTTTGGATCGCTGGGTCGCCTCGTGCGCCGACGTCGACGAGTCGGTCGTCAATGCCCAACTGGCCCCGCTCGAGGAGATGGTCCACGGCTTCGACTTCACCCGCATGCTCCGCCGCTATCGCATGGCCGTATCCGAGGGCGATGAAGAGGCTATGAGCCGCGTGACCAAATGGATTCGCGGCGAGTACCGCACCAAGAGCGAGGCTCGCGCCGAACTGGGGTCCTCAACCATCATCAGCGACGATGACTGGTACGACTACGTCAAACTCATCGCGCGTTTTTTGGTTTGCAGTGGCTACAAGGGCATGCTGGTGCTCATCGACGAGCTCGTGAATCTGTATAAGATTCCCAACGCCATTACGCGCCAGTACAACTACGAGAAGATCCTGACCATGTACAACGACACGCTCCAGGGCAAGGCGCAGTACCTGGGCATGATCATGGGTGGCACGCCAACCTCCATCGAGGACCGTCGCCGCGGCGTGTTCTCCTACGAGGCCCTGCGCAGCCGACTCGCTCAGGGCCGTTTTGCGCGCGAGGACCTTAAGGACATGCTCGCGCCCATCATTCGTCTGCAGCCACTCACCTATGAGGAGCTGCTGGTGCTCATCGAAAAACTCATGCAGATCCATGCCGGCTACTTTGGCTGGACGCCCACGCTTACCGAGAACGACTTGGTGGACTTTCTCAAGATTGAGTTTGGCCGCGTGGGAGCCGATACGCACTTGACGCCGCGTGAGGTCATTCGTGACTTTATCGAGCTGCTCGACATCCTATGCCAAAACCCCGACGCCAACGTGGCCGAGCTACTGCAAAGCGTCGGCGGCGACGCGCTGGCGCCGGCAACAGCAACAGGCGACACCGGCACCGCAAGCGGCGACCGCAATTTCGCCGAATTCACCATCTAACCCGCCAAAAAGGGACAGGTTTATTTTGGCAGGCTTTATCTGGGCAAACGTCGAGGCAGTGATGCGGCAAGCCACTGCTCACCGCGTTAAGAGGTTCGTATTTGAGAGGAGGCCCCGTGAACGCCTTTGACCGCTACGCCCCGTTTATCCAAGACTTCATCTACTCCCACGATTGGGAGAGCTTGCGCTCTATCCAGGTTGCGGCAGCTGATGCCATCTTTAACACGCAAGATAATGTGCTCCTGACGGCATCCACGGCTTCCGGCAAAACCGAGGCAGCCTTCTTTCCCATCCTGACCGAGTTTTGGGAGAACCCGCCCGCAAGCGTTGGCGCCCTCTACATCGGCCCCCTCAAGGCACTCATCAATGATCAGTTCGTCCGTCTCAATGACCTGTGCGAAGAAGCCGACCTCCCCGTCTGGCACTGGCATGGCGATGTCTCGCAGTCGCACAAGGCTAAGCTCATCAAAAAGCCGAGCGGTATCCTACAGATTACGCCCGAATCACTCGAGGCACTCCTGATCCACAAGCACATGGCAATCCCGCGTATGTTCTGCGACCTGCGCTATGTGGTCATCGACGAGGTCCACTCTCTCATGCGCGGCGATCGAGGCGGGCAGACGCTCTGCCTTATTGAGCGCCTGTCGCGCATGGCCGGCGTACAACCCCGCCGCATCGGTCTGTCGGCAACCATCGGCGACCCCGAGCGCACGGGCGCCTTCCTGTCGCAGGGGACGGGACGCAACTGCGTCATCCCCCGTTTTGAGGAGCCGCGCCGCGTGTGGCGCATCTCCATGGAGCACTTCTACAACTCGGGTCCCCAGGCGCAGCAGCGAGGATTCGCGAGTACAGGTCCGCAGGAAGCTGAGGTGCTCGCATGCGAGCGCATTGAGGCAGCGGCACCCGCGGCACTGCCCGCATCCGGACAAGACATGCATCACAGCGGACAGCTCACACAGGCGGAACGTCGTCAACGTCGCGAGCAGGCGCGGGGCAAGGACGCTCCCAAAGACCGTCGCACTTCCTCGGCCCCCGAGGGCGAAGTCGACATCCCGCGAGCGACCGAACAGGCACTCCTCAACCCCACCGACACGGCGCCAGACAACGCCGATCCCGGTATGGGATATATCTTTGAGCACACGCGCGGCCGAAAGTGCTTGGTCTTTGCCAACTCGCGCGAGGAGGCAGAGGCCGTGTGCTCCATGCTGCGCAGCTACTGCGAAAGTCGACACGAGCCCGACCGCTTTCTAATCCATCACGGCAATCTTTCGGCATCGCTGCGCGAGACGGCCGAGGAGCTCATGCGCGACGAGGAGCAGGCGCAGACAACCGTCACCACCTCTACGCTGGAGCTCGGTATCGATATCGGCCGCCTGGAGCGCGCCTTCCAGATTGACGCGCCGTTTACCGTCAGCTCCTTTTTGCAGCGCATGGGGCGCACAGGCCGTCGCGACCTTCCGCCCGAGATGTGGTTTGTCATGCGCGAGGAAGAACCCGAGCCGCGCACGATGATGCCCGAGACCATTCCGTGGAAGCTCCTGCAAGGCATCGCGCTCGTACAACTCTATCGCGAGGAAAAGTGGGTCGAACCGCCCGAGCTCGATCGACTCCCTTACAGCCTGCTCTATCACCAGACCATGTCGACCCTCGCCAGCACCGGAGAGCTCACGCCGGCCGAACTTGCCCAGCGCGTGCTCACGCTCAGCTATTTCCATCGCGTCTCGGCCGATGACTATCGCGTGCTGCTGCGTCACCTCATCAAGATCGACCACATCCAGGTCACCGAGGGCGGTGGGCTCATCGTGGGCCTCGCGGGCGAGCGCATCATCAACAACTTTAAGTTCTACGCCGTGTTCCAGGAAAACGAGGAGTTCACCGTTCGCAGCGAGTCGGCCGAGTTGGGCACGATCGTCAATCCCCCTCCGCCCGGTGAGCGCATCGCCATCGCCGGACACTGCTGGATTGTCGAGGAAGTGGACTGGAAGCGCCACACCGTCTTTGCCACGCAGGTCAAGGGCCGTGTGCCGGCCTACTTTGGCGACTGCCCCGGTGACATCAATACGCATGTGCTCGAGCGCATGCGCAAGGCGCTTAACGAGCACGCGGCATATCCGTACCTTATGGGTAACGCACGGGCCCGCTTGGCGCAGGCTCGCCATACGGCCGAGATTTCGGGCGCGGGGGCCAAGCCGCTCATTAACCTGGGCGGCGACACCTGGGTGCTCTTCCCCTGGCTGGGCAGCTACGCCTTTTTGGCGCTCGAGCGCATGCTCAAGATTAAATGCGCCGCGGAGCTGGGCCTTCGCGGACTCGACCCATCACGCCCGTACTTTATGCAGTTTAAGATGAAGGCCGACGAGGAGACGTTCTTTGAGGTACTCGCAGCCGAGGCCGAAAAGGACTTCGATCCCATCGAGCTCGTCTATCCCGGCGAGGTGCCTTATTTTGATCGCTACGACGAGTTTGTTCCCGAAGAGCTCGTGCGCAAGGGCTTCGCCGAAGGCGTGCTCGACATCGAGGGCATGAAGCAGCGCGTTCTCGGCTGGCGCGACCACGCCTAAGACCAGTCTTTTTGGGACGGGGAGACTTACTTGTCGTGAAGGACGGTGCCGAGAAAGTCGGTGTCGAAGGGCACGGCTTCGGCAAAGGCGTAGTTGCCGTCGCTGGCGATGAGCAGGTAGTTTTCCTCGCCGCCGAACTTCGCATCGCCACATGGGACCACCCAGGCGTGGGCGAATACCTCGAGTGCCGTGGCGGCACAGTCGCGCAGGAACGTCACATCGCTCCCCTCGCTTGCGCTCACGATATTGGCAACGTAGACGCCACCGAAATTTAGGCTGCCCCGCACCAAACGCAACGCTTCAACCGTCGCCAGCTCGCGTACGGGTTCGGCGCCGCCAAAGCAATCGCTCACGACCACGTCGTAGCGACGATGGCCCACACTCGTCACACCCAGATACGAGCGAGCCTCAGCAGTAATCACCCGCAAGCGGTCGCCCACCGTGCGCTCCAGCTCGTCCAGATAGAACCAACGGCGCGCCAGGCGCGTAATCTCTCCGTCATACTCGATGACGTCCACGCGCAAGCCCTCGTGCGACATCAGCGCGAACTTGGGATAGGCAAACCCGCCGCCGCCCAGCATCAGCATACGGTTGATACCGTGACCATAAGCGTCGCGCATCGCATCCTCGGCCTCAAACACGTCGTCAAACGCGCGATAGTACGCAAAGACGGGCTCCGCCCAGCGCTCGCCAACGTAACTCGCGCTTTGGTAGACGCCGCCTTGCACCAATACGCGGACTTCGTCACCGCTCTCGTCGTGCACGCGTTTCACACGCGCCAACCCATTGCGGGTTCGCGCAACTTGCAGACAGGCAGCACGAACAGCGACAGCGGCCGCACCAAGCGCCGCGGCTCCCAGAGCAACGCCGGCAACGACGCCGGCAGAAACACTCGGCTTGTTCATCTAGAGCTCCTTTTGCAGATAGAGTCCATGATCGTAAAAACCCAAATGGCGATAGTACTCGCGCGTACCAATCGCGCTGATCACGTTGACGCGCGCATAGCCGGCATCCCGGGCAATCTCGGACGCACGCTCTACGAGTAAACGCCCCAACCCGTGATGCTGCGCCGCCTGGCCCTGGTCGCCCACGCGTGCCGCCATGCCATACACGTGTACCTCGCGAATCATCGCCTCGTCCGGCGACGTCGGCAACTCGTCCGCATGCGCGGCAACAAACGAATGGTCGGGCAGCGACAACCGCAAAAAGCCCGCGATCTTGCCCTGCGGCGTCACCCACTGCAAAAAGCGCTCGTGCGTCACCGGCGTCTCGTACGCCACCTCCTCATCAAGAGAAAGCTCATCCAAGTCGGCACCCGCCGTACTGATCTCGCGATAGCGAATCTCGCGCACCGTCGCACCGTCACCCCGAGCAGCCAGGCGGTTCTCAACGAGCTGACGCAGGTTGGGTTTCTTGTTGCCCACCATAATGTCGTCGGAACTAAAGTCGCGGATCATGCGACTGATACGGCAGAACGCCGGCGTCACCACGATGTCATCGGCCAGCACGTCGAGCAGCTCCTCCTCGGTATAGGGGCGCCACTCGCCGAGCTCGTAGCAGCCCACCAGACGCGAGCCCTCGATGAGCGCACACGGGTAGACCTTGACCTCGTCGGGCATAAAGGCCCCTTCGGTCATAAAGCGCTCGTAGTCGCGCTTGTCCCCCTCGGGCGTGGCGCCCAGCAGGTTAAGCATAAAATGCGCATGGATCTTAAAGCCAAACAATCGTGCAAGCGAAAACGCCCGCTCGATCTGAGCCACCGAAATGCGACGCTCGTTGATATCGAGCAGGTGCTGGTCGAGACTCTGGATACCCATCTGAATCTTGGTGCAGCCCAGGCGGCGGATGAGCGTGAGGGCCTGCGGCGTTACGGCATCTGGGCGCGTCTCGATAACGAGCCCCACCACGCGATGCTTCGCCGTCTCGTTGATGCGCTGCTGACGCTCGAGCTCCTCCATCGTTGCCGTCTGCCACTCAGTGACCTCGCCCCACGGCGTACCGGGACCGTACAGACGACGCACCGCACGGTTATAGCCGCCCACGGCAGCATCCACACGCCCCTGCTCGTCGGCAACGCCGGCAGCAAGCTCGACCTCGTCTGTCGCAATGCCGGCGGCCCGATAGCGCTCGCGGCGCTCCGCCACCACCGGCGGCAGCGCATCGGCGGGCGCGTCATCGAGCAGGCGCTCTGCCTCGGCACGGCTGATGCCCGGACGCGCCAACATGGGGTTTGCCGCCACGCTCGCCACCGCATCATCATTGAGCGCCCGGAAGAGCTCCGACATAAACCATGCCTGATAGCCTTCCGGATAGTCGCTCCAGGTACCGCCGAGCACGATGAGCTCGATCTTGTCGGTTGCATGCCCCATTTGCGAAAGCGCGGTCAAACGAGCACTCACCTGCAAATACGGATCAAAGCAATTTTGCTCCGCACGGGCACACGCCGGCTCGGCATGCAGATAGCTTTTAGGCATGCGCAGATCGTTGGGGCAAAACAGGCAATCGCCCGAGCACGGCCAGGGCTTGGTGATGACGGTAATGGTCGCCACGCCCGAGGCCGTGCGACGAGGCTTCATACGCAGCACCTGCAACAGTCGACGTTCCAGCTCGGCATCGACATTCCACCCAGCCCAACGAGCCGGCTCCTCACGTTTTACCCGCTGGTAGAACGGCAGCAGACGGCGCTTGGCCAAATCGCGTTTGTCGGCGCCCTCACGGCGCGCCTCGGCATGTATCAGTTTGACGAGCGCTTTGTCATCCACGGTCTCGCCGCGACGCAGAGCCTCGAGTATGTTCAAGATAATCTGTTCCATGCCCCCATTGTAAAGGCAAAGGCGCCGGAGCCGATCTCGGCTTCGGCGCCTTCATCAAACAGCGCAGCTATGGTATATAAGTCTTCGATAACCGCCCGTCACTCTGAATCAAATGACATGTCGCCCGAACCGACCTCAAAACGATACGTAGCAGACTTATCGCCGTTATCGAATTCAAGATTCAAAATGGTCTCGCCGTCGTAGCCAAGCGGAAGGAAATCGCTCTCGAAGTCGCCGCTGCCCAAGGTAAGGCTCGCCTTAAAGCCCGTCGAGTTCGGAACCGTCATCTCCACATCGCCCGAGCCCACACTCACGTCCATCGACTTCGCGGGGGCCTGGTAGAGCTCGAACGTCACATCGCCCGAACCGACCTCAGCACTGAGCGCATCAGTCACGCTGCCCGCAAACTCTACATCTCCCGCACCCAGGAAAAGGTCGAAACCATCACAGGTGACACCGGCAATCTGCAGATCACCCGAGCCCACGTGCGCGTTGACTCCCTTCAGATGTTCGGCAACACGGCGCGGCAGCTCGACCGTAACTGAGCGATCGATTGCCTTACCGTCATCACTTCCAAACTGGGAAACCTTGAGCGTCGAGTCCTCGACGGATGCGATGTTCTGCGTCGCGGCCTTGGAGGCATCCATACCATTGGCAACGCGTCCCCGCTCGATAACGCGAGCCTTGTTGCCATCAACAACCTTGACGTCCACCGAAGCCGCATTGATATCGAAATCGAGGTAGCGGAACTCATCGGCATCAAAAGTCATGCTCGAAAGTTGCTGAGGCCGAGCGGAATAGCTGCCGTCGTCCAAGAGATCGTCATCGTCAAACATATCGTCAAAATCAGACAAATGGCCAGATAGAATACCGGTCGTACGCACCATATCGGAATGAGCCAATAGCCGCGAAGTGCCAAAGACAAGTCCGATGATGAGCGCAAACGCTCCTATGCCAATGCCCAAGCGTACCTTGGATTCATGCGAAAGCTTCATCATTCGTCACCTTCTTTGGCACATGGCTCAGCGGTGGCCGCGGTAGCCACGTCAGCATCAGGTTCCGCAGAAGTATCCTTCCCCTGGGCCCTGACCGCCGCCGGCGCCGGACCAACCTGAATATCCCCGCGTGCCCAATCACCATCGAGCGCACGCGCCACCCAGTGATAGATGGGAATCGTAAAGAAGATCAGTGCGGCAAAGGGGCCGGCGCCAAACAGGAACATCAGCAAAAAGAACAGTAGCCAGCACACAGCCCAATACGGGAACGACTGGAACGGGCCCTTCACCGGAGTCGAGCCAACTGCGCCGCCACTCGTCGCCTGCGCCGTAGCGGCATTGGCGGCCTGCGCACTCCAGCTTGCCGCTTGCGCCGCCTTGGCGGCGGCATCACTCGCCTGCGTTGCCGCCTCGGTAGCACGCGCCGCCGCCTCATGGGTGCGAGCGCGCTCTGCTGCCTCGGCCTCGCGCTGACGGGCGCGGTCCTCGTTCTCAAACTCGATATCGTCCTCGATCTCATCGCTCGGATTGAGCAGCTCGTCCAGACTCACGCCATAGAGCTTGGCGAGCGAGATCAGGTTCTCGGTATCGGGCGAGCTCTCCGCGCGCTCCCATTTGCTGACCGCCTGGCGCGACAGCCCTAACTTTCGCGCCAACCCTTCTTGGCTAAAGCCCTTGCTGCGACGAAGGTCGGCGAGCCGCTGCGCAGTTTCTACATTCATGGTTCCTCCTATGTGATGCCAGCCGTGCCGCCGGACCGTTTTTGTTCTTAAGGCGCCTTGCACAGTTAAAAATCTATCCGCCACTGCCAAAAGCATGCCACCTATTCTAGTGAGATTTTTGACAACCGGCGGTTGCGGGCACATGTGAGCTGCGGAAATGTGTCCAAACAAAGCAATGACCCGTAGCTTGGTTGTCCCCGTTGCGGCGTTAACGGTAGTATGGTCGTACTGTTTATTCCGCACCGCCAACGGAGGGAGTCCCGCGCCGTGAACCGCGATTTCGCCTCATCGCTCATCCAGCTCAACAATACGTTCTATCGCGAGCACTCCGCCTCCTTTTCCGATACGCGCCAGGCCCCTTGGCCCGGCTGGGTGCGCACCATGGATATCGCACTCGGGCAGCTCGACGTCGCCACGATTGAGCATCCCGTCCGCGTCTTCGATCTTGCCTGCGGCAATATGCGATTCGAGAACTTTGCCGCCGGCGGCGCACTTGCCGCCAAGGGCGTTGACGGCGCAAACCCCTCGGCAGACGCCAGCTGCCCCTTCGAGTTCTATGGCGTCGACTCGTGCCAAGACTTGGCCATCGATGCACATGGCCACGCGCTGCGCATTCCCAACCTGCACTTCCAGGAACTCGATGTGCTCGACGCCCTCATGAAGCTCAACCCCGCCGAGACGCCCGACGTGCTTTTCGACGCCCCGCTCGCCGACATCTCGGTCTGCTTTGGCTTTATGCACCATGTGCCGTCGTGCGAGTACCGTGTACGCGTGCTCGACGCTCTGGTGCGTCAGACGCGCCCGGGCGGCATCATCGCCATCAGCTTTTGGGAGTTTATGAACGACGAGCGCATGGCGCGCAAGGCTGTTCGCGCCGAGGCCCGCGCCGAGCTCACCCCGCCGTTTGAGGGTTACGATTCCGCGCAGTTTGAAGCCGGCGACCACCTCATTGGCTGGCAAAACGACCGCCACGCCTACCGCTATTGTCATCACTTTGACGATCAGCAGATCACCGACCTGGTGCGTGGCGTCCGTACGTTCTACAAGAGTGGCGAGGTCCCCGTGCGCGAGCTTGAGCGTTTCCATGCCGACGGTCGCAGCGGCGAGCTCAACCGCTATGTGATTCTCAAGCGCCTGTAGGTATCGGCGACTCGCCGCCGGGCTGCACCGCATCTTTCGGGCAAGCTATGCCCGCCCTATTTCAATCCATTGACGGAACGTGCAGCTATGCGTTCCAAACTTATGACCAAGGAGCCTCATGGGAGCCGTCCACGTTCGCACGCCTAAGAACTTTGTGCTCGAGGAGCGCCTGGAGCGCTACGCCGATGCGATTGAGACGAACCCCGAGGCCTATGCCGGAGATTGGCGCAAGGCCTGTGCGCCCGCAGGCAGCAAGCCCTTCGAGCACCTTCACCTTGATCTTGGCTGTGGCAAGGGAACGTACCTTGTAGAGCGCGCGGGCCACGAGCCAAACACCCTCTTTATCGGCATGGACCAGGAGCCCATCTGCATTGCCTATGCCGCGCAGAAAATCTGCGAGCAGGAGCTATCCAACGCACTCGTCCTGCCCCGAGGCGCCGCATCGCTGCCACAGCTATTTGCCGCAGGCGAGCTCGATGCCATCACCATCAACTTTCCCACGCCGCAGCCCAAGGCCAAGTACGCCAAAAAGCGACTCGTCCATGTCGACCACCTAATGCTGTACCGCCCGCTCTTTGCAGCCGGCGCTACCGTCACGCTGCGCACCGACAGCAAGCCGTTGCGCGACTATGCCCTGGGGCAGTTTGCCGCGGCCGGCTACGATACGCTTTGGGCAAGTGACGACGTCCGCCGCGACCATCCCGAGCACCCCGAGACCGAGTACGAGCGCCGCACGCGCGAGATGGGTGCCGCCGTCTATGGCATTTGCGCCACACCTGGAGCGCAGCCCAGCGATGAACAGCTCGCGGCGGGGCGCGCGCAGGAGCAAAGCCTAGCCTGCTACCTGCCCGATAACCTCGATGAGCTCACCTACGTGCCTCTCGGCATGGAAGATGCCGTCGAGAACTTTAGAAACCGCGCCCGCAAAGGCAAGAAGCGCCTGCCGCAAGAGTCCTAGGGGCTTCTGATGGTCGCGGCGTCGGCAAACAAGCGCAAATAGGCGCTAGCGAACGGCCCTCAAGCCTAAGTGAGTAGACTTTTTTGCAATAGCCAAGCACAGCCCGCATAGCGAAACATAAAACCGACGCTCCTATAAGTTGTCAAGAGGCAGTTTGCGGGAGCGCTCTCTCC
>CAUEUQ010000015.1:0-30762 GCA_959021215.1 uncultured Collinsella sp. | reverse complement strand
CTCGATGAGACAGACTCCGGTCTCGATGTCGACGCGGTCCGCACCGTTTCCAAGGGAATCGAGGAGTATCAGAAGAGCAAGGACGGCGCGCTCCTCATCATCACCCACAGCACAAGGATCCTGGAGTCTCTCCATGTGGACAAGACCCATGTTCTCGTAGACGGCCGCCTGGTTGCCGAGGGCGATGGTTCTCTCGTCGATGAGATCAATGAGAACGGCTTCGAGCAGTTTATCGCTTCCGCAAATGAGAAGGGAGAGAACGATTAATGAAGGAAAAGACGTATGTTGAGGACGTCGACCGCAACATGTACGACTTCCGCAATGACGAGAAGGACGCTTACCGTATTAAAAACGGTCTCACCGAGGACATTGTGGAAAAGATCTCCGAAGAGAAGCATGATCCGGAGTGGATGCATGATTTCCGGTTGAACTCCTTAAAAATATATCATGAAATGAAGGTTCCGGACTGGGGCCCGTCCATCGAAGGGTTGAACATGGACAACATCGCCACCTATGTCCGCGCAAATACAAAGATGAAGGGGAACTGGTCCGAGGTTCCGGAAGAGATCAAGGACACCTTCGAAAAGCTTGGGATCCCGCAGGCGGAGCGCACCTCCCTCGCAGGTGTGGGTGCCCAGTACGACTCCGAGCTCGTCTACCACAATGTCCGCAAGGAGGTTGCGGAGCAGGGCGTTGTCTACACCGATATGGAAAGTGCCCTGACCGGCGGGATACACAGGTTCAGATGGGGCTTTGATGCATGGGTGGTCTGTTGTTGTGCAAATGGGTATCATACTGTGGTTACTGCGTCGAATCTGTGATGCATGTTTGTACGTTCCCGGCGGTCGGTTTGCCAGAAGCGCCCCGCCGGTTGTTCCAGACCCGTTTCGAAGAAAGGAAACCACACTAACCTATGGCAGCTAAAAAATCATCTCCCTTGAAGATCATTCCGCTCGGTGGCCTTGACGGCATCGGCAAGAACATGACGGTCTTCGAGTGCGGCGACGACATGGTGCTCGTCGACGCCGGTCTCATGTTCCCGGATGACTCCCAGCCCGGTATCGACCTGGTGCTTCCTGACTACACCTATGTCCTGGAGAACGAGGAGAAGCTCCGCGGTATCGTCGTCACCCACGGCCACGAGGACCACACCGGTTCGCTTCCGTATCTGCTGCAGGACCTCAACAACAAGGTGCCCATCTTCTCGAGCAAGCTGACGCTTGGCTTTATCGAGGGCAAGCTCTCTGAGTTCCGCATCCGCGCGCCCAAGTTCCGCGAGGTCAAGGGCGGAAGCCATGTCAATCTCGGTGGCATCTCGCTCGACTTCTTCTCGATGACGCACTCCATCCCCGGCGCTCTGGGCGTGTTCATTCGCACTAACCAGGGCACCGTTATGCACACCGGCGACTTTAAGCTCGACCAGACGCCCATCGACGGCGTTACGCCCGACTATGCCGCTATCAGCCGCTTTGCCAAGCAGGGTATCGACCTGCTGCTTTCCGACTCCACCAATGCCACGGTTCCCGGCTTTACCAAGTCCGAGGCCGAGGTTGGTCCCAATCTGCTGCACGCCATCAAGAACGCCCCGGGTCGCGTGTTCGTCGCGTCGTTCTCGAGCCACATTCATCGCCTGCAGCAGATCTGCGATGCCGCCCGTAAGTGCGGCCGTAAGGTCGTTGTGACCGGTCGCTCCATGCTCACCAACACCCGCGTCGCGCGCGAGCTGGGCTACCTCAACATCGACGATGCCGATATCATCGATGCCTTCGATATCGATAACCTGCCCGACGACAAGATCGTCGTCATGTGCACCGGTTCGCAGGGCGAGCCGCTGTCGGCCCTGTCCCGCATGGCCAATGGCGAGCACAAGACGCTCTCCATCCACGAGGGCGATACCGTCATCCTCTCAGCAACTCCCGTTCCCGGCAACGAGAAGGCCGTCCAGCAGGTCGTCAACAGCCTGGCCAAGCTCGGCTGCGACGTGTGGGATAAGAACCGCGCTCTCGTCCACGTCTCCGGTCACGGTAGCCAGGAGGAGCTCAAGCTCCTGATGGCCATGGCCAAGCCCACGTACTTTATGCCGGTTCACGGCGAGGCCGTGCATCTGCGCGCCCATGCCCAGCTGGCCCGCAAGATGGGCATCAAGGACGATCATATCTTTATCCTCGATAACGGCGACACGCTCGAGATGCGCGGCGGTATCGTCAAACGCGGTACGCCCGTCGAGTCCGGCGTCGTCTACGTCGACGGCCTGCGTATCGGCGATACCGACCCCATCGTCCTGCGCGATCGCCAGAAGCTCGCCAACGACGGTATGGTCACGGCCGTCGCCATCGTCTCGCTCAAGCACAAGAAGATCGAGGCCATCGAGTTCTCGGGCCGCGGCGTCTCGTTTGCCATCGACGACCAGTTCTCCGAGGATGCCTCCGCGTCCATTATGAAGACGATCGAGAAGGGCAAGTTCAGCTTTACGAGCAGCGGTTCCGATGCCATTCGCAAGGCCGTGCGCGACTCGCTCTCCAACTTTATCTGGAGCCGTACGCGCACTCGTCCGATGATCATCCCGGTCGTCATGGAGGTTTAGTTTGGCGCGCGGATCTGCACAAAACGCCAAAGGCAATAAGGCCAACAACCAACCGGCATCTGCTAAGGGTGCCGGTTCCCATCTGCGTGCCAATAAGGGTCACGAGTCCGAGTTCGATGATTTCGAGCCCTTGGTCGAGCCCTCGGCCAACCGCGATATCGCCGGCGTGGTCATTGCCGTCTTGGCGATTGCGTCCTTTATTGCCGTGATTTCGCCGGCGACTGCGCCCGTTACGGCTGCGGTTGCCGGTTTCTACCACTTGGGCTTTGGTCTGGGCGCCTACGTGCTGCCGATCGTCATTTTGCTGTTTGCCGCCACGCTCTTTTTAGGCGAGGACTCGCCGCTCAACGCGCGCTCTGTTGCGGGCGGCGCCGTGGTCTTTATCGCCGTCGTCTCCATTCTTTCGTTGATGGTGCCAGGTACGAGCGACTCGTGCGACCTTATGTTCACGCCGCAAAATCTGTCCGCCTCGGGTGGCTACATTGGTGCGTTTATTGCGAGTGCGCTGCAGAATGCCCTGGGTAAGCCTATCGCGATGGTGGTCCTGTTGGGCCTTGTCGTCGTGGGCCTGGTCATCATCGGCTTTTCGGTGGGCGGCGTTTTGCGCTCTGCCCGCGACCGTGCGGCAGATTTTGCCGAGCGCCGTCGTGCCGACGTCAACGCGAGTCCGTGGGGTGACGATGAGGCCCTGTCGGTGCCCGGCGTTGCCCGTCCTCACCTGAGCATTCTTCGTCAAAAGGGCTCCGATGCTGCCGTGACCACGGTCATGGGCAACGATGTGGACCCGGTTTTGGACGATGACGACGAGGACGAGGATCCGTTTGTCGACGTGTCCGATGCCGTGGAAGCTGAGCGCGCTAAGACGACGCTGTTGCCGCGCCGCCATGCCAAGAAGGGCAAGGCTGCGCCCAAACTCAATACGAGTGAGCCCGACCCGTCTTGGTCCGAGAGCGAGATTGAGCTCACCGAGGGCGATGACGAGGACAACGAGGCTCCGATTGAGACCGCAAAGACAACTTTGCTGCCGCGTCGCCATGCAAAGCGCGACCAGGTAACCGGTCAGCTTTCGATGGAAGACGACCCCGATAAGATCGACGAGTCCGAGCCGCCGTTTGCCGTGAATCCTGTCTCGGCAGCACCTCAGATCCCCGACTTCTTGAAGCATCCCAAGGTTGCCGATGCGCCTGCCTTGAGTGCTGTCGAATCGGCTGCGGCTAGCGATGGGGGAGCGGACGGCGGCGCCGCAGATAACGAGGGCGAAGAAGAGGACGGCCTCAAACTTCCGCCACTTGAGATTCTGCATGCCAACCCGCAGTCGGCTTCCTCCGCGTCTTCTGACAAGGAGCTGGAACAGACTGCCGAGTCGCTTCAGTCCACCTTGCTGGAGTTTGGTCGTAGTGCCCGCGTGGTCGGCTGGATCGCCGGCCCCACGGTGACGACCTTTAAGCTGCAACCTGGCGAGGGCGAGCGCGTGAGCAAGATTTCGAGCCTCGAGGACGATATCGCGCTATCGCTTGCTGCCCAGTCCGTGCGTATCTTTGCCCCGATCCCCGGCACCTCGCTTGTGGGTATCGAGATCCCTAATCGCAAGCGCCAGAACGTCAACCTGGGCGACGTGCTTCCCTATGTGAAGGGCGGTCCGCTTGAGCTCGCCATCGGTCGAGATGCCGAGGGTACGCCGGTCGTCGCCGACCTTGCCAAGATGCCCCACCTGCTGATCGCCGGTACCACGGGTTCCGGTAAGTCGGTCATGATCAACTCCATCATCACGACCTTGCTCATGCGCGCCCTTCCCGAGGACGTTCGCCTGATCATGGTCGACCCCAAGCGCGTCGAGCTTGCGGGCTATAACGGTCTGCCGCATCTTTACGTGCCTGTAGTGACCGAGCCCAAGCAGGCCGCGAGCGCTCTGCAATGGGCCGTGTCCGAGATGGAGCGTCGCCTGAAGGTCTTCGAGCGTCTCAACGTGCGTAAGATCTCGACTTACAACGAAAAGCAGGCCGCCGGCGAGTTTGAGCATTACGATAACCCGCCGCAAAAGATGCCCTACCTGGTCATCATCATCGACGAGCTCTCGGACCTGATGATGGTCGCCGGTAAGGACGTCGAGGCGTCGATTGTGCGTATCGCCCAGCTGGGCCGTGCCGCCGGTATTCATCTTATCGTGGCCACGCAGCGCCCCAGCTCCAACGTGGTGACGGGCCTTATCAAGGCTAACATCACCAACCGCATCGCCTTTAACGTCGCCACGGGTATCGACTCGCGCGTCATCATTGATCAGATGGGCGCCGAAAAGCTCACTGGTTTGGGCGACATGCTGTTCTCAAAGGTCGACTGGGGCAAGCCTCGCCGTATCCAGGGCTGCTTTGTCTCGGATGACGAAATCAACGAGATTGTCGAGTTCGTCAAGTCGCAGAGCGAGCCCGACTACCACGAGGAGATCCTGTCTGCCGTGGCGCCCGCTTCCATGTCCATGGCGGGTGGCGGCGGCATTGTCCGCACCGGAGTCGCCGAGCCGCAAGACGATGATCCTCTCATTTGGGAAGCCGCCCATATTGTGGTGGAATCGCAGCTTGGCTCCACATCTGGCCTGCAACGTCGTCTGAAGGTTGGCTATGCGCGCGCCGGGCGTATTATGGACATGCTGGAAGAAAAGGGTGTCGTCGGTCCGCCCGACGGTTCCAAGCCGCGCGAGGTCCTGCTGGACGAGGAGGGGCTTGCCGCGCTGGAATCTGTCGACGCCGAGATGGCACGTGAAGATCGTGAGTTTGGAGGATTCTGATGGCTGCACGCTTTGGTGACATGCTGCTCGAGCAGCGTCGCCGAATGGGCCTTTCCATTCAGCAAGTCGCCAACACCATCAAAATCAGGCCGCAGATCATCGAGTTTTTCGAGACCGGTAACTTTGCTTCGATGCCGCCGCGCGGCTATGCGCAGGGCATGATTTCGAGCTATGCTCGCTTTTTGGGCCTCAATCCGCGCGAGGTCGTCAATGCCTACTTTGACGATCTGATGGCATATGAGCGCGAGACGTCGCAGCAGGGCGGTCGTTTTCAGGACGCCGCTGGCTACGTCAATTCGCGTTCCTCGGTCGATAACGGGCGCTTCCTGATGGTTCAGGGCGGTCGTTCGACGCGTTATGGACAGCGTCCTCAGCAGGCCGGTTATATTACCGAGACGGGTTCGGGCGAGGAGATTCGTTCGCAGCGTGACCGGTTCCGCAGTACGCCGATGCCCGAGGACCGTGCACTTCCCGCTGCCCGCGGCGTGGCTCGTGACCCTCGTGCCGGCTACGGCGACGGCGGCTATTCCGATCGCGGTTACCGTGGGGTCTCTTCTGGTCGCTCTCGCGGTGGCTATGCGGATGCCGATACCACGCAGGTGACGCCGCGTCTTCGCTCTCAATCACAGCCGTATGGCCAGCGCTCTTCGGCTCCGCGTTCGGGCCAGCGTGGCTATCAAGGCCGCGGTGAACTTGCGCCCCGCTCGGGTCAGCGCAGCCTTCAGGGCCAGGGTGGCTATCGCGGCCGTTCCGATAGCAATCGTGGTCGTATGCCTCAGGGAGGCGGCCGCAGCAGTTCCAATCGTGGACGCGGCGGATCACGTACTCCTCAAAACAACGGGCTCGATCCGCGTATCGTCTACGCCGGCATCGGTGCCGTTGCGCTGTTGTTGATTGTGCTCATCGTGGTGCTTCTGCGCGGCTGCGCATCTTCGGCGCCCGAGACCACGCCCGAGACGCCCACTGCTACCAAGACGACGACCAAGAAGTCTTCTAAGAAGACCGAAACGGTCGACGAGGACGAAGACACCGATGAGGCGACGGATGAGTCGACTGACTCGGACGCTACCAAGACGACGGCAAAGAAGGAAGAGAACGAGGTCACGAAGGTCAAAGTCTCCGTTGCCAAGGGAAAGACCGCGTGGATTGAGGTCAAGGTTGACGGCAAGTCGGTCTATGGCGCCCAGGCGACTGGCCCCTTTGAGCAGGAGTACACGCCCGAGTCTTCGATCGAGATCACCACGTCCAAGCCTTCCGATGTCACCGTTACCAAGAACGGTGAAAAGGTTCGTTACGATACCAAGACCTCGGGCGTGGCGCGTGTGACGATCACCGTTCCCAAGAAGGAGACGTCTGATTCCGAGAATGGTGAAAGTTCTGATGGTACCGACACCACCGATGGTACCGATACCACCGACGGTACCGATGCCCAGTCCACGGATGGCGCCGATACCGCAACTGACGGTCAGACACCCACCGATTCTACCGACAATTCGTACGATAGCTACTAGGCCGCTCGTACGCGAAAGGAAACATCATGGCTAAAGATTCCAGCTTCGACGTCGTGTCCGAGGTCAACATGCAAGAGGTCGATAACGCCTTTCAGCAGACCACGCGCGAGATTTCCCAGCGCTATGACCTTAAGGATTCCGGCGCCACGATCGAGCTTTCGAAGGGCGACAAGCTCTTTACGATCAACGCCCCGGCCGACTTTGTCTCCAAGCAGATTGTCGACGTGCTGAGCTCCAAGCTCATCAAGCGCGGCATCGACCTCAAGGCCGTCTCGTGGGATGCTCCGCAGGCGGCATCGGGCGGCACCGTGCGCGTGCTCGGCCATATCGTCGAGGGTATCGACCAAGCGACCGCCAAGAAGATCAACAAGGACATCAAGGACCAAAAGCTCAAGGTCAAGGTGACCATCGAGGCCGACAAACTGCGTGTTTCCTCTGCTTCGAAGGACGCGTTGCAGTCCGTGATCCAGTTCCTGCGCGACCAGGACTACGGCCAGCCGCTGCAGTTCACCAACTACCGCTAATATCAATCGAAAGGACCGCTCTCCAACATGGATACACCGTTGGGCTCCGTGCTCTACATCACCCTCGGGTGCGCTAAGAACGAGGTTGACACCGACCGCATGCGTTCTCTTTTGACCGCCGCGGGCTACGAGGAGGCATTCGACCCGCAGGATGCCGATATCGCCATCGTCAATACTTGCTCGTTCCTCGCCTCCGCAACGTCCGAGAGCATCGAGACCACGCTCGAGCTCGCCAACGAGGTTCAGGACGGCGTTCGTTCTTGCCCCATCGTCATGTGCGGCTGCGTGCCGTCGCGCTATGGCGATGACCTGCCTGACGAGCTGCCCGAGGTCGCTGCCTTTGTGAAGGCCGACGAGGAAGATGGCATCGTGGCGGTCATCGATGGCGTGCTGGGTGTCGAGCGTGAGATTGCAGCCTATATCCCGCAGGTCAAACGTACCGTCGAGGGTGCTGTCGCCTACGTCAAGATTTCCGATGGCTGCAACCGCTTCTGCAGCTTCTGCATGATCCCGTATATCCGCGGTCGTTACCACTCGCGCAATGCCGAGAGCATCATCTCCGAGGTACGCGACCTGGTCGCCGGTGGCGTCCGCGAGATCGTTCTGATCGGTCAGGACACGGGCATCTGGGGTACCGACTTCGCCGACGAGGACCTCGCCGAGGGCGCGCCGCGCAATCTGGCGCAGCTGCTGCAGGCCGTTGCTGAGGCGGTGCGTCCTCATAACGTGTGGATCCGCGTGCTCTATCTGCAGCCCGAGGGCATGACTGACGAACTCATCGAGACGATTCGCGATACGCCCGAGGTGCTGCCCTATATCGATATCCCCGTGCAGCACTGCGACGCGCGCATTCTCAAGGCCATGCGTCGCTCCGGTTCGCGCCAGGAGCTCGAGGATCTGTTCCGCGACCTTCGCGAGCGCATCCCCGGCATCGTGATTCGTTCCACGGCCATGGTCGGTTTCCCGACCGAGACCGACGACGAGTTCCGCGACCTTATCGACTTCATGGACACCGTCGGCTTTGACTACACGAGTGTCTTTGCATACTCGCAGGAGGAGGGCAGCCTGGCCGCCAAGATGGACGGACAGGTCGACGAAGAGGTCAAGCTCGAGCGCGCCCAGGAGGCCATGGACCTGGCCGAGTCGCTCGGCTTTGCCGCCACCGCCGCCCATGTGGGCGAGCGCGCCCAGGTAATCGTCGACGGTATCGAAGAGACCGAGGACGGCGCCGAGCTGATCGGCCATGCCTGGTTCCAGGCGCCCGATTCCGATGGAGCGGTGCATCTGGACGCCAGCGAGGCGTCCGTGGGCGATATTCTGACCGTCGAGTTTACCGATAGCTTCTGCTATGAGCTTATCGGTCATGTTGTGGAGTAGGAGAGCGTCGTGGCAAACGAGAGCAATAAGGAACTGACGAGTGTCTGGACGCCCGCCAACATCGTGACGTGCGTGCGCATCGTCTTTATCCCGGTGTTCATGATCGTGTCGGCGCTTTCTCACACGAGTGTTGCCGGTACGGATTGGAGCACCTTTGACGGTCCGCTCGCCGCCGCTGCCTTCATTCTGTATGTGATCCTGTCGTGCACCGATAAGGTCGACGGTTATCTGGCACGCTCGCGCAACGAGATCACCGATTTCGGCAAGTTCTTGGACCCCATCGCCGACAAGCTGCTGGTGTTCTCGGCCCTGCTGCTGTTCTTGGATTTTGGCGCCGTAACCGTGTGGTCCGTGTTTATTATCCTGTTCCGCGAGCTGCTGGTGAGTGCCCTACGCATGGTTGCGAGTGCGGCCGGCGTGGTTGTTGCGGCCGATAAGCTCGGCAAGTACAAGACGGCAACCACGATGGTCTCCATCTGCGGTTACCTGTGCGTTTTTGCTATGGCCGGCTTGCACCTTGGCCCGGTGGCGCTGACGCTCGGCATCTACTCGGTGTCGCGCTTCCTGTATGCCGTTGCCGTTGTCTTGACCGTTATCTCGGGCGCCCAGTACTTCTGGAACTGCCGCAAGATCGTCTTTTCGGTCTAGGTCCTGGTGGGTATGACGGTCTCTTTTGAGCAGATTTCCGCACACAATGAGGAGCTGGCGCGCGATATTGTCGAGCGCGCGAGCGCTCGGGGCGTGACGGTTTCGACGGCTGAGTCGCTGACGGCGGGTATGATCGCCTCGACGATTGCGGATATCCCGGGCGCCTCGGCGGTGTTGCGTGGCGGTGCGGTGACTTACTGCGATGAGATTAAGCATCGCGTTCTTGGTGTTGAGCAGGAGACGCTCGACCGCTATACCGCGGTGTCGCATCAGACCGCGCGCGAGATGGCGGTGGGTTCGCTGGAGCTGTACCAGAGCGATATTGCAGTGAGCGCAACGGGTTATGCCGGCCCCGGCGGTGGCACTGAGGACGATCCGGCGGGCACTTTCTATATTGGCTGGGCGCATCGTTCCGCCGATGGGGGCGTGCCGGTCGTGGACTCTGTGCGCTGCCACTATGAGGGCGACCGTTCGTGTGTTCGTGCCCATGCGGTCGCGGAGGCATTGGGGCGCATTGCCCTTGTGCTCAACTCTATGGAATAGACATGTTTTAAGGGGCCTTAGGGCCCCTTAATTGTGGAGATAGGGACCTCTGACAAATTTAGCGTTTGTGCTGGTTGTAGATGTATTTTTGCCTGCCTTGTTCATATTTGGTCCTTTGTGGTCAAGTATTTGGTCAGTGTTTGGTCGGCGTTTGGTTGGGTTTTGGAAAGACCGCCTGCATATGATTGGCCTGAACGGTTGACCACGAACAGCCGTTCGTTTATTATCGATGCAGGTTGTTAAGAGGAGGGCTATTCATGGCCAAGAATTCAGGTCCCGTACGTACCGTTCATGCTCGCACGACGGGTAAAGAGCGCGATGAGATGATCGCCACCACCAAGGCCGAGATCGAGAAGAAATTCGGCCAGGGTTCCATCATGAGGTACGGCGACGGTGGCCCCGAGCTCGAGGTCGAGGCCATTCCCACGGGCGCCCTGGCCCTCGATGCCGCGCTGGGTATCGGCGGCGTGCCGCGCGGCCGTATCGTCGAGATTTACGGTCCTGAGTCCTCCGGTAAGACGACGCTTTCGCTCGAGATCCTGGCCGAGGCCCAGGCAATGGGTGGCGTTGTGGCATTTATCGATGCCGAGCACGCGCTTGATCCCACGTATGCCGCGCGCATCGGTGTGGATATCGACGAGGTGCTCATTTCCCAGCCCGATACGGGCGAGCAGGCGCTCGAGATTGTTGACATGCTCGTGCGTTCCGGCGCCATCGATGCCATCGTCGTCGACTCCGTCGCCGCGCTGACCCCGCGTGCCGAGATCGAGGGAGAAATCGGCGACACTACGGTCGGTCTTCAGGCTCGCCTGATGAGCCAGGCGCTCCGCAAGCTCGCCGGCTCGCTGTCCAAGTCCAACACGACGTGCATCTTCATTAACCAGCTGCGTGAGAAGATCGGTGTCATGTTCGGCAACCCCGAGACCACGACGGGCGGCCGCGCCCTTAAGTTCTTCTCTTCGGTACGTATCGATATTCGCCGCATCGACAGCATTAAGCTTAAGGACGAGGTTATCGGTAACCGCGTGCGCGCCAAGGTCGTTAAGAACAAGGTGGCGGCTCCGTTCCGATCTGCTGAGTTCGACATCATGTACGGTACGGGCATCTCTAAGGAGGGCTCGATTCTGGACATGGCTGTCGAGTGCGGTATCTGCAAGAAGATGGGCTCCTGGTTTGCCTATGGCGAGGACAAGCTCGGCAACGGTCGCGAGGCCGCCAAGGCGTTCCTGCGCGAACACCCCGATTGTGCCGACGAGATTGAGCATAAGGTCCGCCTTGCCTGTGGACTTGAGTTTGATGACGATGCTCCGTCCGAGGTCGAGCTGACCGATCAGCCTGCGCCTGAGGAGTTTGACGAGCTTTACGCCATCGATGGTTCCGCCATGCTCGATGATGACGACGAGTAGCGGTTACGCTCATGTCGTATACGGTGACCGAGGCCACGGTCGTCTTTCCCGATAAGAAGGCGGCCTCCTCGTTCTCGAGCGGGTATGCGTCCAAAAAGCCTTGCGCACATATCGATTGTGAGCTTGAGGGCGGTTTTGAGCGGTCCATTTGGATTCCCGTGCGGGTCGCGCGGCTGTATGTCAAAAACCGCCCCGATCTTCCCTGTGATTGGGACAACTTTCGTGAGGCGGTGCAGCTCATCGAGCGTAAATGTGCACTTACCATGGTGACCGAGATGCTATCGCGCCGCGACCATGCGACGGGTGAGGTCCGTGACAAGCTGGCTCGCTACGGCTTTCACCAGCCCGCGATCGATTTCGCCGTCGAGCGCGCCACCGAGTATCACTTTTTAGACGACAACCGCTTTTGCTCGTACTTTATCGAGGAGCGCAAGCGGCGCGGTTGGGGACAGCGCAAAATCGAGACCGAGCTCAAGCGCCGTCATGTCGTGCTCGATGACATTCCCGGTTATCCCGAGGATTATTTTGCCGTCGAAGACGATTTGGCGCGTGCGTCAGCCCTGCTCGCCAAGCGGCGTGTTCCAGAGACGCGCGGATTCGAAAAACTGGTTCGGTTTTTGATGGGCAAGGGCTTCTCGTATCACATCGCCGCCGATGCCGTTAAGGCACGTCTCGATGCCGAACGCGAGGAATGTGCGGTTTAGGCGTATGCGTTTTGTGACCCTGCCGTTCACCGCGTTTTAGCCGCCGTGCCGGGGCCATTTATTTGACAGTTGTTGTGGTTCAACGTACGATAAACACTGTCATTTGCTTTGTGATATGTGCTCATCTGTGATGAGTTTGTTTATATGTTTATCTGTATCCGACCCGCATAAGCTGCGCCCATATTACTCAAATGTCGCGAGCCGTTCGTAAGGACGGTTCGCTTTGTTGTGTAACGAATCCATAAAAAGGAGTGAGCATGCCTATCATCGCAGCGCTCGTTGGCATCGTTTTGGGTGCCATCGCCGCCATTGCCTACATGCGCACCGCCAAGCAGGGTAGTCTTCACGAGGCCGACGAAAAGATCCAGTCGGCACACGCACAGGCTGAGTCCCTGATCGGTGATGCTAGGCGTCAGGCCGAGACCCTCAAAAAAGAGGCTCTGCTCGAGGCTAAAGAGGAGATCATCAAGAACAAGCAGGCCGCCGAGGCCGAGGATAAGCAGCGTAAGAGCGAGATTCGTACGCTCGAGAACCGTGTGATGCAGCGCGAGGAGTCCCTTGATCGCCGAAACGACGCTCTCGACAAGCGTGAGCACCAGCTGTCCAGCCAGGCCGGTCAGGTCGAGAAGCGCTCCCGCGAGCTCGAGGAGCTCTGCGCCAAGCAGACCTCTGAGCTCGAGCGTATCGCCGACCTGACCCGCGAGGACGCCCACAAGGAGCTCCTCGATAAGGTTCGCGGCGAGGTCACCCACGAGGCTGCCACGATCATTCGCGAGTCCGAGCAGCAGGTTCGCGCCGAGTGCCACAAGACCGCCCAGGAGATTCTGTCCCTGGCGATTCAGCGCTGCGCTGCCGACCACACAGCCGAGGTCACCGTTACCTCCGTGCACATTCCCTCTGATGACCTCAAGGGCCGTATCATCGGTCGCGAGGGTCGCAACATCCGGACCTTCGAGCAGGTTTCCGGCGTCAACCTCGTGATCGACGACACGCCCGAGACTGTCGTTCTTTCGAGCTTCGACCCGGTCCGTCGTGAGACCGCCCGTGTTGCCCTCGAGAACCTCATCGCCGACGGCCGCATTCACCCCGCCCGCATCGAGGAGATGTATCACAAGGCTGCCGACCTGGTTCAGCAGCGCGTGCGCGAGGCTGGCGAGCAGGCTGCCTTCGATACCGGCATCCACGACCTGCATCCCGAGATCGTCAAGACCCTTGGTGCCCTGCGCTACCGTACCTCGTTTGGTCAGAACGTGCTTCAGCACTCCCTCGAAGTCTCTGACCTGTGCGGCGTGATGGCTTCCGAGCTTGGCCTGGACGTTGTGACCGCCAAGCGCGCCGGCCTGCTGCACGACCTGGGCAAGGCAATCGACCATGACGTCGAGGGCCCGCATGCCGTCATCGGCGCCGAGCTTGCCCGCCGTTATGGCGAGAAGCCCGTTATCGTCCACGCTATCGAGGCTCACCATGCCGACGTCGACCCCAACACGGTGCTCGATGTCCTGGTGCAGGCCGCCGATGCTGTCTCTGCCTCTCGCCCCGGTGCCCGTCGCGAGTCTGCCGAGAACTACATCAAGCGTCTTGAGAAGCTCGAGGAGATCGCCAACTCCCATGATGGCGTCGAGCGTACCTATGCCATGCAGGCTGGTCGCGAGGTCCACGTCATGGTTCAGCCGGACAAGATCTCCGATGCCCAGTCCACGGTCCTGGCTCACGATATCGCCCATCAGATCGAGGAAGAGATGGAGTATCCCGGTCAGGTGCGCGTCGTCGTGATTCGCGAGAGCCGCGCTGTCGATATCGCTAAATAACATGAGCGACGCGAACGAGCTCATCTCATTTATCGCGTCGATGTCGGGGGAGGGCAACCTTCGCGTCGAGGAGAACCTTGGCGAGGGTTATGTCCGCCTCCGCGTTTCGGAGGCCGAGAGGCGCCAGGCAAAGCACGACATTCAGCATGTCGAGGATATCGTCATTGAAATGCTCCGTAATGCTCGCGATGCTGGCGCCGACAAAGTCTATCTCGCTACGACCAAGGAAGATGGCGTCCGCACGCTTGTCTTTCTGGATAACGGTTCGGGCGTTCCGCAGGATATGCAAGAGCGAATCTTCGATGCCCGCGTTACCTCCAAGCTCGAGAGCATGAAGATGGACCGTTGGGGCGTTCACGGTCGTGGCATGGCATTGTTTTCGATCAAGCAGAACACCGACGAGGCCCGTGTGGTCACGTCCGGTGTCGATCTTGGCTCGGCCTTTAAGGTGAGCGTTGCGGCCGACCGCCTCAGCGAGCGTGCTGATCAGTCCAGCTGGCCCCAGGCCGTCAAGGATGAGGATGGACGTTATGTCTGTGCTCGCGGACCGCATAATATTATTCGCGCTGCTTGTGAGTTTGCGCTCGAGGAGTTGCGTGGTTGCGATGTCTATCTTGGTTCTCCGTCTGAGATTGCCGCGACCCTTTATGCTCAGGCGTCAAGTCGGCTCGATACGTCGCGTCTCCTGTTCATTGATGACGAGAGCGAGCTTCCGGTTGTCGATCGTTTAGGCCTTGCCTCTGATGCCGAGGACTTTATCCGTATCTGTTCGGGTTTGGGTCTTGAGATGTCCGAGCGCACGGCCCATCGCATTTTGGCAGGGCAGATTAAACCCGTTCGCGGTGTGACCGCGCGTCTGCTGCGCGAGCGTGATTCGTCCTCGCATGCGCCGGCTCCTGTCGATCTTGCAAAGGATCGTCGCGGGCTACGTATTGCCAAGGATGACATGGCACAGTTTTCGCGTGCTGTGGAGCGTGACTTTAATGACCTTGCCGCCCGGTACTATCTCAACCTTTGCGGTGACCCAAAGATTCGTGTTTCGCGTGATCGAATCACTGTGACCTTCGATCTTGCCAAAGAGGAATAGTGCCTTTACCGAGTCCACTCGGTACGATACAGTTATTGCAGTTAAAACGTACTTTTAAACGCAGGAGTTTCTTCATGGATTGCCTGAAGGTATCAAGCAAATCATCGCCCGCGTCCGTTGCCGGCGCCATCGCCGGCATGGTCAAGGATGGTGTGCCCGTCAACATTCAGTGTGTCGGCGCCGGTGCGGTCAACCAGGCCATAAAGGCCGTGGCTATTGCGCGCGGTTTTTTGATTCCAACCGGGTTTGATATTTCCTGCGCGCCCGTGTTCTCCGACATCCTCATTAACGGGGAGTCGCGCACGGCCATCCGTCTTTCTATTTACGTTCACCAGATCAATCGAGCTGCTATGGATAACGTCGTCATGGATGATGTTAAGCCTGTGGCATAGCTTCTGCTTGCCTCGATTCGCCCCCCCTCTCCATCGTTAGGACTTATGCACATGGACCAGCGTTCCGTACGCGATATTCTTGCCGGTAAAACCTACTTTATCCGCACCTTTGGCTGCCAGATGAATCAGCACGACTCCGAGCGCGTGAGCGGTCTGCTCGATTCGTATGGTTGCCTCATGGCGCTCGATCCCGAGCATGCCGATATTGTTGTCTTCATGACATGCTGCGTGCGCGAGGCCGCCGATACTCGCCTGTACGGCCAGTGCAATTCCTGTAAAAGCCTGCCGCCTTCGCCTTCGGGCAAGCGTGTGGTTGCCGTTGGTGGTTGCATCGCGCAGCGCGATGGCGAGGGCCTGCTCACCAACGTCGATAACGTCAATGTCATCTTTGGTACGCATTCCATCGCACATGTGGCAGAGCTCATTGCCGAGGCGTTCCTTGATGGCAAGCGTCATATCCGCACCAATGAGCATGAGGATACGGATGCCATGAGCATGCCGTGGCATCGCGAGACCCAGTATCACGCTTGGGTGCCCATCATGACGGGCTGCAATAATTTCTGTACCTATTGCATCGTTCCGTACGTGCGCGGTCGCGAAAAGAGCCGCTCCTTCGAGGAGATTGTCGACGAGGTGACCGGTTTGGTGCGCCAGGGCGTGCGTGAGATTACGCTGCTGGGCCAAAACGTTAACTCATATGGTCGCGATCTGTTTGGCAAGCCGCGTTTTGCCGATTTGCTGCGTGCCGTGGGCGATACGGGTGTGGAGCGCATCTTCTTTACGTCTTCGCATCCCAAGGATCTGCTGCCCGAGACCATCGACGCCATGGCCGAGACGCCTGCTGTTATGCCGCAGCTGCACCTGGCCGTCCAGTCAGGTTCGACGCGGATCCTCAAAGAGATGAATCGCCGTTATACACGCGAGGACTATCTGGGCCTGGTCGATCGCATTCGCAACCGCATGCCCGATATCGCGCTCTCGACTGACATTATCGTTGGCTTCCCGGGCGAGACTGAAGAAGACTTTGAGCAGACGCTTTCACTTGCCGAGACGGTCCGCTATGCCCAGGCCTATACCTTCATCTATTCCAAGCGCGCCGGTACCCCGGCCGCAGAGATTGACGATCCTACGCCGCATGAGGTTATTCTCGGGCGTTTCAACCGCCTGGTTAAGGTTATCGAGACCACGGCACATGAGTATAACCAGGGTGAACTTCATACTGTGGTTCCGGCGCTCATTGAGGGAACGAGTAAAAAGAACGACGCGGTCCTGCTGGGCAAGAGTCCCAAGAATCAGACCGTGCATGCGCCTATCCCCGAGGGTTACAGCATCGATCAGCTTGTTGGCAAGATCGTTGATGTTGACGTTGACGTTGCCAAGACCTGGTATTTGTCCGGCTCCGTTGTGGGCGAGCCGCGCTAATGGTTTCTTCCGGGGCAGGTCTTTCCGCCGTTGCGATCGTCGGTCCGACGGCGGTTGGTAAGAGTGATGTTGCCGACCGTTTGGCCGCTCGTCTTTCGTCCGAAGTGCTGTCGTGCGATGCGATGCAAATCTATCGCGGCATGGACATCGGTACCGCAAAGATGACGCCCGATGAGTGTACGGCGCCGCTGCGTCTCGTCGACATTGTAGAGCCGGGTGTGGCATATTCTGCTGCGCTTTATCAGGCTGACGCTCGCGCGCATGTTGAACGTCTCATTGGTTCGGGTTGTCTGCCGGTTTTTTGCGGAGGTACGGGGCTATATCTCAAGGCCGCCCTCGATGAGATGGACTTTCCCTCGGGTGAACTTGAGGACGATCACCGTGTGGGCTATCAGGAGCTTGCCGAGCGTATTGGCGAGGAAGAACTGCATGCCCTGCTTGCCGAGCGCGACCCAGAATCGGCTGCTGTTATTCATCCCCATAACGTGCGCCGTGTGATTCGTGCGCTCGAGATGCATGATGATGGTATCTCCTATGCACAGCAAAAAAGTCAGTTTAGTGTTCCGCGCGAGCATTATCATGCTCTATGGTTTGGTCTGACGCGTAATCGCGAGGTGCTCTACGAGCGCATTAACCTGCGTGTCGATCTGATGTTTGAACAGGGTCTTGTTGATGAGGTTCGCGGTCTTATGGACCAGGGGCTGGGAGATGCCCTGACTTCGATGCAGGCAATTGGCTATAAAGAGATCATTGATGCTTTCAATGGCGTGATTTCTATGGATGAGGCTCGCGAACTCATCAAGATGCGTTCGCGTCGCTATGCCAAACGTCAGCTTTCGTGGTTTAAGCGCGATGACCGTATCGTGTGGTTTGATATGGACGAGTTTACGATCGATGAGGTCGTTGAGGACATCCTGCATCGTATTGAGGCTGCCTAATGGCCCGTTTCCCCCTTGTTCCCACGGCACCCGAGCCCGAGCGTGCCATATTAGTTGGTGTTGAGTGGCGCGACAATGCATGGCCGCTCGATCGCTCGCTTGATGAGCTGGAGCGTCTTACCCACACGGCTGGTGCCCAGTGCGTGGCACGCTTGTCACAGCGTTTGGTAAAGCCGTATCCTAAATCGTTTATCGGTTCCGGTAAGGTTGAAGAGCTGTGCGGCCTGGTGCATCGCATGGATGCCGATGTCGTTATTTTTGACGACGACCTGACGCCCTCGCAGCAATCCTATTTGGAGAAAGCCGTGGGCGAGCCGGTAAAGATTATCGATCGTACGGCACTGATCTTGGATATTTTTGGCCTGCATGCTCAGACGCGTGAGGGACGCCTACAGGTACAGCTGGCACAGCTTCAATATCTGTTGCCTCGTCTGCGTGGCATGTGGAGCCATCTCGCCAAGGAACAGACGCGCGGCGGCATCGGCTCACGCTTTGGTCAGGGCGAAAGTCAGCTCGAGGTCGACCGTCGCCTCATTCGTAATAAGATTGCTGCGCTTCGTCGTGAGCTCAAGCAGGTTGAACAGCGTCGCGATGTTCAATCCAAGAGCCGCATTGAGTCACCGGCGTTTCGCGTCGCGTTAGCCGGTTATACCAATGCGGGTAAATCGTCGTTGCTCAATCGTCTGACCGGATCTACGGTGCTTTCGCAGGACAAGCTGTTTGCTACGCTCGACCCGACGACGCGTTCGTATCGCCTGCCCGGCGGTCGTGGCATGACGATTACCGATACTGTTGGCTTTATTCAAAAGCTACCGCATGGTCTCGTTGATGCCTTTAAGTCCACGCTGTCTGAGGTTCTTGGTGCCGATCTGATCCTTAAAGTTGTGGATGCCTCTGACGAGGACTACGAGCGCCAGCTCGAGGCAGTCGATCGCGTTCTTGACGAGATCGGTGCCGGCGAGCGTTTGACGCTTACGGTGTTCAATAAAATCGATCTTCTCGATAGCGTTGATCGATTGAGTTTCCGTCGTCGCTATCCCGAGGCCGTGCTGTTCTCGGCCCAGACGGGCGAGGGACTCGACGATCTCGTCGACCGTATTGCTCGCGAGGCGGCTGCCACCGATGTGTTGCTCTCCGCTGAAATCCCGTATCGCGAGGGCGCCCTCATCACGCTGGTGCATGAACAGGGAACCCTTTTTCACGAGGAATATCTTGAGGGCGGCGTTCGTATTGTTGCGAAGCTGCCGGCTCGTATCGCGCCGCGGCTCAAGCGTTATCGCACCGAGTAGACGAGCTCCAAAAAGCCCAGAATAATGGGCTGATGCAGTAGATAAAAGGGGAGTGCGTGACGTCCAAGGCTGGCGAGCGCCGGGATGGGATTGGCGTAGGCCCAGCTAGGGACGGTCTTATCGATTCCCTTCGCTATGTGTGCGGCGAAGTATCCTGCAAGATACATAAAGAAAAACGGGATGATGGGGTAGTAATCACCTGAGACAAACCCAGGGCTCGGAAATCCCAGCCACGCCAGGTAGGGGACAGGGTAGATCGTTTTGGGGATGCTCCAGGTGAGGGCAAACAACAAAAGGCATAGGGACATGCCCCATCTCGCCGATATCTTCTTAAGGACGGGATCGGTCAACGCCACGATGCCGGTACATGCGGCCATGCAGTAGATGATGCCAAAATTAACAGAATCGTCAACTGAGACAAGTGTTGTTGCCAACCAGACGACGAGTGCTGCTAAGGCGTATTTGGCGGCACGTTTGATATTGTTGCGCGAAAGGGTGCACATCCAACCCGCGATAAACAAAAATACCCAGCTGATGCTGGCGCGCCAGATGTCTTGAAAGACAGTCTGGGTAAACCAGGGCATATCCCAGTCGTACAGGTAGGCAAGATCGTAGCAAGCGTGAAAACCTGCCATTGAAATCATCGTAAGCCCGCGGACGGTATCAAAGATGGTGATGCGTTTTTGCATTACGAGAACCGGCGCATCAAGCCGACGACTTTGCCCAAGATAACGGGATTCGTTGCATAGATAGGCTCCATGGTGTCATTCTCAGGCTGCAGGCGTACGCGTCCCTGCTCCTTGTAGAACGTCTTGACGGTCGCTGAACCATCAATCATAGCCACGACAATTTCGCCGTTCATGGCACTCTTTTGTTCACGGACGATGATGTAATCGCCATTGAAGATACCGACATTGATCATTGAGCTCCCATGCACCTCAAGGATAAAGGAACCCTGATCAGTGGCGATTTCGGTCGGGATAGTAAATGTGTCTTCGATATTCTGCTCGGCCAGAATGGGAATCCCAGCCGCGACGCGACCAACGAGCGGTAGTGAGACCGTTCCGCGAGGTGCGGTGGTCTCGTCAGATTTAGAAATTGAGACAGAGGAACCGTCCTCGTTAAAGAGTTCCAGAGCGCGCGGTTTGGTGGCATCGCGCTTGAGTAGCCCGCGCGCCTCCAGGGCAGATAGATGGGCGTGCACGGTGCTGGGGGAGGAAAGGCCCACGGCAGAAGCCATCTCGCGCACGCTGGGCGGATAACCCTTCTCCTGCTGATATTCCTTGATGAAGTCGTAAATTTGCTGCTGACGCTTGGTAATTTTGCGAGCCATCAGGGCATCCTCTCTACCCATGTCAAACAAATGTTCGAATTTTGCTTGACAGGAACAACTGTTCGAAGATAATAATAACCGAACATTCGTTCTCGCGCTAGACATTTTTGTCCGCGCGGCTTGATAAAACTGTTCTCAGCAAAACACGCGAGAGGAGAACATGATGAACGCAACGAATATGGTCCAGGGAAACCTCGCCCTTAAGCTCGAGACGTCTGCAGAATACACTTTTACGGTTGTTCAGGGTGGCCGCTCCGGCTTTCAGCCTTTGACCGTAAAGCCTGCTCGCAATCAGCGGGCTGTAGCCGCGCCGGGCCGCGTTGCCCTGAAGGTTCCGACGATTGTCGCCGTTGCCGTTGCGCTTACGCTCTTCTTTGTCCTCGCTACGTCGGTCTTTAGCGCTCGTCACGCCGCGTATGCCGAGTCCGTTTCCAACGTTACCTATGAGACCATTCGCGTTCAGTCTGGTGATTCTCTTTGGTCGCTTGCCGAGGAATATCCAATCGAAGGCCTTTCCACGCAAGAGACTTCCGACATGATCCGTAACGTCAATCATCTGGAGCATGGTTCGCTCGCCGCCGGTGCGCATCTTAAGGTTCCTGCTCGTTCGTAATCATTATCGCGCTGCGCATGGTACCCTTGTTATCGTTTAAGAGGAGGTACCATGCGCTGTCCCAAATGCGGCAAGGCACATACCCGCGTCGTTGATTCCCGTATGCAGGAGTCAAATAACACCATTAAGCGTCGCCGCGAATGTTGCTCGTGTAACTATCGCTTTACAACGTTCGAACGATGCGAAGACCCAATCGAGGTCATTAAGTCGGACGGAACCAAGCAGCGGTTCGATCGCAATAAGCTGCTCGTCGGCTTGATGCGCGCCACTATCAAGCGCGATATCGACACTAAGAAGCTCAATGAGATTATCGATGACATCGAGGTCGAGCTGCGCTCTCGCACGCTGACGGCCGTTACGTCCCATGAGTTGGGTGACATGGTACTCAAGCGCTTGGCCAAGATCGACAAGGTGGCGTACATCCGCTTTGCCTCGGTCTACCGCGATTTCAAAGACGTCGATGAGTTTCTGCAAGAGCTCGACAAGCTAAGGTGATTCCATGTCCAACATTACCGTCAACATAAAGCGTCTCGACCCCACCGTCGAGCTTCCCAAATACGCCCATCCCACCGATGCCGGCTTGGATTTGCGCTCCAACGAGGACTGCATTCTGAAGCCCTTCGAACGCCGTCTGGTCTCTACTGGGCTGGCCATCGCCCTGCCCGATGGCTACGCCGGCTTCGTCCAGCCCCGAAGCGGTTTGGCCATCAAGCAGGGCCTGTCTATAGTCAATACGCCGGGCCTCATCGACGCCCACTACCGAGGAGAACTCAAGGTTATCCTCATTAACCTGGATCCCTCCAACAACATCCAAATCAACAAAGGCGACCGCATAGCCCAACTTGTCATCCAAGAAGTCCCCACGGTCAACCTCATAGAAGTAGAAGAACTAGACGAAACCGACCGAGGCAACGGAGGCTTCGGCTCCAGCGGCGTCGCTTAATCATTTTCAAGATGTAGAGTTGGCCTCTCACCCGGGGCCCACACATATCATCCCGTGCTCAAACATTCTCGCTACGCTGCGAAACTGCGCGCGGGACGATATGTGTGGGCCCCGGGTGAGAGGCCACATACTTGAATATGTATTTCGACTTGCGCGGTGGGCCTCATCAATATAATTACGACTTGTTTGTTGTTCTGACTCTCTATTAGCTGGACTACATCCATGTAAATCCTAACCGGGAATGTGTTTTAGGTTCTAGTTAGTATGCGGCAAAGGGATACCGCCTTTGTCGCATCGGCTTACTGTATTTATATTTTCCTGTTTTACCTTTGCAGGTTCTAATGGAGGGGATACCGAAGTAGCTGCTAGTAAGTAAACGCAGCCGCTCTGCCGGAGCCGCCCTTATATCGTTCCACGCGCAGTTTCGCAGCGAAGCGAGAATGTTTGAGCATGGAATGATATAAGGGCGGCTCCGGCAGAGCGGCGGACATTCGACTAGCGGATATGCGCGGGCTTTCCGCCCCAGTAGAAGCGGCAGAAGGCTCGTTTGCGCTTTTGGGGCTTGCCTACGAGCTCCATGGTTGCGATGGCGATGTCTTTGGCAGCGTGAGGGCGGCGTAGTACTTCGCCGTTGATGAGTAGGGCTTTGAGTGATTCGGGATGGTCGTGCAAGTGACGTAGGGTTACGATGAGTTCTCGTGCGGTGGTGACATGCATGCTGACGCCCATGCCGGTGAGCATCGTGGTGTTGGCCTTTTCCTGACCGTATGATTTGCCCAGTAGGATCATCGGCAGATGCGCGCACAGGCACTCGGTGACGGTGAGCCCGCCCGATTTGAGGATTGCCAGGTCGCAGCCGTGCATGAGGGCCGCCATGTCATCTACGTAGTCCAGTACCGTCACGTTGTCGAGCTTCATGGCGTCGAAGAGCGTTTTGAGTCGGTTGGCGTATTCCTTATCCTTGCCCGGTAAAAAGACAAAGTGCATGTCCTCAAAGCTGCGTAAGAAGGGGAGCGTGTGGTCCATCGCGGCACGGAAACGCACGTATGGTTGGGGCAAACTGGCGCCGGCCATCACCAATACGACGGTTTTGTCTATGGGGAGATTGAACTTGCTGAGCTCATCTTCGCGTTTGTAATCTGAATCGAAACCGGCACGAATGGGAATGCCCGTTATGCGGATCTTTGACTCGGGAACCTTGCGCGGGCGCAGCGTTTCGGCCATAAACTCGTTGGCTACGCAGAATAGGTCGGTGTCCTTGTGGGGCCAAAAGCCTTCAACTTCATAGTCTGTTGGTACGCAGATGACCGGGTAATCGATACCCGTGATGACGCGGGCGCCCACAGCGACGTTGGCCGCCGTAATGTGTGTTGCGACCACGGCTATGGGCCTGCGGGTCCGGACGTATTCGTTGAAGGCGGGGAACATAATTCGTGACCATGCTGTGCCGCCGCCCCAGAGCAGATGTCCTGTAAGCGTATATCGCCAGGTCAGGTCGTAAATGGGACGCGTGGCGCCGGTAAACGACGCTGCTGTTTTATTACCATCGAACCTAATGCGTCCAAAATCGAGGATATCTAGGACTTCGATCTCAATATCCTTAGGGATTCCCTTGGTGCCGCGGATAAGGTCAAATGCTTGTGCAATCGCGTTGGCGGCGGCTTTGTGGCCCGATCCAACCGATGCGTGCACAATGGTTACCAGGGGTTTTTGTGCAGGTGAAACGGTCATTTGCTCCGGTTGGGGAGTGGCTTGCATGGGCAGGGGAGCGCTATTGCTCGTCTGCGTTTGATCCATCGATAACTCCCCTTCAGCTTTGTTACGCGATTTATCATTGTAGTGCATGAGTGTCATGTTCACGTAAATTTGGGTATGAGCGCAAAGAACGACAACGTTTCGACGAGAGGATTCTTCATGACTACCGATCAGCCGATTGATGTTGCGATTATCGGTGGAGGCCCCGCGGGCTATGCTGCCGCCATTTACGCTGCGCGTGCCAACCTGACGACGACCGTGATTGAGCAGGGCATGTCGGGTGGACAGATCGCCACGACCAATGAAGTCGAGAACTATCCGGGCATTCCGCTCTTGAGTGGCGCCGAACTCGGCGAGCGTTTTCAGCAGCATGCAGAGGGCTTGGGAGCTCAGGTCGCATGGAGCATGGTTACGGGTATCGATTACGATGCCGATGCAGCGCTGTTTACGGTGCATCACGATATGGGCGATACGCTGGCCTCGAGCGTTATCGCTTGCATGGGTGCCACGCCGCGATCTGCTGGTTTTGTTGGCGAGGATACGTATCGCGGTCGTGGCGTTTCATATTGCGCAACATGTGACGGCATGTTCTTCCGCCGCAAACAGGTCTTTGTCATCGGCGGCGGCAATGCTGCCTGCGAGGAGGCTCTGTTCCTGTCAGATATTGCCAGCAGTGTGACCATCGTGCTGCGCCGCGACCAGTTTCGTGCGCCTGATGGTGTTGTTCAGAAAGTACTCGAAAAGGACAATATTACAGTTAGGTACCAAACTAGTATTGTTGAACTTTCTGGTGAAGCGACGCCAACGACGATCGCCTTTAAGGACAATGCATCCGGGGAAATTCATACCGAGTCATTTGAGCCTGGCTCGTTTGGCATTTTTGTCTTTGCCGGCACGCAACCCCATACCGAGCTTGTTGAGCATCTCGTCGATTTGGCGCCTGATGGCGGCATTCTAACTGATGAATCTATGGCGACCCGCACGCCAGGTCTATTTGCCGCTGGCGATATCCGTTCCAAGCGTTTACGCCAGGTTGTGACCGCCGTTTCTGATGGAGCCATAGCGGCAACCAGCGCATACGCATTTCTCCGTGGATAAGTACGATAATATATCTTATGTAAGGTTGTTGTCTTTTAACAAAGTGGTTGGACGGTGTATCAATGTGCTGTCCAACCACTTTTACTTTCCGGTTATATAGTATGCAAAACTAGATAACCTAGAATACAATATAGCTAATGAACGGAGGATCCTTATGAACCACGCCAAACGCGTTATCCCGATGTCCGATTCGTCGGTCAGCATTAAGCCTGAGGATATTCAGCCCACTGTGCTGCCCGATGCATTTATTCAGTCCGATATCGTGCGCAAACTCAATACGTTGAGTCTGCCGCGCTATGACCAGTTGCCCAATGTGACACTCTACCGCGACCAGGTTATTGAGTATGTTGCGCTTTGGATGGAGCCGCTGTCCATTTGCGTTGAGCAGCCTATCATTACGCCATCGATGATCAATAACTACGTGAAGGTCGGCCTAGTGCCTGCTCCGGTCAAAAAGCAATATGGCCGCGAGCAGATTGCCCGCCTGATCGCTATCTGCATCTTTAAGCAGGTGCTACCTATTGCTGCGGTGCAGGCACTCTTTAACATTCAGCGTTTGAGCTACGATGCCCCGACGGCCTTTGATTATGTGGTCGATCAGCTCGAGGCATCGATTCGTGCGGCGTTTTCCGTCGAGCAGACTCCCGTGCCCGATACGGCGCATCAGGTAACGCGTGAGTCGCTGCTTGTGCGTAGCGCGGTATCGTCCTTCGTTTCGAAGGCTTACTTGATGAGCTATCTCAAGTTCAACGGGTTTAATAGCTAGCCGACGTATAAAACGGGCGGGACAAAGAGCCATCTGTCGCTTTGTCCCGCCCGTATTTTTGCTTGGTTGGACTTTATTTGCCCGAAGCTACGCCCATGCCGTAGCCGATGATGAGGCCGTGCATCTCGGCGTAATAGGAATCCAGGCCGTTGCAGGGCATGATGATGGTCTTGGAGCCGGGCCAATGCTCGACTATGCGGTCAGTGAGCGCCTGGGCTCCAGCTTCGTTCTCAACGTGATCTATGACGACCTCACCGCCCGTAAAGCCCTCGGCTTCCATAGTGTCGATGATCTTGTTGAGCATCTTCTTTTCGCCACGCGTGTGCCCGACGAGTTCGATTTTACCGGCCTCACTCGCTGTGCCCAAAATACGGATATTGAGCTTGTTGGCAATGACGCCGGCTGCCTTAGGGATACGTCCGGCTTTGGCGAGGTTTTCGTAATTGCACAAACTGAAGAGGATTTTGCTGTTCTGTTCAAGGCTATCGAAGTATGCGCAAGCATCCTCGAATGAGACATTCGGATTGCTTGCAAGATAGCGGTCGAACAGCAAGAAAATGAGGTCCATTTTGCCGCCAGCTGCGCGTGAATTGACTAGATGAATCTGTCGGTCGGGCTCCTCGGCAAGAACCATATCGCGAGCCGTGGCTGCCGCGTTGTAGCTGCCCGACACGCCCTCAGAGATCGGCATGCAGATGGTCTTGTCTGCCAATTTGAAGAGCTCGGCCCACTCCCCTACGCTGGGACAAGCGCTCGAAGAAGCGTTCGTCTCCGCCTGAACAGCGCAGTTGAGCTCATGAACATCGAGCGAAAGGTCATCGACGAATTCATGCTCCCCCACTCGAATTTTGAGGGGCGCAAATGCAAAGGTGGTATGGGGCGCGGTCGGTTGCCAATCGCGGAGGTTGCAGCTTGAATCGGAGATAAGTGCCCAGCTCATAGAGGGTCCTTTCTAATCGTTCCCATTCAATTATAGCCATCTTGCAGACCGATTGGGCCGCTATCTAGTATTCAAAACTAGATAGCGGACTGCACTAAAGGCAAAAGAATGGACCCCATGACTCAAAGCCACGAGGTCCATATCCGTTTGCTTTATCTGAATACTTAGTAGCGCACGAAAATGTAGTTGTTGTTCATGCCGGCGGCAACGGAGCTGATGATAACACCCGTGTTGTAGTCAGAAGCATGAATCATCTGACCACCACCGATGTAAATGCCGGTGTGGTACGAGTTGACTACAACGTCACCGGGCTGCGGATCGGACACACGCGTCCAGCCCATAAAGGTGCCCGTGGTGCCCAGGCGGCAATAGCGACCAGTAAGGCAATAGCTTACAAAACCAGAGCAGTCGAAGCTGTTCGGGCCAATTCCGCCCCAGGAATAGGCGCAACCAAGCTTGCTGTATGCACGCGAGACAACAGAACCGCCGTCGACGGACTGGCTCGGAGCAGAAGGCGTCGGAGCCGGAGCAGGCGTGGAGGGCTGCGGCGTCGGAGCAGGTGCCGGCGTAGGAGCCGGAGTGTTGCCGCCCTGGTTGTTGTTATTGCTGGTCTGGCCACCGTTGTTGGTGTTCTCGGTCGTACCGGCAGTCTCGTTGCTCACCGTGGCCTTCTCGGCGGTGCTGGCGTTGATGCCGGCCTGCAGCGCGGCGTTGGCCTCGGCCTCGGCGGCAAGCTCGGCCTGCAGCTGCGAATCCAGGGAGTTTACGACGTTCTGGGCTTCAGCCTGCTGGGCGTTAAGCTCGTCGACCTTCTTTTGCGTGGCGGCGACGTTCTTCTCCTGCTCGGCCTGCTTATCGGTGAGCTGCTGCTTAAGCTCCTTGACCTCTTGAATGGTCTGAGCTTGCTTATCGGAAACTTTGCCGTAGTAGAACAGACGGTTGAGCATATCGCTCAGGTCATCGACACCCGTCAGAACCTGAAGCAGGCTCAGACCGCCGGTTTTGTACTCGCCGGCGACATAGGTTGAGAGCTTAGCCTGACCATCGGCGATCTCCTGCTGCTTTTGCGTGATCTCGCCGGCAGTCTGATCGAGCGCCTGCGTCTGCGTGGCGAGCTCATCGTAAATCTGCTGAGTTTGGGTACCGATCTGCTCGAGCTTCGTACGAGCAGCGGCAAGGTCGGATGCGGTATCGGCGTAGGCAGGAGCCGCGAGGCCCAAGCCCAAAACACAAGCGAGGGTTGCCGTAGCAGCGCAGCGTGCCATGTTTTTGTGCGTGTTTGCTGTGCGCATGTAGCTTCCTTTCCAGTAACTAAGGGTAACGGCTAGTCCACCGTCACCAGGCTAAAGAGCTCCACATCGTCATCAGACGGCGTGAGCTTCTCGCGCGGGTTGAGAAACGCAAGCTCAAGGATACAACCGTAACCGATAAGCTTTGCGCCCATATCTCGCACCAGTTTACCTGTTGCCTCGACGGTTCCGCCCGTCGCGACCAAGTCGTCCAGAATCAACACGGTATCTTTAGAGCTGATAGCGTCGGCATGGATCTCAATGGAATCCGTTCCGTACTCGAGCTCGTAGCTCTGGCTCACAGTCTTGCGCGGTAGCTTGCCCGGTTTACGTGCGGGAACAAAGCCGGCGCCAAGGGCTACAGCTACCGGTACGCCAACCATAAAGCCGCGAGCCTCGGGACCCACGACCTTGGTGATTCCCATGCCGGCAAAGTGCTCGGCGAGGGCATCGGTCATGGCTTTGAGCGCCTCGGGATTGCCAAAGAGCGGCGTGATGTCTTTAAAGATGACTCCGGGCTCGGGATAGTCGGGGATGTCGACGATTTGAGATTCGAAGTCGTACATTGCATGACCTTTCAATGGGTTCCCGAAATTTCAGCAGCGGTTATTTGCCCGCGGTGGCGGTGCCGGATTGCGAAGGGGGGACGACCTTGAGCGGCTTGACGAGAGAATCCTTGTGCGAAGCCGGCGCGGCTATCTCTTCGTTTTTGGCCTTGGTGGACTCGGAGCGAGTGATTTCCTCATCGAGTGCATCGATGTCGGCGTCCTCGACCACGGCGTTGAGCGACTCAAAAACGCGGTTCTTGAGCAGCGCGGTGTGCACGCCCTCCGTCAGGTCGTGAAGCTTCTTAAACGCACGCTCGAGCTTGGCGTCGCGCTCGTCATCGGAGGTATCCATGCCGAGCATGCTCACAAGCACCTGCTCAAACATCGAGGACTCGCGGTTGGCGGAAGACACGTACTGACGCAGGTTGCGCGGCTCGATATGGAAGCGCGACAGCTCGGAGCAGTAGCGGATGATCGGAAAATCGCGACCATCGACAAGCTCGCGATTCTGCGGACTCTTGATGATGCGAATGAGGTCGTTCTCGGCGAGCGAGCGGATAAACGAAATTTCGACGCCCAACATATCGGGAATGGTCTCGATGGGATGCAGCTTTTGCTTAGTCTCCTTGGGCTCCGTCTTGAGCGGAACATCGGATAGCAAGCCCACCTCGTAGGCGAGCGTTGACAGGTCCGTGGCGTTTTCCAAGCGCTGCTTAATCACGTTGAGCGGCATGTAGCGGGTCTTCTGCAAGTGCAGGATGACCTCCAGACGATCAACGTCCTCCTTAGAGTACTGACGGTATCCCTTAGGCGTACGATGAGGGGTAATGAGCCCCTCATCCTCTAGAAATCTAATTTTTGAGTTCGAAAGATCGGGGTATGCGCCTCGAAGTAGGTTGACGACTTGGCCGATACTCAGATAGTTGCGTTCGGCCATGCCCTACTCACCGGTTTCGATGCGCTCCGGCGTGCTCTCGTGGTAGATGAGCGTAAACGTACCGATCTGAACGGAAGAACCGTCGTGCAGCGGGGCTGCATTGACAATGGCACCGTCGACCCAGGTACCATTGAGCGAGCCCAGGTCCTCGATGCGAGCGCCGAGGCCCTCGCGAATAATGCGCGCGTGGCTGCGCGAAACGGTCATGTCATTAAGGAAGATGCCGTTCGCGGGATCGCGGCCGATGGTGGTCACGTCGTCCTCGAGCTCAAAGGCGGCACCAGTCTGCGGACCCTTGACGATGGACAGGACGGGGGCGGTGATGCGCACGTTGGCCATGAGGTCGGGAACGGTGACGTCGCTTGAAGGCACGCGGAATACGCAGGTAGCGTCAGCAGTCTTATCATTCTGAGGCATATTGTTAACCATGTTGTCCATGACAACCCCTAACTTATCGCGGACGTGCCGCAAATAATGAACCGTACGTAATCATACCCCAACGAATCAGTCTTCGATTTCAGGGTTCAGAAAGTCGATGTCCTCGTCCTCGGGATGCGCGAGAGCCTGTTTAATGGCCACTCCGCCCTTAATGGAGTAGATGACAGCCGTGAGCATGGAGAAGATCACGCCGCCGTACACAAAGAAGATGCCGAGGGGCACCGAGCTTCCGTTGAGGCCCGGGAAGGCCGTAAGGGTTGAAGATAAAAGGTGCAGGCCGTCAATAACGGGGAAACCGAGCAGCATGAGTGAGAAGCCGGTCATGAGCAGCGCCGTGGCAATCTTTCCGGGAAAGACCACATCGATGGGGCGACGGTGATAATGACGCACGATAAGCGTGCCGATGCCCAGATAGATGTCGCGGCCAATAATGAGTACGCAGACCCAGATGGGCAGCTCTCCGCGGACCACCAGTCCAAGTACGCCGGTGAACAGCAGCGCACGGTCGCAAATGGGATCCATGACCTTGCCGAGCCACGAGACCGTCTTAGTCATGCGGGCGATCTGACCGTCCATCCAGTCGGTGGAGGCGGCAACGGCGTAGATAACGATGGCGATGACACGGTTGTTATCCGTCACAAACAGGTACAGAAATACCAGGGTGAGGATCAGGCGCGTAAAGGTGATGAAATTGGAGATCGTAAAGATCTTATTCGACGGGTAATCGGAAGTGCCGATAAGCTCCTTTTTGATCTTCTTTTTGATGCCCACAGGACTCCCCCGCTGGTTAACGACAAAACTTTCGATACTATACCCGTTCCAGCGATGTCTATCCAGCGCAGCCATAGAGAGTCCAGACATGTGGAGGGCGCCTCTGGGCTGCGCTGGATTCTGCATTTGTGTACATCAGCCTCCAAAAGCGACATTTTTCGGCATCTTTGGTGGCTGGTGTACACGTTTTGATTCGGTGATTACATCGATCGGGAAAGTTGTTGCTTTAAGCAAATGCGTACGGGTCGAGAAGGGCTGGCACCAAAAGAGCCCAACGGCCGTTACGGCTTCGTTAGAAACGCGCCCCACCATGGAT
>CAUEUQ010000014.1:0-31443 GCA_959021215.1 uncultured Collinsella sp. | reverse complement strand
TGGAGAGAACGCTCCCGCAAACTGCCTCTTGACAACTTATAGGAGCGTCGGTTTTGTCTAAGAATCCTGCAGTTTTGTTCAAAAAAAGTGTGCATGTTCCAGGGGTCCAGATTTACTCGTTCACTTCGCGGAAAAGCATTCACCTTCGATTCGAGCCTTAACCAAATGCCCTCTCGAACTATGGCCCCTGTCTCACCACAGCGATATCAAAGCTTCATGGCGGGACGGTATCATCGGACGAGCGCCGTAAATCTGGCGCGGTTGTTCTTTGGGGAGGCATTTCACCCGTGTCGTGGGTCGCAGCAGCATTTGTGTCGGCTTTCTTTGCCGGCATCACATCTATCCTGGCCAAATGCGGCATCAAGCAGACCGACTCCGATGTCGCGACGGCCATTCGCACCTGCGTGGTGCTCGTTTTCGCCTGGGCAATGGCGGGCATTTCTGGATCCATTGGAACCATCGGCAGCATCGAACCCAGATCCTGGCTCTTTCTCGTCCTCTCGGGACTCGCTACCGGTGCTTCGTGGATCTGGTACTTTAAGGCGTTGGGCATCGGAGACGTCAATAAGGTCGTACCGGTCGACAAGATGAGCACCGTACTCGCTGCACTGATCGCCATCGTGCTTTTTGGCGAGACGAGCAACCTTGCGGTTAAGCTCGTGGGAACCGCTGTCATCACCCTCGGCACGTTTTTAATGATCGAGAAGAAGCAGTCTGCCGGACCCGAGCAGCAGCAAGACCGGACCTGGCTCGCTTACGCCCTCGGCGCCGCCGTGTTCGCAGCGCTCACGTCCATCCTTGCCAAGGCTGGCATCGAAGGCGTCGAGTCCAACCTGGCCACGGCAATCCGTACCTGTGTGGTACTGGTTATGGCATGGGCAATCGTGGCAGCTAAAGGCAAGATGGACCAAGCCGTGCACGTAGACCGCTGCGAACTCGTATTTCTCGCAGCATCGGGCATTGCGACTGGCGCATCGTGGCTGCTATGCTACTACGCCATCGCCACAGGCCAGGTGAGCGTCGTGGTGCAGATCGACAAACTATCGATTGTCGTATCGGTACTATTTGCGCGCCTGGCATTCAACGAAAAACTCTCACGGCGCAGCGCCATCGGTCTCGCCCTCATCGTACTGGGCACCGCCGCGCTCGCAGTTTGGAAGTAGCGCGGCCAGCAGCCGCTACATCCTCACACCTGGCTTAGGATGCCCGTACTGACCGTGGGATGCTGTGCGCTTACCGTGCGAGATGGCAAATTTGGGACAACAGTGCAGGCAACGAAGGCAGGCTGCGCACTCCGGCTTTGTCCAGACGGGAAGGCCGTCGCGCATCTCAATCGCCGCCATGGGGCAGCGCTTAGCGCAGAGGCTACACCCGACGCAGCGGCTAGCATCGACGGCAAACTTGCTCGTCTGCTGCATACGCGGCAGCCCAAACGCATGATACGCGCACGATGCAAACAGGGGCACGCGATGGCGCATCATATTGCCCGTGCGCCGCTCCCGCACCGCCTCGATCACAGCATCAATCTGCGCCTCAGCAGCCCTATTGATACCCTCAACCTTTTGAGGGTCAGACAGGTCGAAAACAGGCGTCCAGGTATCAGGCATCTTGACGCTCATCGCCGCATCTAACTCGAGCCCACGCTCGTGCAGCAGATCGCGGGCGAACTTGGCCGATTGCCCGGTCGTCGAACCGTACGTCGAGACATAGAACGTATAGGGGCGCTCGCCGCCCTTTGCACCGGCAGCAATCGACAGGTCGACAGTCTTCAAAAACTCGATCATTGGCGTCGGAAAGCCCCAGGCGTATACCGGGGCGACAAACCCCAGCCGACAGGGGCCTTCCGTCGCAACAAGGCGAAGGGCCTCGACATCAAAACGCTCAATCGACACAACCTTGTCGTCTGTCGCCGCTGCAATGCGACGCGCCACATGCTCGCTGTTCCCCGTCGCGCTAAAGTACAGGATCATCTCGTACCCCTGGAATTGACTCGTGAAAAACCGCGCTACTTGCGCAGCGGCTTGGGCAGTGGAATGCCGGCGGCGATGACGGCCGCGATGATCATGCAGACGATACCCTTGAGCGGGAAGCACATGAGCAGCAGGCCCACGACCATGACCGGCTGACGCATGACGGCGCCCATCGTCGATGCCGTGCAGACGGCCACGCAAAAGACCGGATCTGCGCCGGTAAGGATGGCAAGGCCGTAGCCCAGGCTTACGCCCGAGAAGATAACCGGGAAGAAGTGACCGCCGCGCCAGCCCAAGTTGATGAGGGCGGGCGTCAGCATGGCCTTAACAAGACCGGTCGCGATCAGCACGCCGGCGGGAATGGTCAAGTAGGTTTCCATGAGCACGTCGGCCTGGGTCTCGCCGGCAAACATGGTGTAGGGCAGGACCGTGCCGCAGATGGCGAGCGCCAGACCGGCTAGCATGGCCTTGACGACAGGACGCTCCCCTATTGCATGGGCAAGCGCATCGCTCGCGTGCTCAGAGACAAAGTACAGCCAGCCGCAGATTGTTCCGATCAACGACAGAGGGACGAGCCAGGTAAGCTCTAGGTTGCCCACCTCGGCGGACTCGAACCTGGGCATGCCCATGCCGCCGCCCACAAGCTGGCCAAGCAGCAGGTAGGTGCCCAGACCGCCGGCAATCGCAATACCGTAGACCACCGTCTTTTGCGCCTTGGGCAGCTTGATGGTGATCTCGCCGGACGCGGAGCCCTCGTCGCCGTCGGCACTACCGGCAAGCGGCGCCACAAAGCCAAAGACGGGCGCGGTAAAGAGCGCCGTCAGGGCAGCCTGGGTACCCAGCAGCGTGAGCTCCCTAAACTCGGCGCCAAAGCGACGCATACGGTCGCCGACCCAGCTGCACAGACCCGCGATAACGCCGGTCAGGCCGGCCTCCGGTCCAATGCTTCCGCCAAACAACAGCGGCAGCAATGCCGCGAGCGAAAGCTTGCCCAGGTTGTCGTACGGGTAGCGCCCGTCTTGCTTAACCTTAGCCATCACCTGGTTGAGGTCATCGGTCTTGGTGCCTGTCATCTTTTCGTACAGACCGATTAACAGGCCGCCCAGCAGGCAGACAAAAAACGGGTACGGCAAAAAGCCAAACGGGCCGCTGGCAAGCTCGGGCGAAGAAACGCCCAGCGCGTGCGGAATCTCGGTCCATAGATAGTCGATACCGTGCTCCATCGCAAAAAAGAACAGCCAGACCGCGGCACCTGCGAACGCACCGGTCACGGCAACGCTAACTAAAAACAGCGCGCGGTTTGTGGGTTTGGCAAGGTTGTCCATCGGGTCCTCCCGCGGTCAAAGTCGACATAGTTACGTTTTATTGTAGAGCGAGCGTTGCCCGAACGAGCCAACCGTCTGCGCCGCGAACGGCACCATTGGGAGCCATAGTGGGGCAAACTCAAGACTTATCCGTTGATAATCGAGGCAATCTCGCGCAAATCGTCGGCAAAGTAGATACCTTGCTGGCGCTGCGGGCTCGATAGGCCCTTATCAATCATGTGCCCGAGCAGCGCCTTGAGGTCGTTGTAGTAACCGTCCAGGTTATACAGGATGCACGGAGCACTCAGGTGCCCCAACGACACCGCGGACATGACCTCGGCAATCTCCTCGAGCGTGCCCGTCCCACCGGGAAAGGCGATGAACGCATCGCCGAGCTCAATCATCTTGGCCTTGCGCTCCGCCATATCGCTCGTCACGATGAGGTCGTCGATACCGTCATGTTGAAACTCGGCCTCGATAAAAAAGCTCGGCTCAACACCCGTCACGCGTCCACCCGCCTCGAGTACGCTATCGGCAAGCGCACCCATCAGGCCCGACTTGGAGCCGCCGTATACCAGCGCGTGGCCGTTGGAGCCAATCCACGTGCCGAGCTCTCGCACTGCAGGCAGAAACGCCGGGTCATTGCCAGCGTTGGCACCCAGGTACACGGTGATGTTCATATTTGCCCCCTGTTGTGGCGCACGACGTTCGTCTTAGCGCTGGCGTCGACGATACTCGCGCACGCGACGCGAAAGATCGGCAAGCTCGTCGCGATCGAGCTCTTCCAAATGCTCCAGATCATTCATAAAGCGCGCCATGGTGTCCTTTTGACGCATCTTGATAAGCGTATTGCAGTAGTTCACCGCCACGCCCGTGAGCATGGCGATGTAGAAGATGCTGATGACGCTCAGAATGACGGTAATGGCGCGGGCAACCGGTGTCTCGGCCGGGATGTCGCCAAAGCCGATGGTCGAGACCGTCTCAAAGCTAAACCACAGGCCATCGCCAAACGTGAGGGTCGTGGGCTCGGACAGCCAGACGGCCGTCGAGCACAGCAAGTAAAAGACGAGGAATAGCTCCGTAATGCGCACGAAGCCCGCCTGGCGTAACACGTCAGCAAGCGTCCTGAGCTTTTTCATCGCGACCCTTTCCACGGACAACCAATCACGTTCGCTCGGTATTGTCCCACGCCTCCCCCGCAAACGGAACTAGTCATCGGGGACGTTCTTAAATGACTAGTCAAACAAGAACGTCCCCGATGACTAGTCGTTTAAGAACGTCCCCAATGACTACCAGCTGCCGGCTGGGCAGGCTGAGCTGGTATCCTTATGCGGTAATGTCTCGATTCGTTAGGATTGCATGTGAGAGCTGCCACTGTCCTTCGTTCAGTTATATGTCGCACCCTGGCCGCCGCGCTTACCGCGCTCGCCGTACTGAGCGCCGTCGCGCCCGCCCCTGCCTTTGCCGCCGACTCCGATCAGCAGGTCAAAACGGTCCGCGTCGGCTGGCTCGTCAACAACGAGGGCTTCCAGGACGGCACCCCCGGTGAGCGTCTCTCGGGATGGGGTTACGAGTACCTCCAGACCCTGTCGTACTACACGCCCGGCTGGCGGTACGAATACGTCTCCGGCACCTTCACCGAGCTTATGGACATGCTCGAGGCAGGCGAAATCGACCTTATGCCTAACATCTCCTACTCCGAGGAACGCGCCCAAAAGCTGCTCTTTTCCTCGAACCCCGAGGGCACCGAGCGCTACTACATCTACGCCAAGCCCGATCGCGACGATCTGGCCAAGGGCGACCCCCAAGCGCTCCAAGGCCTTACCATCGGCTACAACCCCGACGTTATGCAAACCTTTGTTGGCCGGCAGTGGCTCGCCAACGAAGGCATTACCTGCACCTATAAAGAAATCGACACTGGCGGCGCCCTCTTTGACGCGCTCGCAAACGACGAAGTCGATGCCGTCATCATGAACGACACCATTTCGTCGCCCGATGCGTCGCCCATGTTCTACGTTGGTTCGAGCGACTACTACTTTGCCGTCCCCAAAAGCCGCCCCGACCTAATGGACGACATCAATGCCGCCATGTCGGCAATCGCCCGCGTCAACCCACGCTATATCGACGAAGTCAAATCTAACTACTCGGTCAAAAACAGCGGTTCATCATCGCTCAACGGCCCCGAACGTTCCTGGCTCAAAGCAAATGACAACACCATCACGCTCGGCTACATTACGGGCAAACTCCCCTACTGCAACGAAGACGAAAACGGCGAAATGGAAGGCTCGCTCGCATCGCTTGCGACGACGTTGCACGATAAATTTGGCATTACGGTCAAAACCGTCGCCTTTGATAGCTACAAGATGATGTCAAAGGCTCTGTCAAAGGGAAGCATAGACGTTGCGCTGCCGGTATACCGAGATTACTGGGTTGCCGAGCAATCAGGCGTTGTGCAGTCGGCATCGTTGGGGACCGTGTCCCTCACCGCCATCCACACCGGCAGCGACCTGAACAAAGACCTTCAGAACATCGCCTGTACCAAATCATCGTTTGTCAACAAAAATGCACTTGAAAGCCTGTTCCCACAGCGACCGTGACCGAATACCAATCCGACGATGAAGCGTTCGACGCCCTCAGGAAGGGAACGGCGCACTGCATCGTCGCTCCCAGCTCACGCATAAAAACCATCGGCGACCGTTATGATCTCGAAGGTTACGAGACGGCCGAGCTCCCTGACACCTGTGAGCTCTCGTGCTGGATTTCGCGCGGAAAGCCCGAGCTGCTGGGAATCGTCAACAAGGGCATCATCAATGCCGGAGAATCGCTCTCCGCAAGCAATTACTCCTCCACGTCGTACACGGCCCAGGAATCCAACACGCTTCAATTCCTTTATCGCAACCGTGCCGCCGTTGCAGCTGCCCTCATCGGTATGTTGTCGGTCGGTATCGTCCTGCTCATCTGGGCGCTCGTGCGCGCTCGAACCGAGCGCAAAAAAGCCGACGCTGCCAACGCCGCTAAGACGGCATTCCTCACGCGCATGAGCCACGACATCCGAACGCCGCTCAACGGTATCCTGGGCCTTATCGAGATCGAGGAATTGAAGGAAGGCGATATCCAGGTCGCCCGCGAGAGCCGTGCCAAGGCGCGCGTTGCCGCCAATCACCTGCTCTCGCTGATCAACGACATCCTCGAGATGGGCAAAATCGAAGACCGCAAGCTAACACTGGAGCATGCGCCTTTTAACCTCAAAGAGCTCTGTGACGATACACTGGTGCTGTGCAAGCTCCGCGCGTCCAGTAACGCCATCACAATGCAGGACAATAGTCTGCCGTACGCCACGGGGCCATACATGATCGGCAGTCCCACCCATATCCGACAGATCATGATCAACCTGTTAGACAACAGCATTAAGTACAACAAGCACGGCGGCTCCGTCACCTTTAGCTCAAATACCAAGCCACTCGATAACGGGCGCGCGCTCTTTTGCTTTAGCGTTTCGGATACCGGCATTGGTATGACTCCCAAGTTTTTAAAGCATATCTATGAGCCGTTTGCCCAAGAAGGTGACGATGCGCGCAGCAAGTTCCAAGGAACCGGCATGGGCATGCCAATCGTCAAGTCGCTTATTGAACTGATGGGCGGCACCATCGAAGTCACCAGTGAGCTCCATGTGGGCACCTCGTTCTACGTGGAGATTCCGCTCGATATCGACGAGAATCCCCAGGCGCGGGCGAATACGGTTGAGAGTGCGCCCGACTGCTCGCTCGCCGACATGAACGTGCTGCTCGCCGAAGACAACGAATTGAATGCCGAGATTGCCCAGGCGCTGCTAGAATCCGAGGGCATCGTGGTCACCCGCGCCGCCAACGGCAACGAAGTCGTCGATCTGTACCTGTCGCATCCCGCCGGCAGCTTCGATGCCATTTTGATGGACATCATGATGCCGGACATGGACGGCTACGAGGCAACCCGCGTGATTCGTCTGAGCGAGAAGGTCGATGCAGCCGATATCCCCATCATCGCGCTCACCGCCAACGCCTTTGCCGAAGACGCCCAGGCGGCACACGATGCCGGCATGAACGCCCATCTGTCCAAACCGCTCGACTTTAACAAGCTCAAAAACATACTCGCCCGCATCAAGAAAAACGGATCCGTTTCGCTATAGTTTTTGCAGCAACCACGCACGACCAGAAAGGAAGCCAACGATGTTTAGGCCCTTACGTCGAAAGAAACGCGCCATCACCGACGAGGAAGCGCGTAAACTGCTCGCCACCTGCAAGCGCGGCGTCTTTGCCGTCAACGGTGACGATGGCTACCCGTACGCCATTCCCGTCAACTACTTCTTTGACGCCGAGCACGACAAGATTTATTTCCATGGCGCCAAAGCCGGCCACAAGGTCGACGCACTCAAGCGCGATGACAAGGTCTGCTTTACCGTTTACGGCAACGAGTGGTACCAGGACGGCGACTGGGCTCCCTACGTTATGAGCACCGTCGTCTTTGGCCGTTGTCGCCTGGCGAATGACACCCCCGCGTTTATCGAGGACAAAGTCCGCCAGCTCGCCCTTAAGTACTACCCTTCTGCCGAAGAAGTCGAAGAGGAAATCGCCAAGGACATTAAGGGCGTCCAGCTCTACGAGATTACGATTGAGCATCTTTGCGGTAAGCAGATTCAGGAAAAATAAGCCTCAAGAGCAGACCTCACAAATAGCAATAGGGCCCGGTTCCAACCCACCTTGGAACCGGGCCCTATGCTTATGAAGCGTCGGCGGCGATGTGCGCTAACACCTCAACGAGCTCCTGCGAACTCACGGGTTTACTCAGGTGCGCGTCCATGCCCGCCTCACGCGAAAGCCTGCGGTCGTCGGCAAAGGCGTTGGCACTCACGGCGATAATCGGCGTAGTCGCGGCATCCTCGCGATCGAGTGTTCGAATTCGACGCGTGGCCTCAAGGCCGTCGATACCGGGCATCATGATGTCCATCAACACCACGTCGTACTCGTACGGCACGCTCGCGGCAAATATCTCGACGGCAGACTCGCCATCCTTAGCATGCGTCACGACGGCACCGGCACGGCTGAGCGTAAACTGCGCGATCTCGGCATTCAGATCGTTATCCTCTACGAGCAAAACGCGCAGGCCCTGGAACGCATCGCCGTCGCCCGCATCTACGCGAACTGCCTGAGGAATCTCGGAGCGGTCGCACTTCTCGAACGGCAGGCGGATGGTAAACGTCGTCCCCTGCCCCAAGACGCTCGTAAAGCTCATGGTTCCGCCCATAAGCTCGACCAACTGTTTTGCGATAGGCGCGCCCAGGCCAGTTCCCGATGAAGCGCCTTCCACCTGTTGCTCCTCACGGCAAAACGGCTCGTAGAGGCGCTGTTGGAACTCCTCGCTCATGCCAATACCGTTGTCGGCGATCGTGTATTCATAGACGGGGACGCCATCCGCTGGCTCCACCTCGCGGCACACCAGGCGAACATAGCCGCCCTGGCGGTTGTACTTGACGGCATTGCCGGCAATATTGAGCAACAAGCGCTTGAGGTGCGTCACGCTCACCCGCACATAGGGATGATCAAGCGTCTGCTGGTCGCAGATAATTGTCACCAGACGCTCCTCGGCCTGGCGCTCCAGAATATCGCGCACTTCACAGTTGAGGGCCACCAAATTTATGGGCACGAGGTTCAGGTCGACCTGTCCGCTCTCCAGGCGACTCATATCGAGGGCCTCGTTGGCAAGGTCGAGCAGCAGTCCCGATGCCGTCCAGATTTTTGAGCGGCACTCAGTCTGCTTTTGCAGATCGTCCGCATTGGCATCGCCAACCTCGACCATGCCGCGAATGCCGTTGATGGGCGTGCGCAGATCGTGGCTCATGCGACGCAGAAACTCTGTCTTTGCCGAGTTGGCAGACGAGGCCTCACGTGCCGCCTTTGCCAGCTTGTCGCCATAGTCGCGCTCCTGCTGCAGCAAGTCCGTCAAACGTCGACGATCAGCGCGGCGACGCACCGTCACAACAACGGCTATAACACCGCCGTAGAGCACCAGCACGCCGGCGGCAACAGCCGCGGCGACCTCAAAGTAGCGCTGCGCCGAGGCATAGGTGTACACATAGAATTTGTGCGCTTTTCCAAATGTGCCCAAATACCACTCGCCGTCGGCGTTAACCAATCTGACCTTACCAGCCAGGCATCGATCCTTAATACCGTCGACAATGAAGACATCCGTCGCAGGCAGATCGAACACGCCCAATACGGTGGGTTCAACGGCATTGGTCGCAACGACCTTGCCGTCGCTTTCGATCACGATATTGCCGCTATCGATGGTTTCATAGCCTTCGAGCAAACTCTGCAGTTTGAGCGTATTGCTTGCAACCGCCTTCGCGCTCTGATGCCTTACCGCGATAACGATACCCTCGCCATCCTGCCGAGTCACGCAGCCAATGTCTGCGACCGAATCATCCGCAAGCGTGATGCGGGCGGTATAGGACTTAAGCGGATGAGTTGCCACCTCCAGCACGGGCGCTTCCTTGAGATACGTAGCGAGCGACTCGTAGCCCACATCGCCCGTCGAGGACTCGGACACCAAATTGCCCGATGCATCCGTCACAATCAGCGCGCTCACGTTGAACTGGTCGGCGTATTGCTCCAGCATGGCGTTATCCACCGAACCGTCGCGCTCCATATCGCGAGCAGCCTCTCCGGCAATCTCCATAACGCGAATCAGGTTTTTGGTCGCATAGGCGCTGTTGAACGCGTCGTAGGAAAGGCTCTGCGTCGCCACGTAATCGACAACGTCGGCAAAGCGCTGCTCGGCTTGGGCCGCCGTGTAACCGTAGCTCATCATGCCGGCAACAACCGAGAGCGCTATCCCCAGCAGAGCGACAAGGAGCCATGCCCCTGTCGAACGATTGTCCCGCTCCTGAGCGGCGTGGTCAGGCGCATCGATCATGACAGGCCCTCCATATTCAAAAATGGCGAAGGGTCATCAAAGTACTTTGACACTAGGCGTTCCATGGTGCCATCGGCAAGCATTTCTTGGTAGGCATGAGTGAGCTTGACGTCGATGCCGCGCGTATCGTTGATATCGAAAGCGGTGCCCAAACCAACCTCTAGCAGCGGCTCATCCAAAATGCGATATGTCACACCATAGTCTTTTTCGTAGGTGAGGAACGAGGACTCATGCGCGGCGATAGCGTCGACCAGGCCCTCGACGAGCGCCGGGTTCAGATATGAACCGTCCGAAAAGCTGTAGAGCTCCTTGATCTGCGGAACGTTTTCATTTGTGCGATTGAGCAAAATGCCCTCGGGCTTGGTGGTGGACTGAACCGCCACGATCTTATCCTCAAGATCGGCAAGCGTGTAGATATCGCTCTGGGGATCGACCGCGACCACCTGGCGGCTCGCAAGGTACGGGCCGGCCCAACGATATTCGTTTTCGCGACCCGTCATACTAAAGCTGCCCATGACACAATCGAGTTCGCCGCTCGCCAGCAGCTCTTTCTTCTTTTCCCAATCGATCATCTGGTATTTTGGCTTGTAACCAATGCGGGCCAAAGCCTCGGTTAATATCTCGACGTCCAGGCCAACGATATCGCCGTACTCGTCGGTATACACAAACGGTGGATAGAGGTCGCTGCCGACGTTGAGCGTCTTAAGGTCGTCGTCTTTGACTTGCGAGGCGTCCAGTTCTTCTAATGCAGACGTCGAGGCCCTGCCATTCGACTCGGAGTAGCCGGCTATCGCTACGACAAAGGCACACGCTACTGCAAGCGCAACAAACAACGATATGACAACTGAGCGACGGGGTCTTTTCATCGAGCTCCAGAAGATCCTATTCACAGACTGAAATGCTAAAAATAATAGCAAATGAAACCACTCGAGCGCCCAATGGTTACAGACGTTTTACCATGCGGGGCCTTCTAGCCGACTTGGTAGAAGGCCCCGCATGCAGCGCACACTTACCGTGCATTAAAAACGTAGCGGTCTAGGCGGTCGCACGCCTCCCTTACGCGCGAAAGCGGCAGCGCCAGATTCACGCGAATGTGGCAGGGTCCGTGGAACGGGCGGCCGTCCTGATACCCCACGCCCACGCGCGCCCCCTCGTCGAGTAACCACTGAATATCGCGGCCATGCTCGCGGCACCACTCGGTGAAGTCCAGAAACACCATGTACGTGCCCTGCGGACGCGAATAGGACACGCCCTCAAAATGCTCGTCCACGTAATCGCAGAAGTACTCGATATTGCCGGCAAGTACCTGGTTGAGCTCGTCCACCCACTCGTAGCCCTGCGGCTGGTAGGCACCGATAAGCGCATGCATGGAGAGGACGTTCATCTCGTTGTAGTGGGTCTTGTCGGACACGGCGCACACGCGGTCGCGCAGCGTCTCGTTGTAGATGATGTGGTAGCTGCCGACCAGGCCCGCCAGGTTAAACGTCTTGCTCGGCGCGTAGAGGGCAACCGTGCGCATGCGGGCATCCTCGCTCACCGACTGCGTCGGGATGTGCTTGTGTCCCGGCAGGATGATATCGGACCAAATCTCGTCCGAGATCACCACGCAATCGTGCTGGCGATAGATGTCCATGGCGCGCTCGATCTCGTCGCGCTCCCATACGCGGCCGCAGGGATTGTGCGGCGAGCAGAACACCGCGGCATGGATGTAGTTTTGGGCGAGCTTGCGCTCCATGTCCTCAAAGTCCATGCGCCACACGCCCTGGTCGTCGAGCTTAAGCGGGCTGTGGACAATACGATAGCCCGCGGCCTCGATGGACTTGGTAAAGCCGATGTAGGTAGGGCTGTGGACCAGCACCGCATCACCTGGCTGGACATACGCGCGTAGCGTCGACACGACACCGCCCAGCACGCCGTTTTCGTAGCCGATATGCTCCGGCGCCAAGTCCTCAACGCCGTTGCGACGGCTCTGCCATTCGATGATGCGGTCGAAGTACTCGGGACGCGGATTGAAGTAGCCAAACATGGGGTGCTGAGCGCGCTTGATGATGTACTCCTGAACCGTGGGCACCGTGGCGAAGTTCATGTCGGCCACCCACATGGGAATGCGATCGAAGCCCTCGTCGGGTGCGTTTGGAGCCATACCGGGGATCTCGCCCCAAGAGTCAACGGCGATGGAGTCCATGCCGTGGCGGTCGATGATCGAGGTGAAGTCGTATTTCATGTTGCGCTCCCGTGCAAAGCGGATTGTTTTGATAGGCGTTATTGTCCACCAGCATGGGCGATTTTGACATGGGGTTTGGCGCTTAATTTGACGGGTTCAGACGAATGGCTGGTTAATCTCGCGCGTCGTTGACGGCGACTACGGTTAACTGGGTTTTATCGACCGAAAAAGATATGTCGAGCCCGGCGAAGGCCAGATGATAGACGCGGTTTGGCTCGTGCTTGCTGCCCGCGCGGCGTGGATCTTGGCGAAGGACCTCGACCAAGCCGGGGAGCTTTGCGGGCGGGACCATGCCTTGAAGCGCTTGCGGGAACTCGACGTTGAGCTCTTGCCACGGAGCATCCTCAATCCAGCCGCCCGTTGCATCCGGGTGGCAGTCCGCAAACGGAATGTAGGGCTTAATGTCGTAGATGGGCGTGCCGTCGCGCAGGTCGGCCCCCAGCACATGGATGATGGGGCCGTCGTCGGTAAGCTCCACGTGGTCGAGCTTAACACAGGTAAGACCGATGGGATTAGGGCGAAACGGACTGCGCGTGGCAAACACGCCCACGCGCTCGGCTCCACCCAGACGCGGCGGACGCACGGTTTTCGACCACTTGACGTTGGTGCCGGACCTGTCCTGCGACTTGGCATCGGCAGCTATGTCCTTAGCCGTGCCGCCAGGCGTTCCGTTTTCGAAGCGCCACAGCAGCCACAGGTGAGAGAAGGAGTCGAGACCCTCAACCGCTGCATTGGAGGCAAATTCCGGCTCAAAAACGATGCGTCCCTGCAGATGAGGCGCTAAAAAGCTGTTGCGCGGAATGCCGAACTTCTGTGGCAGGTCGGTATGTATGTGTGCGATAGGTTCCATGCCGGTCATTGTACGGCATGGAGGTGTGGGGCGTTGCGCGCAATTCTTCGCCGCGGTCCCCGTCGTGCAACCAACGGTTGCTTGGAGGGGAGCCAGCCGCCGCGTATGCTTAAACCATCAACCAGCAGAAAGGAGCCGCTATGGCCTTTGCAGAAAAGCTCATTGCCATCCGTCGCGCCCATCGCCTTACCCAAGAGCAGCTCGCCGCCAAGCTCTTCGTCACACGCCAGGCCATCAGCCGTTGGGAACGCGGCGAGGTCACCCCGGGCATCGACATGATGAAGCTCATCGCCGCCGTAACCGGCGAGCCCCTGTCTCATCTGCTCGAAATGCCCGAGCACTATTGCCAGAGCTGCGGCATGATACTCACGCCCAACGACTGCGGCACCGATGCCACGGGCGCCACGACCGACCATTACTGCAAGTGGTGCTACGACCACGGCAAGTACACCTACGACACCACCATGGAGGCAATGATCGAGGATTGTGCCCCGCGGCTGGCGCAAAACACCGGCATGTCGCTCGACGAAGCTGTCTCGCTCATGGGCGCCGTCCTGCCGCAACTGGAGCGCTGGCGCACCGTACAGGAAAACGAGGAGCGCTACGGCGCCGAAGCGCGGGCGCGCTATGGCGATGAGGCTATCGATGCAGCAAACGAAACGTTACTGGACATGGATCCTCAGACATGGAACGACATGAAGGAACTTGAACGCGCTGTTCTGGGCCAGCTTTCGATTGCCATGGGCATTGGCGACCCAGAGAGCAACGAGGCTCGTAAGCTTGTCGCGATGCATCGTCGCTGGATTGCTCTCAACTGGGGATGCGAGCCCCAAGACGAGGCGTACCTGGGCCTCGCCCACGGTTATCTTGCCGACCAGCGCTTTGTTGACTACTACGACAAGCCCTGCGCCACCGGAGCCACGGCGTTTCTGGTCCAGGCCATCGAGTCTTCGTTGACGCGCGCATAGACCGCGGCGGCTTTGGGTATTTCAATCAAAACCTCAACCGATTGGAGACCTATGGCTACTAATCACGAGCTCGCGCTGTACGTTATGACCGGCTGCCCGTATTGCTTAAAGGTCAAGCACTTTTTGGCCGATAACGGCGTGACCATTCCCGAGCGCAATATCTCGACCGATTCCGATGCCGAACAGACACTCATCGCCGTCGGCGGAAAACGCCAGGTTCCCTGTCTATTCATCGATGGCGAACCACTCTACGAGTCAAGCGACATCATCGCATGGGTACAGAAGAACCTGCTCTAGCATGCGCATCCCGTCCGCCCAAGGCCCCACCCCATACGGCCTAAACATGTACACCAGCATCCAAAGTCGACATTTTTCGACATCTTTGGATGCTGGTGTACAGCTTTTGCGGGTAGTCATGGACGCTCTTAACCGGCTAATTGTTTGAGGCGACCTTTGGATTATGGCTGTTTGACGCCTCTGGAAAGGGTTTCCGAGAGGGCTGTGGTCAAAAAAGGGCAAATATGAGTACTGCTACCTGTTTAGTAGCAGCGATTTTAATCACTTCAGGAACTGTTCAACGTTCCATACGTCCGTAGACGACGCTATTTCTCCTCATATGTTCAATAAAAGTAGCTCTTAATGGGAACAAATCTCATCAGGAGCTACAATTTATAGCAAATAAATGCAACCATAATGGCAACAGTACTCATATTTGCCCTTTTTTGACCACGACCCTCCAGAATAGTCGCTGAGAGCGACACTAAATGACAAAATCCGACACTTGAACGTTCTTATATGAGTAGCCATTGAAGGACACCTAACGACTACTCCCATTCGCGACACACTGTGTCGCGAATTAAGCTGGCCCCATTACCGAAGACCAGTGAGAGCTCCTGCCCAGAATCTCAATAGCTTAATAAAGGGCTCCCCTCCGGAAGTTCAATGAGCATCCAAATTCCAAGCTGAAAAGCAAAGGAGTATCGAAGCCGTCAATGCTCATTTCCTATCGAACAGGCAGGTCAAAACAAGCTAATTAGCCCGATGAACTGCTTGTATTTTTGTCTACAAAATTGTATACAAAAAGAGAATCCGAGAACCGGCGCTCGACATTATGTCGATCGATAGGAGGCGCCATGGATGCTAAGCAGCTCGAAAAGATGATGGGGTTTGCTCCCGGAGAGTTGAAGAAAGCCGCGGAAGCCTACGAAAAAGATGAGTGGCCGAAAGGTCACACCATCAAGTTGGGAAGGCCACCAATCTCCGATGAGCCGAGCGTCGTTATATCAGCACGTGTGGGCGAATCGATTCTTGAGGCGTTTGACGAAAAAGCCAAACGCCATGGGCAAACACGCACGGAGCGGCTCAGAGAGCTCATTACACTTGATGCACTGATTGCCTAGGCCCGCTCCCCCGTCGGACCCAAACATGTACACCAGCATCCAAAGTCGACATTTTTCGACATCTTTGGATGCTGGTGTACATGTTTTTGCTACATAGTCGTTGGGGACGTCCTTAAATGACCAGTCGTTAAAGAACGCCCCCGATGACTAGTTAGCCGTGGAAGCGAGCTGTGGGTGCAAGCGGCTGTTCACGAAAGACGCGCTCGACGGCAGCGCGGTATTCGTCGACCTTTTTGGTCTTGCGTACGATCTTGTGGACGGTAGCGGGATCAGCGAAAGCGCACTTGGCGTAGAACCACCACTCCTTCATGCGGAAGACCGCATTGCCGCCAATCTCTTCTGCATATGCCGCAAACAGCGTGTCGTGGAAGCGCTGCAGCTCAGCAGCCGTTGCAGCAGGGCCGCCCTTGACCATGCGAGCCAGAGCGGGGTTCGCGAGCAGGCCACGCCCCAACATCACATGGCGCGTGCCGGGATAGGCCTCCACCAGCGCGTCCATATCCTCAAGATCAAAAATGTCACCGTTATAGGCCACGGGGAACGGCGCACGCTCCAGCGTCTCGCCATAAAACTCTTTGCGCGGCAAGCCCGTATAGCGGTCCTTCTGTACGCGCGGATGCACGATCAGCTCTGCCAACGGCATGCGGCAATACAGATCGAGCACGCGCTCGTATTCGTCGTCATTCTCCAGCCCCAGCCTGGTCTTTACCGACACCGGCAACGGCGACCGCTCGCACACATCGCTTAAGAACGCCTCGAGCTCGTCGAGATTGCGCAAGAAACCCGAGCCCTTGCCCTTGGCGACAACCGTTCCCGAAGGGCAACCCAAGTTGAGATTGACCTCGCGGTAGCCCATGTCGGCGAGCACCTGTGCCGCCCACACAAACTCGTCCGCGTTCTTGGACATCAGCTGAGGCACCACGTTGAGCCCCTGGTTATTGGCAGGATCGATCTCCTTAAACGCCTTGCCGCCAAAGCGGTTTCCCACCCGCGGCGGCGGCAAAAACGGCGTGTAATAGCAATCGAGCGCACCGAAGCACTCCGCATGCACGCGACGGAACACATGCCCGGTAATCCCCTCCATAGGGGCCAGCGAAAGGATCATCTACTCTTCTCTCATATCAACACAACAAAGGGGCCGTCCCTTTGTCACATGCATTATGCCTTGCGCTTCAGGCGATTCACAAGGAAGAGGTAGCTACTGAACGATGACCACCCTCCAGCCGCACCCCATACAACGAGGTTTAATACTTTTCCCGAGAAGTGAACGAGTGAAAACGGGCCCCCGAAGCATCGGCACTTTCGAGATGCAATTTCCTGCGGTTTTGCCAGCCAAATCCTGCGGGTTTGACGTCTAAAAATGTCGATGCTTCGGAGGTCCAAGTATGGCCGTTCACTTCTCGGAAAAGTATTAGACCTCGATTTACATGCCACTCAATGTGACAAAGTGGCTGCTCCTTTGTCACATTCGATGAAAAAGGGCACCGATGTTAGTCGATGCCCCAAAGCGGCTGCAGGTTAAGCCCTACAGCGTATGTCTAAGACGAATCGAACTATTCGTCCCAGGAGAGGTTCTTACCAGTCTTTTTTGCCAGCAGCAAGAACAGGCCGATAATAACGTTGCATGCGATGCAGAAGATGAAGACGCCCTGGAAGGAGCCGACAAGCTCATAGACCTTCATCATAACGGGCATGCCAAAGGCGCCGACGATATAGCCCACGGAGCAGATCAGCGCGAAGATGCGACCGAAATCGCGGGAGCCAAAGACATCCATAACCAAAACGGTCAGGGCAGTGCCAGCGATGACGTACATTACGTCGTTCACGCCTGCTGCGAGGATGCTGAGCGTCGAGTTGCCGCTGCTCATCATGAGCATGACAAAGGAGAGGATGGAGACAGCGAGCCAGCCCAGAATGGCCTTCGTGCTGCCGAACCTATCGCAAGTGGTGCCGACGATCGGATTGAGGAACAGATCGAAGAGCGATGCAGCGGATACCATGAAGCCGCCCACCATGGGGCTAAAACCAACCTCGGAAGCATACGTCGGGAAGAGCTGGTTCATGCAGCAAGTGAGCTGAACGAGACAGAGGAAGCCGATGCAGAAGAAGAAGGCAGGCGACTTAATGGCGCGCGCATAGCTAACGCCACGCGTGCTATCCTCGGTCGTCTCCTCGGTCTCGGTGACCGTCTCGCCCTCGACGTAGCCATAGGGCAGCATGCCCTTGTCCTGAGGCTTATAGCGAATAATCAGGACGGAAGCGGGGAGAATGAGCACGGCGGAGACGCCAGCGAGCACCAGATAGCCAGTCCTCCAGCCAGCGGCCTCGATGACAGAGGTGATGACGGGGCTCATGATGAGCATGTAAATCGAGTTCACTGCCCAAGCGAGACCGATTGCCAGGCCACCAGATTTTTTGAACCACTGGTCAATAACGTCGGACATGGCGACGCCGGTGGTGAAGGCGAAGCAAACGCCAATCAGGGCGCCAGCGGCGATGAACATCCAGACTTCGGTGTAGAAGGCCATGCCTGCGCCGGCAGCAAGCAAAATAAGCTCGACAACGGGGAGCCAAACCTTGCCAACGACCTTGGGAATGAGTTTTCCGACAAACGGAAGAGCTGCCGCAAGACCAATGAGCGTTGCGGTGAAGTAATACGAGAAGATGGAATAGTCAAACCCGAACTCCTCGCACACGGGTGCGACGAAGGAGCCCGCGATGACGCTATAGGATCCGGTCGTGCCGGCAGACATAAGGCCGAGCGCGATTACGAGAACCCATGCGTAAACCTTGCTGCTCTTTAACTTTGCATTTTCCATTGATACAGCTCCTAGAGACCCAGAAGGGCACACATAACGGCCTTGATGGTGTGCTGACGGTTCTCTGCCTCACGGAAGATGACCGAAGCGTTGGCCTCAAAGCACTCGTCGGCAATCTCAAAGCCCTCGGTGATGATTTCGCGATGGAGGTCGTTCTTGCACTGGTCGAGGAGCATTTTGCCGACACGGTGATCTGCGTTATGGACAGAGGGAAGCTCATGCATGCAGAAGATGTCGGGATTGTTGGTGCGCTTGCACAGCTCGCTGGTGACGCGATAGGGGTACAAAGACTCGGCATCGCCCAGCCAGGAGTTGTAGTCGTCGGGATCCAGAACCTCTTCGCCGCACTCGGGGTTGATGTAGCGCCACTCCTCGGTAACGATAACGTCAACGCCATCCAGGGCATCGAGGTCAGAGGTGATGGTAAAGGTCCTATTGGGAGCGTACTTGGCGTAGCAGGCCTCCACCTCTTCGATCATTTCCTTGCACATCTGATGACGGAGGTCGTCGGGGCCGATGGCGAGGAAGTCCATGTCGAGCATAGCGCACAGACGGCCATACCACACCGGGGCGCCGGCGCAGTTGCCAACGAAAGCCATCTTCTTGCCGCGGCTCGTACGCAAACCGCCCCATTGCTCTTCCATCGTAAGAGCGTCAGCGAGCATCTGAGTCGGGTGATCGCCGAGAGTAAGGGCATTGATGACCGGGATGTCAACCAGGTCGGCGACGTCATAGAGGAACTGCTCGTCCTTCTGTGCGCGATAGACGATGAGATCATACATGCCGTTAAAGACGCGCATGGCGTCCTTGACGGTCTCGCAGTCACCCATGTGGGAGTTGGTCAGATAAGTGAAGCCCATGCCCAAATCGTTGCAGGAGGTCTCGAATGCGCAACGAGTACGGGTCGAGCCCCACTCAAAGTTGGCGAGGACGTTTTTGCCGGGGAAGTAGCGCTGGTCGACACCAGACTTCTTCTGAGCCTTAAGGTTCCAGGCAAGATCGATGAGATAGCGGAAATCCTCGGAGGAGAGATCATGGATGTTGATGTAGTCGCGACCGCGGAGGCTGTTGTTCATGCCTATTTCCTTTCGAATTATTATCAAAATTATTGTTGAATGTGTCCCCGAGGAAAACACGAATATCCCTCGGGGAGCGGTACATGTGGCGCCTAAGCCAAAGAGCGCAGGCTCTAAGGCTCACTAACGACTGGCCGCCACGTCCTTAGTCCAGCAGTGCACGCCGCCGCCGGACAGGTTAAGCGCGAGGGAATCAATCATGATGACCTTGCGATCGGGGAAGCAGCTCTCAAGAACTGCCTTGGCCTGCTCATCCTTCTCTTTCACGACCTCGCTCATGCCCTCGTGGTAATAACGCTGGCCAAGAACGACGCCGTTGCAAATCAGGAAGTTGCAGTAGCTCGCTGCGGCGTAGAAGTGGACGGGGCCCTCGGGCCAGGGGGTGCCATCCATAAACTTGCCGCCCATTTCGTCGATGAAGCCCTTATAGAGCTCGTAATCTTCATCGCCAGGGGCGATAACGACTTCAATAGGCTCGGCGGTGGGCATACGAACGATCTCGAAGGGCTTGCCCTCCCAGTCCGTTTCGTTGCTCAGAATCTCGTAGGCTGCCTCAATGCGGCGACGAGACTCTGCTCCAGCCTTGCTCGAGGCTGCCTCTTCATCGGACACCTCGGCAAGAAGAATCTTGTTCGGAGTGATAAAGCGACACATCTCATCAATGTGAGCTGCAAAGCTCATGCCAAAGACGGGAGTTCCGTCTTCCTTCTCGTCGAGGATGCCCAGTCGATAGTCGTCGTCCTCGAGCATAGGCTGCGGAAGCCAGATAACCTTGTTGAGGTTGTAGATGCGCTTATACTCGGCCTCTATTTCCTCTTTCGTGAACTCGGGATTACGCTTGCGGCATTCCGTGTCCTCGATGGCGATCAGAGTGCCGTGACCGTCAAACTCGCGGTCGCCGCCCTCCGAAACCATTTCGGAATTGACGATATCGAAGCAACCGAGCGCAACCGCCATGTGAACGGCTGCCTTACGTGCGGACTGGCACTCCGGGGAGTTCTTGTCCCACACGCCGTAATAGGTCCAAGCGGGGTTGACCATATAAGAATGGCCCTTGTCGTCGACCATGATGCTGGGACCGTTGTCGCGGACATAGAAGTTGGAGTCTTCGAACTGCGTGATCTCGATGCGATCGAGATCAACCCCCTCCTCCTTCAGGCGCGAGCAAGCCTCCTCATAGGAGCCGGGGGTGCCGCAATTGAGGTTGACCGTAACGTCGCCATACTCGAGCAGAGCCTTGATCACGTCAACGCAGGGCTGGCGGTTATCGTAGCCCTCTGCACGGATGTAATCGGGAAGCCATGTCACATAGACGTTGGAGCGCTTCTCGAACTCGCCCGGCATACGATAGTTCTCGTACATGGTTGGTCCTTCCGTCGGGTTTCCCGCGATGCTGTCCGGCCGCGACAATAGCGGGGTTTCACCTGCTATAGTACTACTATACCTACCGTTCGGTAGATAATTTTGAATAATTGCCGCTCGCCTACTGATACATACCGTTCGCCGTATATAGTGGTCATGTTTGGACACGAATTGATGTTCCGTTGCCATCCTTAATAATGTTGGTAGTGCGGAAGTGATTTGCAATGGAGAAATGCAGCGTGAGCACAAGAAAAAAAATATTGGACGCAATGTACGATCTTGTGGCAGAAGTCGGTTATGACAAAGCGTCTATCGGAAAGATTTGCGACTTTGTCGGTATATCCAAGCCGTCGGTGTACTACTACTTTCCCTCAAAAGAGGAGATTTTCACTACGCTCTTGGACAGCATGTTTCCGACCATTGACTATCAGCGCGACTACTCGCTAATAGTCGATAGGGACGGGTTCAAGGCCGCGCTTATCGAGCTCGGCAATTCAGTTATAGGTGGCTATCGAAGCGATGAAAAGCGCCGGCGCGTGCTGGCCGAGGTTAGCGTTCAAGCAAATCGAATTCCTGCAGTTCAGGAACGTCAAGCGACGGCGACCAAACGAACCATGGATGCGCTTAAAGACATCCTTCTTCATGGTGTAGAGATTGGCGCGTTTTCCGATAGCGCCGACGTAATGCTCTACGTACAAATTCTTTATACCGTTCTGGAGGGAGCAAGCAATACGGTCGCTCAAGGTGAGGATATTGATGAGAAAGCGGTTTGGGCGGGAATAGTCGAGCTTATGTTCAAATAGACCAGCCAAGCTGAAGCGCATGTTGGCGCCCATGGTGCCTGCGGGCAACCTTTAAAACGAAAACAGGGGTCGACTCCAATCTGGCTTGGAGTCGACCCCTGTTGCGTGGCAATCTATGCCGGTGCAATCGGCGCTTATTACTTTTCAGCAGCCTTATTGAGAAAGCCGGAAACGATAGCAAACGCAGCAATCATAAGGTTGCAGGCAATGCAGAAGATAAATACTCCCTGGAATGACCCTGCCATGCCGTAAACCTTCATCATGACCGGCATTCCAAAAGCACCGACGACATAGCCCGCTGAGCAAACGATCGAATAGATCCTTCCAAAATCGCGTGATCCAAAGAGCGAGAGGAGAAGCATCGGCATTGCGGTTCCAACGATGGCGAACATGACATCGTTTACACCAGCTGCAATGATGGAAACGGTCTCATTGCTTCTGCCAATGATAAGAAGCAGGAATGAAAGAATGCTGACACCTGTCCATGCGACCGTTGCTTTAATAGCGCCAAGCTTGTCGCATGTTTTGCCCACGAAGGGATTTAGGAAGATATCGGAGAGTGAAGCTGCCGAGACCATTAAGCTTCCTACGATAGGATTGAAACCGACCTCGCTTGCATAGGTTGGAAACAGCTGGCTCATGCAGCAGGTGAGCTGCGCCACGCAAAGCAAGAGGACACAGAGAATAAAAGACGGCGTTTTCGCGGCATCGCGGAGTGCCATGCCCGAAAGGACATCTTCCTGCTCATCGGCGCTGCAGCTCTCATGGGTTTCGGAGGCGGTCTCTCCGTACGGAAGCATATTGCGATCAGAGGGGTTAAGGCGAATGATAAATGCGCTTGCAGGCAAAATCATAGCTGCAGAAACGGCCGCAAGCACGATGTATCCCGTACGCCAGCCTTGCTGCTCGATGACCAGCGTAATGACAGGACTCAATAACAGCGTGCAGAGAGAATTAACGCCCCAAGCGAGGCCGATGGCGAGACCGGACGATTTGCTGAACCATTGGTCAATGACATCGGACATGCAGACGCCCGTTGTAAACGAAAAGCAGATGCCGATCACTGCGGCGGAGACGGTGAACATCCAGACCTCGGTGTAGAACGCCATTGCGGCGCCGGCGGCAATAAGGACGAGTTCAATGCAAATATGCCATGGTTTGCCGATTACTTTTGGAATGAAGCGACTCAAAAGCGGAAGCCCAAGCGCAAGGCCAAGAAGAATCGCGGTGAAATAGAAAGAAAAAGAAGTGTAGTCAAAGCCCAGATCTTCACATACTGGAGCAACGAATGAGCCGGCAATAATGCTATATGTGCCAGTTGTTCCGGCGGACATTAAGCCGAGCGCAATAACGACGACCCAAGCAAATGCGCCGCTTTCACGGAGACAATCTTTTTTGGCTGGTGTGGTGAGAGTCATGGTTGCTCCATTTCTATCGGCAATACATCCTATATGCCTACCGATAGGTATATAAACCAGAGGACTCTTCGTCAAGCATTAAGCGGGGAGAGGGAGTTCTTAACCTGCCGAACGGTAATTAGACCCCGTTTTCGCAAGGGTCTCAATGTGACAAAGGGACTGTCCCTTTGTCACATTATTCGGAGCGCAGGGCTTCGACGGGGTCCTTCTTGGATGCGCTACGGGCCGGCAGCAGGCCGGCAACAACCGTCAGCAGCACCGAAATTGCAATGAGCACCAGCGCATCCTGCACGGGCAGACTCATCAGGTTGGGGACCTGTTTGGCCGCAAGCGCCCAGGCATTGACCGGGAAACTCACGAGCACCACGACGACAATGGCAAAGACGCCGGCGATGAGGCCCTCGATAAAGGTCTCGGCATTGAATACGTTGGCCACGTTGCGCTTCGACGCGCCGATCGCGCGCAGAATGCCAATCTCCTTTTTGCGCTCCAGCACGCTGATGTATGTGATGATGCCGATCATGATGGAGCTCACGACCAGGCTGATACTCACGAATGCGATGAGCACCAAGCTGATGGTGTTCACGATGTCGGTCACCGAACCCATGATGATACCCATGTAGTCTGTGTACGAAATTGCCCGATCATCGTGGCCAGCGGCTTTGACCTGCTTGTTGTACGCATCGATGTGATCGAGTACGCGCTCCTTGGCCTCAAAGTCGCGCGGGAAAATCTTAACCGAGATGGGATCGGCCTCGTCCGCATAGCCCAGTGTGGCCAGATTGTTATCATAGGTGAGCTTCGACGCCTTGGCATAGCTCATCATGAGCGAACTCAGGTCCTCGGCGTCCATGTTGAAATGGATGGCATGAGCAAAGGCACTCGCATCCACGCGCATGGCGCTCGCTAGGTTGGCAAAACTCGACGACATCTGCGTCGCCATCTGGTCCATAAGCCCTGCCGCGCCCGCCTTGAGCTGGGATGATACCGTCGACGCTATCTGCTCGCTGATCGACTTCATCACCTGATCCATAGCCTGCTGCAGATACGGAGCCAGCTGCTTTTGCACATAGTCGGTCATCGCCTGCCGCAGGCGCTCGGCCAGGGCATCGCCGCCGAGGGCCTTCAGCTGAGCTAGGTATTGCTGGGCTGCGGCATCATGCTCAAGATACGTCGAGAATGCGGCAGAGAGCTTTGACGCGTCCTTAAGATCTTCGGGCGACAGCGCCTTAAACTGATCAGACTGCAAAAAGCCCTCGAACAGTTGGTTGGCAAGCGTTCCCACCTGCCGCATTTGCTCGGGCGTGAGTTCCAGACCGTCAAAGATGCCCGAGAAATCTGGGGCCGGTGCTTTGGCCATGATGTCGCTGAAGTCGACGTCCTTTCCAACGTCCGAAAGGTCAATGTCCAGCCCGGACAAGTCAATACCAGAAAGGTCGATACCGCCGGCCGCACCCGAAAGCGCAGATGTATCGAACGAAAACGCACTCTTGAGCGCCGCTTCGTCCACACTGAACATGCTGCCCAGATCAACGCCTTGCTTGGCCTCGCCTTGCAGTTCGTCGAAGGTTTTGCCCGTAAAGACATCCGTCTCGGGGTGGGCAAGCTGCTCCTGCACAATCTGCGAATTTGCGGCGCGCTCCATAAGCTGGCGAGTCAGCGCATGCGTGCAGGCAATGCCCGGGGACAACGCGCTCGCGTTGGCGGTCTCGTTGGGTCGCACCACGCCCACAATGTGCACGTCAATACCGTCGGCAACCTTGGCAACCATAAAGTCGGCGTCGTCAGACATGTCGGTCCACATGCCGGTCTCTTCGTTTTTGCGATAGGCATCGGCCGGCGACAGCACCTTAAACGTCGTGGACAACGCATCATCGTAGGTAAAGTCGGCGCCGGTCTCGGGCGTCTCGATCTTACCGTCGGCCGTCATGGCACTGTTTACCAGATCGTTGAGCTCATCGATATCCAGCGCACCGATGCTGTAGAGCGTATAGTCGCCCACCGTACCGCGGCTCGAAAGCACCATTACGGCTTCGTCGGCAGACGTGGGCCAATGACCGGCGACGACATCGTACTGGCTGTCGAGCAGGCTCTGGTCGTCAATCATCTCGTTAAAGACCGAGGTTCCCATGGATTCCATGCTCACCGTTGCCGCCGAACTCGCGCCTCCGCTCATGGCCTCGGTCATAGCGTTGGGAACAAGCCGGACGGGCTTCTCGTCGCCCTTGCCGGCACGATAGACAACCGGCGATACACCGTAGCCGTACTGAATGGCGTTGACTTCTTTATCGATGCCGTCGCCACCGGCATCGAGCCATGCCTTAAAGCTCGTCATGTCGTTGGACTTAACACTTGCAAACATATCCTTTACGGCCGTGACCACGGGAATCTTATCGTTTCCCTGAGCCTTGTCGCCGGCACTGTCGTCGGACGAATCCTCGCCGTTGGACGCCTCGTCATCCGTGGCCCCCTGCCCGCCCATCATGGACGACAGGTCGTAATCCTGCTTGGAAATGGTGAGCGGATAGCTCGAAAGCGTATCCTCCTCGACCTTTTTGATGTAGCCGTTTACGCCGTTGGACAGCGCCAGAATCGCCGCGATACCGATAATGCCAATCGAGCCCGCAAATGCAGTCATGGCCGTACGGCCCTTCTTGGTCATAAGGTTTCGGGCAGAAAGGCCCAGCGCCGTTACAAAGCTCATCGAGGTTTTACGCGTGGGCTTGGCCTCGCGACGCGCGGCTTTGGCAACATCAAAGGGATCGGAATCGTCGGTGATCTTACCGTCTGCGAGGTTGACGATGCGCGTGGCGTAACGGTACGCCAGCTCGGGATTATGCGTGACCATGATGACCAGACGGTCGCGCGCAACGTCCTTGAGCAAGTCCATGACCTGCACGGACGTCGTTGAGTCCAGGGCGCCGGTCGGCTCGTCTGCCAACACGATCTCGGGATCGTTGATCAGAGCACGGGCAATGGCCACGCGCTGCATCTGTCCGCCCGAAAGCTGGCTCGGGCGCTTGTTTACATGCTCGCCCAGACCGACTGTCTCAAGCGCCCTGCGCGCACGCTGGCGACGCTCGGCATGCCCCACGCCCGTAAGCGTGAGCGCCAACTCCACGTTTTCCAAAATAGTCTGATGCGGAATAAGGTTATAGCTCTGGAACACAAAGCCGATGCGGTTGTTGCGATAGGCATCCCAATCGCAATCGTGAAAGGCCTTGGTCGAGATGCCGTCGATCAGTAAGTCACCAGAATCAAAGTGGTCCAGTCCGCCGATAACGTTGAGCATCGTAGTTTTACCCGAACCCGAGGGACCCAGAATGGCCACGAACTCGTTATCGCGAAAAGACAGGCTTACGTTGTCGAGCGCCACCTGCGTAAACGACTGCGTAACGTACCTTTTGCAAATACCTTTGAGCTCCAGCATGGACGGCAACCTCTCCTGCGCAGGCACCCTGCCCGCTCTCCTCCGCCGTTCGTATTCGACGCGTTTGTCCTACTCTATCCCCATTTTTCACCGACACCAGTGAGGAATGTAGGGAACCGCATCAAAAAACGAACGGGACGACGTCCAAAAAAGAGGCCCCAAGTGGGACCTCTAAATGGTGGAGCTTATCTTGAAAGGTAGCGGACTACTTTGCACAGCGACACACGATCCACGCTATGCTTTACGCGTTTTCTACTGCTCGCTATTCGCAATCGCCTGGTCGATAAGCTTATCGAGTGCTGCGCGCTGCTCGGCGGAGCTGATGGCTCCCACGATTGGATCCCCTACGATGTTGCCATTCTGATCGATGACATACGTCGTCGGGAACGAGAACAAATTTGACGTAAACTTACCGGCATCGCTATCCGACTTGAACCAGATGTTCTTATATGTCACGCCCTTCTTGCTCAGCACGTCCTTGGCATCTGCAATCTCGCCCTTGTTGCCATCGAGCGTAAAGGAATTGACGCCCACGACCTGGCCGCCCTTCTTGGCAAGCTCCTTATTCAGGTCCTCAAGGTCGCCCAACTCACCCACGCACGGCTTGCAAGTGGTGAACCAAAAGTTCATGACGGTGACCTTGTTCTTAGAGAACAGCTCGTCGCTGTTCACGTCGTTGCCATCCAGGTCCTTGCCCGTAAAGCTGGGGAACTTCGTCGCCTCGCTCGAAGCATTGGCACCAGCCGTCATGCCAGCGGCCGAAGCGTCGACGCTCTCGCCTGCGCTCGGCGTGCTTCCACAGCCGGGGAACTCCTTCTCCAAGCTCTCGAGCTTGTCCTCGATCTCCTTGATCTGCTGCGCACCAGCTTTGAGCGTCTTAAGCTCATCCGCCGTAAACTCATCCTTGGCGCCGTCGATGGTCTTGAGCAAGAAATCGCCGTAATTGCTGCCGTCCTCAATCATTGTCGAGTCTTTATTTGCCGCATTGAATACCTTTTCCCACAGCGCGTTATCACTCGAAAAGATCTCGTTCTCCTTCTGCATGAGCTTCGCATACAACTCGGCGGCCTCGTCGGCATTGGCCGGCTTCTGCGCAGTGAGTTCTGCGATCTTAGGATCGGAGCTCGCAGATTCGCTCGCATTGCCACCGGGCGCCGAACATGCCACAAGGCACAAGGCCAATACCGGCACCATAAACAGGGCCGCAATCTTAGAAAGCTTCATAGTCATTCCTCCGTTTTGTCGAAGCTTGTTTACTTTTTATCGGCGGTCAAGGGAAGCTTTTCCGCCGACACATCCAGGCCATAGCGATAGCTGATGGCATCGACAGGACAGGCCCCGATGCACTTTCCGCACCGGATACATTCGGCATGATTGGGCGCGCGGACCACATCAACGTCCATCTGACAAACCTTTGAGCACTTGCCGCACGAGACACATTTGCATGCGTCAACCCGAATCCCCAGTAGGGACACCCTATTCATGAGCGCATAGAATGCGCCGAGTGGACAAATCCATTTGCAGAAGGGGCGGTAGAACAAAACGCCCAGCACTACCACGGCAATGAGAACTGCAAGTTTCCAAGTAAAGAGATGTCCCAACGCAGATCGAATGCCGGCATTGGCAATGGCCAGCGGAATGGCACCCTCGAGCACGCCCTGCGGACAGATGTACTTACAAAAGAACGGGTCGCCCATGCCCACGTCGTTAACCACCAAGACGGGCAGCAGCACCACGGCAAACAGCAGCACGACGTACTTGATGTACGTGAGCGGCTTAAGCTTTTTCGTGGAAAGCTTTTTGCCGGGAATCTTATGAAGCAGCTCCTGCAGCCAGCCAAACGGGCACAGAAAGCCGCATACAAAGCGTCCCAGCAGCACGCCGAGCAAAATGAGCGTACCGGTGACATAGTAAGAAAAGTTGAACTTGGATGAACCTACCACCGACTGGAACGACCCGATGGGGCACGCACCCGATGCCGCGGGGCACGAATAGCAATTAAGTCCAGGTACGCAGACTGTTTTCCCCGCGCCCTGATAGATGCCGCCTTTGGCAAAGTTTGGCAGGTGAATATTGGTGACCAGCGTCGCCGCCGCCTGAATGAATCCGCGAAATCGGGCCAAAACATGCGACGCAGTGTTTTCTCTTTTATCCAATTCCGATACACTCCAAGCACAGCCTAATCGCTTTGGCCAGCACGGCATCCGCCTCGCCACGCATAACGCCAAAGCACACCATGGCCACACCGACGATCAGCAACGCAACCTGCATTACAGGTTTTATCGCTTTGAACAACTTGACCACTCCTTTCGTCACGCGACCTATTGGACCATATCGACTATAAAATCCGTGTTAAGCGCGATTTGGAATGTGCAAGGAGACTGTTATGCGTATTTTGATCGTCGAAGACGAGCGGGCACTGTGCGATGCAATCGCGCGCAGCTTGCGAAACTTGGCGTACAGCGTCGACTGCTGCCACGACGGGCAGGAAGCGCTCGACCTACTGGACGTTGAGGCCTTCGACCTCGTGATACTCGACCTCAACCTTCCCCATGTCGACGGCATGACCGTACTCAGGGAACTTAGGAAAACTGACTGCGAGACCAAGGTGCTGATTCTGTCCGCGCGTGGCGAAGTATCCGATAAAGTCGACGGACTCGATGCCGGCGCCAACGATTACCTTACCAAGCCGTTTCATCTGGACGAACTTGCGGCAAGGATCCGCAGCCTTACCCTCAGGCGCTTCGCACAAAGCGACATAGTATTAACCTGCGGAAAGCTCAGCTTTGACACCAAGGCGCGCATCGCTTCCGTGGACAGCGAGGCTTTATCTCTTACGCGCAAGGAAACGGGAATCTTGGAATACCTGATGCTTAATCAGGGGCGTCCGGTAAGTCAAGAGGAGCTTATCGAGCACGTTTGGGATAGCAGCGTGAACAGCTTTAGCAACGCAACCCGCGTTCATATCTCGTCACTCCGCAAAAAGCTGCGCAGCGCTTTGGGATACGACCCGATTCGCAATCGGATTGGAGAGGGCTACGTTATGGAGGATGGAGAATGAAAGGGCTTTCGCTGCAATGGCGCATAACGATTACGACGGCACTGCTCACGTGTGCGGCATGCGTGCTGACGAACTGCCTGGTCGGCTATACGGGCATGCGCTACATGGATGCCATCGGCAGTGACATCTCAGCCTTTAACGCAACCGGCGAAGATTCGCCCCAGACGTTCGACCCAACGAAAGCGACCCCCGATGACAAGGTCACAATCGTCGTAAACGACGCACAGGAGTCTTTTGGCACGACAGCCTGGTACATCACGGCTGGAGTCACACTCCTTGGCGGCGCGCTGGCATACTTTGTGAGCGGCCGTGCGCTCAAACCGCTACGAGCTTTTGCCGCCCAGGTTGAGCGTGTGCAGCCTGACAACCTAAGCGAAATCAGACTCAGTGAAGATGTGCCCACCGAGCTACAACGATGCAGCGCCTCTTTCAACGACATGATCGCCCGTCTTGGCGAAGGGTTCTCTGCACAGCGTCAGTTTACCGGCAACGCCGCACACGAGCTGCGCACCCCGCTCGCCCTTATGCAAGCACAGATTGAACTTTTCATCTCCGAGCACTCCGGTTTGCGGCCCGAAACAGCCGAGCTGCTCGGCTTGCTACAAGAACAAACCGAGCGCATGTCTCGAATGGCCAAGGTATTGCTCGAGATGAGTGAGCTCCGCAGCGTCCCTTGCGAGGACGATGTGGAACTTGGTCCTTTGTCCGAAGAGGTCCTCACCGACCTTGCGCCACTTGCCGAAAATAAGGGCATAGCCCTCAATTGTGCTGGAGACGCTTTAGTAATCGGGAGCGACACGCTCCTCTATCGGCTGGTGTTTAACCTGGTCGAAAATGCCATCCGTTACAGCCGCACCGGCTCGACTGTCAACGTCTCCATCTGCGACAACGACAGCCATGTGTTCCTGCGAGTCGAGGACCAGGGCCCGGGAATACCCAAGCAGTACCGTGAGAGCATCTTCCAGCCGTTCTTTCGTCTAGACACATCCCGCAGCAGGGCATATGGCGGCGCAGGACTCGGACTAGCGCTCGTTTGGGAGATTGCAGCGCTTCACGGTGGCACGGTAGAGGTCGAAACAAGTTCCGAGAACGGGACCACCATGCTCGCAAGCCTTCCAAAACGATCCGCAGCGTTAACCGAACAGTAGAACGAAAGGGGTCCCGAGCAACAGGAGTACAATTGCTGCATTGTTGCCAGCTGTTGGGAGATGGAAGATGGACTGCGATGGCTACCCATGCGTTCCCATGCCGTTGATGTGCACTGCCTTTGTGCCGGGGCAGATTGACGCTGCGGTTGCAGGCATTTCCGACCCCGATTCGCGCGCCATTGCCACGGCAGAAGCGCTGTACTTTCGCGGACAGGCCGCCCTCGCTGCCAAGACGGCGCGCCCCTATCTTGACGCCACCGATTCCGCACTGCGCTATTCCGCATGCTTTATCTGCGGATACGCCAGCCTGTCGCTCAACCGTATCGCCGACGCCCGCCGTTGTCTTGCGGGCATCCTCGATACGCCAACTGACGAGGAATCACCCGCCGTCCACGCCACGCATATCCTGTTCGCCTCGGCCGCAAGCGTCCTGCTGCACTTGTCTTCCCCGTATTCTGCCGAAGAGTTTTATCCGCTTGCGGCGCATCTGCCCGAAGGCCTGCGCCTGTTCGCCAGCTACGTGATGGCGCATGCCCTGTACCTGCGCGGCGAATATGGCCGCAGTCTGGGCATGGCGGAAAACGCCCTGATCATGAAACAGGGGAGCTATCCGATCTCGGAACTGTTCCTGCACCTGGCAGCTTCCATGGCATGCATGAGTC
>CAUEUQ010000013.1:0-33391 GCA_959021215.1 uncultured Collinsella sp. | reverse complement strand
GCGAACCTCCAGTCCGGACCGCCCCGCGGTCCAACTTTCTGTCCGCACCCCCTTTAAAGCCCCGTGACTTTAATTTAGGGACTATTCCACCGCAACTTATTGGGAAATTAGCTAGTCCTTGGGCGTCCAGGACCAGAAGAAGTTGATGAGGGCCACGCGCGAGGCGGTACCGGTCTTCTTGTTGATCGAGGAAATGTGACGATAGAGCGTGGAGCGCGAAAGGAAGAGCGTTGTGGCGATGTCCTGAACGCTCTGGTCCGAAACGACCAAGACCTCAAGAATATCGCGCTCGCGCTCTGTAAGCCCAAAGGTGGCGACGAAGGCATCGAGGCGCTCATCGGACGTGAGCTCCGCTGCCTCCACGGGCTCGGGGTCGGAGCATGTGGGCGCAAGATCCCCACCAAGATCGTCGGTGGCAAGCGGCAGTCCGTCCCGCATCGCGGCATCATCGGCTCGTTGCCCCAACTGCCCCAGCAGCGTAATCGCAATGCCCACAAACATCACGAGCGCCGCACCGACCGCAGCCAGCACATTTTGACTCGAGATAATCGCCACTGCCGGCGCCGTCACGAACATCGAGCACACGTTGTTGACGACGCGACCCATGCACGGCCAAAAATATGACCAGCGCGCATAGAGCGAGACGGCGGCATATTTTGTGGTAAAGAACACCACGAAAAGCCCGAGCCCAGATAAAAGATGATCGTGGCAGCGGGCTCGTTGCCGCCATTGCCATCGACGATGAGCACAAAGAACGAAAGCGTGGACAGTATGGCGGCACATGTCATGCCGATATTCATATACGAGCGGCCGTGCAGGTCAAATAGTGCGCCAGCGACCAACGAGCTCACGACAAGCAGCAGGCGCGGCCAATCGCCCAAATCGACGGCTCCGACAGCATGCAGGGTCGTGAAGCCCGCGTTGAGAGCGGCGAATACGCCGGAAAGATACGCCGTCGCCACGGTCAGGCGAACTACGGCGCGACGGAATGCCGCCTTTGCCTTGGGATCGTCATGCCACTTGGCGCCATATTCCAGAGCATCTACCGAAAGCCCGGCAGCACTGGGTTCAAAGTTGGGATTGGACTCGTCGCGCAGCTTGGCGCGTCGGGCACCGTGGAGCAACGCCACCTGCGCGATCGCGCAGATGACCAGAACAGCCCGCTGAGGAATGCCGACAGGCATCACCATGTGGTTGAGAACCTGCACCAGAACGCCCATGGCGTAAGAAAGTGCGGCGGCGCGCGCCAAGCAGGGCGTTCGCGCAAAGCGCCTCGCAAAATTTGCATGAGCAGTCGATCCGCAGTAGCCCAGCGCGCAGCACGCCACCAGGCCGCCGGCAATTACTACCTCAAACCGCACTGCCGTAATCATCAGCAGCAACGCCGATACCAACAGCACGCCTGTAATATCGCTCGTCGCATCGATCGTCTGGGGAAGGCGATAGTACAGAAATGGGCGCACGAAAAAGCCAATCACGCTCGCGCCGACAACGATGCTCTCGTAGATGACAACCTCACTCGATGGCACGAACTCGGCTATGCGCACATCAAAGAGATACTCGCACGCCAAAAACGTGAAGAAGAACAGCGCCAGGCATATAATCTCCCGAATGCCCCGACGCAGATATGCGGTTGTGTCTCCCATGCCCCTCATGGTTAACCCCCGGCCGCTCAATTGTCTGGAAATCTATTTTAATAAAGAACCAGTCTCAATATCGAAGCCAGGCTCGAAATGTTGCCAATTCGACCCCAGCCGTCCACATCACGCCGCGATTTTGAGCCGCATGGACCAGAAGGGACGCGCGCGATCTCTAGCTCGGCCAGGAGTGTCTCCAACTACCACTCATTTAAGTACGTCCCCAATGAGTGGCCGAAGAGTGTCCCCGGCGTCCAATCAAAAAATGGGCCATGTGTCCCAGTTGTGGAGACTCCTTGAGCCGTCTGGGTATCGCGAAGGATCGCGCACTCCCCCATCATCAAAAGTGACACACGCTACCAGTTGATGGGAGGCAGCCATGGGCTTCTTTGACAAGATGTTCGAGAAGAAAGAGTGCGCGATTTGCGGTACCGAGCTGGGACTTCTAGGTAAGACAAAAATCAATGAAGGCTACCTGTGCAAAGAGTGCGCCGGCAAGCTCTCCCCCTACTTTCACGGCTATCGCTCCAGCACCGCGGACGATATCCGTGAGCAACTCGCCTACCGCGAGGCCAACGCCGAGCGCCTGTCTTCGTTCAACCCCACGCGCACGCTTTCTGCCGGGCGCACCAATATTATGCTCGATGAGGACGCGGGCCTGCTGATCATCACTTCGCAGAGCCGCTGGCGCGACGCCAATCCCGACATCATCGAGTTCTCGCAGGTACTCGGCTGCGATATGGATATCGACGAGCATCGCACCGAGATCTATCGCGAGACCAAGGACGGCGAGCGCGAGAGCTACAACCCGCCGCGCTACGACCTGGATTACGACTTTAACCTGACCATCCACGTCAACACGCCGTACTTCACCGAGATCAGCCTGCGCGTGAACGACTCCACCATCGATCAGCGCGGCTCCATCGAATATCGCGAGGCCAAGCGCCAGGCAACCGAAGTCCGCGATGCGCTGGTGCAGCTGCGCCAGGAGACGCGCGACAGCGTCGTGGCCGCCAAGGCCCCCAAGACCGCGGTGACCTGCCCCTTCTGCGGTGCAACCACCATTCCCGATGCCAGTGGGCGCTGCGAATACTGCGGCGGCGCCATCGGCGCATAGCCTCCGGCAGCGAAAGGACCGATCATGGCCTTCGAGAGCGTCAACTATCAGTGCCCCGCGTGCGGCGGCCCCCTTCACTTTGCCAGTGCCGAGCAAAAGCTCGTCTGCGACTACTGCGATTCTCGTTTTGAAGTCGAAGAAGTCGAGGCCCTCTATCGCGAGCGCCAGGACAAGGCAGATGCCAAAGCCGATGCAGCAGCCGCAACGCCCAAGCCTGCTGTCGACGATGCCGTGCAGGAGCTGGCCCAAAACGCCGGCTACATCTGCTCGTCGTGCGGCGCCGAGCTCGTGTCCGACGGCACCGTCGCCGTCACCACCTGCCCGTACTGCGGCAACTCCGCCGTGGCGCCCGGCCAGCTCTCTGGCGACTTCTCGCCCGACCTGGTAATTCCGTTTAAGCTCGGGCACGACGACGTCACGGCCGCACTCAAGGAACACTACAAGGGCAAGATCTTGCTGCCCAAGAGCTTTGTCACCGGCAACCATATCGACGAGGTCCAAGGTGTCTACGTGCCGTTTTGGCTCTACGGCGCCCGCGTTGACGGCGAAGTGTACTTTGACGCGACCAACGAGACCGTGACCGAGGAATCCGACCGCACCGTCACGACCACCGACCACTACGATGCCTATCGCAAGGGCAATATCTCGTTTAAGCGCGTGCCCGTCGACGGATCGTCCAAGATGCCCGACGGCCACATGGATGCCATCGAGCCGTTTGACTACGACGCACTGCGCCCGTTCTCGGTCGCATATATGCCCGGCTACATCGCCAACCGTTACGACGAGGACTGCGAGACCTGCAAGGCGCGCGCCGAGCGCCGTATGGAAGAAAGCACAATCTCGGCCCTGCGCGAGACCGTCGTCGACGAATACGACGATGCCACGGTCGAAAGCAAGCAGCTCGACTACACCTGGGAAGACAGCGACTACGCCCTGTTCCCCGTCTGGATGCTCTCCACCTCGTGGAACGGCAAGAGTTACCTGTTTGCCATGAACGGCCAAACCGGCCGTATGGTCGGCGAGCTTCCTTGCTCCAAGCCCAAGCTCGCTATCGTCTCGGTGCTGTTCTTTGTGATCGGATTTGTCCTCTCCCAGATCCTCTTCATGGGTGAGAACGCCTTCGATCCGGATTACCTCACCTTTGATATCGAGGGCATCCTCATCAACATCGTCGCGCCGCTGATCATCGTGGTCATCGCAGACGTGCTGCTGGTGGGCCAGCTCAAGACGGCCAACGAGACCACCCACGCCGATTGCTACTGTGGCGAGCTCGACCTGACCGAGAAGCACGACACCTTCAGCCACACCGAGACCACCGTTGTCATGAAGGACGACAAGGACGATTAACCATCCTGACCAATACCACCCGGCCTTTGACGAGAAAGGAAGATCACCATGGGACTCTTGAAAGCTGGATTGGGTGCTGCCGGCGGCGTCATGGCCGACCAGTGGAAGGAATTTATCTACTGCGAATCGATGCCCGCTGACGTCTTGGCCTGCAAGGGCAGCAAGCGCACCGGCGGCCGCAGCTCCAACACGCGCGGCGAGGACAACGTCATCTCCAACGGCTCGGTCATCGCCGTCAACGACGGCCAGGGCATGCTCGTGGTGCAAAACGGCAAGATCATCGAAGTCGCGCTGGAGCCCGGCGAGTTCGTCTTCGATACCGGCAGCGAGCCGAGCGTCTTTAGCGGCAACCTGGGCGACTCCATCAAGGAAACCTTTGCCAATATCGGCAGCCGCTTTACCTTTGGCGGCGACGCGGGCAAAGACCAGCGCGTCTACTTCATCAACACCAAGGAGATCATCGGCAACAAGTACGGCACCGCCTCGCCCGTGCCCTTCCGCGTGGTCGACAACAACATCGGTCTGGACGTCGACATCTCCGTGCGCTGCAACGGCGAGTATTCGTACCGCATCACCAACCCGCTGCTGTTCTACACCAACGTGTGCGGCAACGTGACCGATAGCTACACGCGCGACAAGATCGACAGCCAGCTTAAGTCCGAGCTGCTCACCGCCCTGCAGCCCGCCTTTGCCAAGATCTCGGAGATGGGCATCCGCTACAGCGCCATCCCCGGCCACACCACCGAGCTCGCCCGCGCGCTCAACGAGGTCCTCTCTGCCGACTGGCGTGACCTGCGCGGCGTTGAGATCGTAAGCTTTGGCGTCAACTCCATCGCCGCCTCGCAAGAAGACGAGCAGATGATCAAGGACCTGCAGAAAGCCGCGGTCATGCGCGATCCCACTATGGCGGCAGCCAACATTGCCAGCGCCCAGAGCGACGCAATGCGCGCGGCAGCCGCCAACCCCAACGGCGCGATGGCGGGCTTTATGGGCATGGGCATGGCAGGCGGCATGGGCGGTATGAACGCCAGCCAGCTGTTCGCCGCCGGCCAGGCGCAGCAGCAGGCCGCCCCGCAGCCGGCTCCGGCACCCGCTCCCGCACCGGCTCCCGCCGCACCTGCGGCCGGCACATGGACCTGCAGCTGCGGCGCCACCAACACCGGCAAGTTCTGCTCCGAGTGCGGCAGCCCCGCGCCCGCGCCCGCACCGGCCAAGTGGTTCTGCCCCAACTGCGGCAGCGAAAACGGCAGCAAGTTCTGCAGCAACTGCGGAACGCCCAGGCCCTAGCCCCTCTATCTGGTAATTGGCGGGGGATCCGCCACCCCCGCATTTGCTTCCATGGGTTTCGTTCGATAAAGGAGGACACCATGAAGACAACGTTCAAAAAGTCCGTACTCGCATTCCTGACATGCGTCCTGGCGCTCGCCTTTGCCCTGACGGGCTGCAGCGGCGGCGGCAAAGACCCCAAGGCCAACTTCGTCGGCAGCTGGGAACTCTCGGGTGGAACCCTGGAGGGCGAAGAGCTGACCGATGAGTACATGGATATGCTCAAGGAGTGGGGCCTCAACTGTATCCTGATCCTCGACGAAGACGGCACGGGCGTCCTCGACATGTTCCTTGAGGTCGCCGACCTGAAATGGGAGGCCAAGGACGCCACCACCGTAACGATTACCGCCGAAGATGAGTCGCACGACCTGAAGCTCAAGGACGACAAGCTCGTCCTCGAAGTGGAAGGCGACAAGCTTATCTTTACGAAGTCCGACAAGGACCTGTCCGGTACGGTGAAGAAGGATCGCGAGGCGGCCGAGAAGGAAGAGGAAATCGATGAGGCCGTCGAAGACGACGATGTCCAGAGCGTCGAAATCTCCCCCGCCGTCACTGTCGCCGATGACGATCTGTGCACCATCACCATCACCGAAAAGTTCAAGGATGACTGGGGCGACATCGGCTTTGTCGTCAACATCACCAACAAGAGCGACAAGGACCTGACCTTCTACGCTCCCTCCGGCAAGACCAACGTCAACGGCACCATGAAGGAACCCTGGTTCTCGGCTCACCTGATGCCCGGCACCAGCGCCACCGAGGAATTCACGTTCTCGAGCGGCGAGCTTGACAGCCTTGACGACCTGGTCAACACGACCATCGGCATCGACGCCTACCTGACCGATTCCTACGAGGACGTCGCTTCTTACAGCGCAACCATCGCGTAACGGCACGTAACATCAGCCGCGGATTGGCGGACACATCCGCGCACATGCCAGGCGGGACCGCAGGAAATGATCCTGCGGCCCCGCCGCCTTGCGCCGACAGCGCCGCCCACACAAGCAGACCGCCCGCCGTCTTCTGATGCAAAACGGCGGGCGGCCTACCTTTACGGCGCCGGAACACGGGTGAGCGCGTCGATTACGGGCGCTCCATGTTGGGAACGATGCTGCCTTCGGTCACCGCATGCACGGCAAGACGCATGATGTTGTCGTAGCCGGTCTTGCTCAGGATCTCCGAGATGCGACGCTTAATGGTGCCCTCGCTCATAAACAGCTCGGCCGCGATCTCGCGGCGGCTCTTGCCCTCGCAGGCAAGGCGCAAAATCGATAGCTCGACGTCGTCGAGGGCTGCCGTGCCCGAAAAATGCTCTCGGGCGGCTTGGGAAACGTGCAATAGCCCGCCAGCGTGGAGCGCATCACGGCGAACAGCTCGTCGATACCGACGTTTTTGTACACAAAGCTATCGACACCCGCCTCGCGCGCCTGATCGACAAAGGTGATCTCGGGCATGCCCGTCATGATAATGATGCGGCACCCGGGCATCGCCTCCTTGATGCGCGCCGCCGCCACGATGCCGTTGGAATCGTGCTCGGTGCATACGTCCATCAGTATCATATCCGGGCGCTCCCTAAGCACAACGTCGAGTGCTTCGGAAGCGTCGGCGATCGCGGCAACAACAGTCATATCGGGCTGGTCGCCAACGGAGCGCGCCAGGCTCTCGCGCAGGATGGCCTGGTCTTCGACTATAAGGACGCGGATCATAAGCTTCTCCTTTGGGACGTGTCGTTGGCGTTAAGCGGAATGGATACCGCAAGCGTAAAGGGCGGGGCGGCGTGGACCTCTAGGCTGCCACCCAAATCTTGCGCGACATGCCTCATACCTGGGATACCCGTTCCCTCGCGATACGATACGGGGGCCGGCGCGCCGTCATTAGAGATGGTCATGCGTGCAATGTCACATCCGTTCGACTCCTCCTGCCACAGGTGCACATGGACCTGGTGGGCCTGCGCGTGCTTGGTGGCGTTGGTCGAGGCCTCGCGGATAATCTGCAAAAAGGCCGCCGCGACACGCGTGTCCTCGGGAAGCGACCCCTCTACATCAATCTGCACGCTCACCAGGCCAAAGGCATGAATGATATCGCCAAGCTGCTCCGCCGGCTCGCTGTCGCCGCCACTGCGCAGGTCGACGGCGATTGAACGCAGCAGCGGATCGATCTGCCCGAGTGACTCGTCGTCCAGGCGCCCCTCCTCCAAATAGCGATGGAGGATAGACAGACGCTGACCGATTACATCGTGCACGCGGGCGCGCATGCGCAGATAGGCCGCATTATCGGCAACCTTTTTGACCTCTTCGATCTGCGCCTGGAGCTCTTTGCCCGCAAGCTCGAGCAGTCGATTGGCATGCGCCAGGCGGTCATGGGCATGTGCGTACTCCGTCACGTCCAAGCCGATGATTCGCTCCAAGGGGCGACCCGAAACCATAACGGCATCGCACACAAACAGGCGAATCTCGGAGGGAGAAACCTCGACCACCGCGCGCGCCTCGCCAAAGCGATCCAGGTCGATTCGAACGCGGTTTTTGCTGCTCTCGGGCATCTGGGCACTGAGCCTTCGAAGGCCGTTCCACGTGTCGCTCATATCGTGCAAGTCGGTGGGCATGTGAAGCTCAACGAGGTTTTTGCGCATGCAGCGGTTCATGAGCAGCGGACGGCCCCTCGGGTCTAGATACAGGATGCCCACGGGAATCACGTTGATGGTCTCGATCGTCGAGAACGCGGTGATGTCCTCCTGGCGGTTACGGACGTCCATCAAGAGCGCCGCGATGGAACGGAACAGGAAGAACGTTCCCTCTGCAATAAGGACAACGGTCCACGCCGAGCCCATGGCAAAAACCACCGGTGGTGTAACGGCGACAACGAGCAACAGTTCGGCCAGCATGACGGGGCGACGATAGTGCACCATAAGTAGCACGCCATAGGCAAAGATCGCGGCATTGAGCCACAACGCTCCGCCCATTGCCCTGGCGCAAACGTCAAGCGGCGCCACCAGATACGAGCCAGACGACGCGAATAAGATGAGCGCCGAAATCATCAGGTGAAGCACAAGGCTCGCCTCATAGGCGCAAATCACCTTACGGTTATAGGACGAGCGACGCGATGCGATGAGCGGGACGTGAATCGTCTGCAGACACGCAGCCAGGGCAAAGACAACATCGAGCGCAACGATTTGGGGAAGGATGAGCGAAATCTGCATCGTCACTCACCCGCCCTCGGCATCAAGACGATCATGCGCAGCTGGCCGGGCTCGCCCTCAAGGCGGTATGCCACGTTGCGCCCTTGCAGAGCGCTTTCGAGCTCTTGCGCAGCGGGCGTCTGCGAAAGATCTTCATCATCGTTGGAAAAAAGCGTGGCGCGCAGCTCGACACTGCATCGGTCATGGTCGTCCAAGTGATACATAAGCGCCGGATGGTCGGTGGTGTAGGCAAAAAACGCAAAGTCATACACGCAGTCGTACAGCGCGCTTACCGTACTGGCGTGCAGCGGGCGCCGTATGGCGATAATCGAGGCGCAATCGACATCGATCGTGCGCAGGTCGCTTGCGAGCTCGTTGGCGATGAGCTGAATACGGTCGCGATCAAAACCGCTCTCCCCGTGCTGTGCCAACGTGAGCGACCCCTTGCGCTTGCAATAGGCGACGAGCATCTTGGCGCGCTGCAGCATGCGGTAACGCTCGTGCGAAGACGATTCATCGGTCAACGGCGGTAGCGAGCTCAGCAGGTCGTACATCCCTTCGAGCGCGCGGGCAAGCGCCTGGTCCACGTCTTGGACCAGCAAGGTCTCGGCCTCTTGGTCTGCCAGGTGCGTCTTAAGGTCGTAGTCGGCAGCGAGCAGCTCGTTTTGACGCTGCAGCTCCATGCGACGGTGTGTCAGTTCACGGTTAAGCTCGTTGAGATCCGACACGTCTTGGGCAAGCAGGGCCGATCCACCCAGCAGTGGAAAGGCTCGGTACATTGCATCGGGATTGGACTCCACGGCAAAGGCATGGGCATGCCCGTGTTCCTGGGCTCGCAGCTCTTCGCACACGCCTACCGGCATTGGCTTTGACACTGGCGTGGCATAGACTTCCTGCAGGTCGCGCGTTAGAACTTTGAGGTCGAGCGGCAAGGTGTCGAAGATGCCGGCGATGTCGTGATATGACGGAATGACACCGCAATCGAGACAGATTTCCATCGCCACCACACACAAGACGCAATAGATGAGCGAGAAGTTGAGCCTCCATGCCCAGGGCACGCGCAACGCATATGAGATGGCAAAGAACGCGCCGCCCAGCAGCACGAGCGCCGCCGTGCCCGAGAAACGTTGGATGCGAAAGGACGAGGACCGGCTCACCAGGATAAAAAAGGCCACGAAGTCAAAGGCCGTCCACACGAGGACGGCGAAATAACCCCAGCCGTACGTGTAATCGTTGCTCCAGGTGTCGCTTGTACGGTCAAAGCGGAAGACCTGCTGGTGAAAATCGTTGGTGAGCACAAATCCGATAAGCAGGATGGCCACAATCCACAGTGCAGCGCAGTAGCGGCGACCCAAGCGGTGTTGCTCCAGGCCCGCAAGGCGCAGACCACACAACTGGTAGAGCAGCGGAATGAGCGTCATGGGCACGTAGTACAGGTACCACAGCACGGTGGCATAGAACGGCGTGAACGACTTGTACTTGAGAATGACTTCGATCATCCACAGGGCGCAGATGGTGGCGACGGCAACAAGGCGGCGGCGCAACACATAGTCCAAACAGCGCAGATAGACCGATACGCCCCAGATCGAAAATATAATTGCGGCGACAAGCAGCGGGAGAGAGCTCGAATGGACGAGCGCATCCACGACCTCTTCGGACACCTCGCCATAGGCTGGCACGGCGTTAGAAAGTTTGGGGTCGAAGGCGAACAGTGTCGGCAAGACTGCCAAAAGCATGAGGAACAGCGCAGTGATGACGCCGGCGATAGCAAAGACGCGGTGGCGGTACATCCGATGTGTTATGCCAACAAGGAATCGCGGCATGGCGAAGAGCCTGCCACCCCTGGGATCCGCCACGGGTGCGGATCGGGCGGCCGCGTGGCCGATATGTCGCTCGCGGGTACCCATAGTCCCTTTAGTGTACCGACAGATGGGTCGAAAAAGCGGGCCGCATGTCCCAAAATCCGCAGACGGCAAGGCGCCCGGCAGCCTCCCCCGTCTGGCACTTCCCGATATCCGCCCGCCCCAAACCACCGCAAAGGAGACAGGCACCTTTGTGGTGGTTTGGGGCGATGCGCTAGTCCACGGTGATGTCGAGGTTTTTGCCGATGAGGCCTACGTAGCCGCCTTCGGCTGCCTTGGGGCTGTCGGCGTGGCAGAGGACCCACTTGTCGGCCTTCCAGTAGCAGTAGCTGTCACCGGTGGCAGGCATGTCGGCTGCGGCCTCGGGGCGCGGGCCGTTGGTGCCCGCCGGCAGCGCCACCATCACCTGGAAGCCGCCTTCGTCGACCATGCACGGCGTGTAGTGGAGCGTGGTGTTGAAGACTTCGACGACCGTACCCGCCGGCACGCGAAACGCCTTGACGCACGCGGTGTCGAGCTTGCCGTCCTCGATCTCCCAGCGATGCGCCACAAGCAGGATAAAGTCGCGCGCGCCCAGGTTGAACTCACTCGCGCGGTGATACTCCAGGCAGTTGAGACTCGTGTTGTGGCCGTTGCACCAGCCAAGCTGGAAGGGACGACCACCAAACATGAGAAAGCCAAGCTTGTCGGCATCCTTGACGTCCTCGAGCTCCGGCGCGCTTGCTACGTACTTGCTGCCCTCGGGGATGGGCGTGGAGGCAAGTGCCTCGAGCACGGGCGACGTAAGCTCGGACGGAACGTTATCCCAAACGTTGCCATAGGACTTGAACTCGGGATCAGAGACAGAGTAGATATGCATGTTCGCTCCTGTTCGTTTGTGTGACAGTATGAACATTCTAGAACAATCTTGTTCTGTTTTGAGCACTCGGCATAAAAAAGCGCTCCGCAAAGAGCGGGAGCGCTTCTAGTACAAACGCTATTCCTGCGAGGGACTTACGCCTGCTGATAATGCAGGTGCTTCTCATCGATATCGGCCAGGTCACGGTCGAGATAGCGGCGCGCGAGCCAGTTTGCCATGGGGAGGTTCTGGTCCAGGTAGTTGCCGCACTCCTCGGGAGCGGCACCGGGGACATCGCCCTCGAAGCCGGCGACAAACTCAAACAGCTCGCGGACGAGCGGCAAGACCTTCTCGCTCGTCAGCTCGCCAAAGACAACCAGGTAAAAGCCCGTGCGGCAGCCCATGGGGCCAAAGTAGACAATGCGGCTCGACCACTCGGCATGATTGCGAAGGAACGTCGCGCCCAGGTGCTCGATGGTGTGGCACTCGGCGGTGTTCATGACCGGCTCCTTGTTGGGCGTGGTCAGGCGCAGGTCAAACGTGGTGACGGCGGCACCGGTCGCCGGATCGCGGTCGATGCGGCTCACATACACGCCGGGCTCAAGCAGCAGATGATCAACAGAAAAGCTGGCGATGCGCTCCATGGCAGATCCTCTCGATAGTCAAATTGGGACGGGGCTCTTTTAGCTGGTTCGATTGGTCGCACCAATCATACCAGTCAAAAAGCCCCGTCCCAAAAAGACAACTTAGCCCAAGACGCGGGCCATGCGTGCCTTGAACTCGGAAAGGAAGCGCGGAGCATCCACGGTCAGTGCCACAAGCGCGCTCTTGTCCGGATTGGACAGGCGGCGCTCATCGCAGATGGTGCGGCCGCGATACTCGCCCAGCAAGTCAACACGCAAGTTGCAGGCGAGCGCACCTACGAGCGTGGGGTCGATCGCCACGGCAACCGCCAGCGGATCGTGCAGCGCGCAGCCGCCCAGGTAGGGCGCGTTCATCTCGTACGAACCAATGTAGTGCTCGACCATGCTCGCAAATGCGCAGCCAGCCATAGTGCCCGAGCCCGTCCAGCCGGCAACGTCGCGGCGTGTGAGCACCACGCGATGCGTCACGTCCAGACCCACCATGGTGAGCTTGCGACCTGAACGCAGCACCGCGTCGGCTGCCTCGGGGTCGCTCGCCATGTTGGCCTCAGCGCCCGCGCTCACGTTGCCGGGCACGGTAAGGGCGCCGCCCATCACGACCACGCGGCCGATGGACATCATCGCCGCCGCATCGCGCTCCAGGGCGAGCGCCAGGTTGGAGAGCGGGCCAGTCGCTACGTAGACCAGATCGGGACCATAGGTGCGCGCGGCATCGATCAGATAATCGACCGCAGCGTTGCCGTCGGCCGAGGTCGCCCCCACCGGCTCGTAGGGCGACGCGGGCACGCTCGCGCCGCCGATGCCGTTCTTGCCGTGAATGAGCGCGGTGGACGCCGGCGGCGTATAGGGCTCAGTCGCCTGCAGAGGACGGTCGGCACCCAGGTACACCGGAACCTCGGGGCGACCCAGCAGATCGAGCACCGCCAGGCAGTTGTGCGCCGATTGCTCGACGCGCACGTTGCCAAAGCACGTGGTGATGCCCACGAGCTCCACCTCGGGGCTCGCGATGGCATAGGCCAGCGCCATCGCATCGTCCACACCCATATCCAGATCAAGGATCAGCTTCTTGATTGCCATTGTTCTACTCCGCTTCTCCGTCTTTATCGTTTAACCAAACCAATGTTCAACTTCGGCGCGCGTGGGAATCGATTGCTGAGCGCCCAGGCGCGACACCGTCACTGCCGAGGCGCGAGCGCCCGCGGCCATGCACTCAAAGAGCGGCAAGCCCTCTAGGCGAGCCGCCACCAACGCGCCGATAAACGTATCGCCGGCGGCCGTGGTATCGACTACCGCACTCGAAAGTGCCGGCATGCGCAGCAGCTCACCGCCATCGCCGAGCGTAACCGAGCCGGCACCGCCCAGCGTGATGACCGCGGCGCCGGCGCCCTTGTCGAGCAGCGCATTGAGCGCGGCGACGCAACTCACATCATCCGTGGGCAGAATGCCCGTCAGCACCTGGCACTCGGTCTCGTTGGGACAGACCAGGTCGACCGCAGGCCAGACCTCCGCAGGCAGCTCGCAGGCGGGCGCTGGATTAAAGACCGTATAGAACCCCAGCTCGTGAGCGCAAACAAGCGCCTCGGCCGTCGCCGCAAGGTCACATTCGCCCTGGGCGATAAAGACGCTTCCGGCAGCCGGGGCAATCTCGCTGGCGTCGCCGTCGAGCTCATGGGCCACCAGACGCCTCAACGCGCAGGCAACGTCCGCGCCCGCAAGCGCATGGTTGGCGCCCGGTGACAGTATGATGCGGTTGTCGCTCTCGCAGCGAATGATGGTCGCCGTTCCCGTCTCCACGTCATCGCGATGCACTACAAAGTCACAGTCCACGCCGGCGTCTTGGAGCCCCGCCACGAGCGACGCGCCGAACGCGTCGCGACCGACCGCGCCGATCATGTGCGTGCACGCGCCCATACGCGCGGCAGCTACGGCCTGATTGGCGCCCTTGCCTCCGGCGTTGGTGATAAACCCGCTGCCGCCGACGGTCTCGCCCGCACGCGGTATGCGCTCGCACGCCACCGAAAGGTCCATGTTCATGCTGCCGAACACCGCAACGATGCCGCGATCTGCCATGGAAACCTCCTCATCTGCGGGCCTTATGCCCACCGTCGGCCGTCGATCGTGCACTCTCGCACCCCCTATAACTTTAGTTCACTTTGATGTGGACGCGCGCTTGAGCTTGCGCCAGCAGCAAGCATTCACAGGAGCAGGCAGCTACAATGAAGGCGTGATGATTATTCTCGTCATTGGATGATGTTTTATGGAACAACTCTCGCAATCGGGCTCGCGCGGTCGACGCCGCACGGGCAACGAGCCGGCGCCGCACGAACGCGTGAAGGGCGAACGCCGTGCCGACGAACCGCGACGCACCGCGAGCCCCCATCGCGCTTCTGCCAACAACGCGGGCCGCGCCAACACTCCCGCCGCGGAGCAGACGCCCGCTCGCCCCAAGTCCCGCTACATCCCTGCACTCGACGGCCTGCGTACGCTCGCCGTCGTCGCGGTGGTGCTCTATCACCTTAACCTCACGTGGGCTCAGGGCGGCCTGCTCGGCGTCACGATCTTCTTTGTGCTTTCGGGCTATCTGATCACGCGCTTGCTGCTCAACGAAGTCGCTAAGACCGGCCGCATCGACCTCAAGAGCTTCTGGATCCGCCGCATCCGTCGCCTGGTCCCCGCCGTGGTGACCGTCGTGGTGGTGACCTGTGCGCTGTGCACCGTCTTCAACCACGTGATGCTCACCAAGATGCGCCCCGACATCCTGCCGTCGCTGTTGTTCTTCAACAACTGGTGGCAGATTGCCCAAAACGTCTCGTACTTCAATGCTCTGGGCGACCCCTCGCCGCTCACGCACTTTTGGTCGCTTGCCATCGAGGAACAGTTCTACCTGATTTGGCCGCCACTGCTGTTTGCCATGGTATCCATGCATGTGAGCAAGCCCAACACGCGCCGCGTGGTTCTGGGCCTTGCCGCGGTATCTGCCCTAGCCATGATGGTGCTTTACAACCCTGCCGCCGACCCCAGCCGCGTGTACTACGGCACCGACACCCGCGTGTTCTCGCTGCTGCTGGGTGCCTGGATGGCCTTTATCCCCGATCGCGACCTGGCGCCGGTGCGTCTCGCTCGTCGTTTGGGGCTCAATCGCCTAGCTGGCGCCGCCAAGCACGGCAAGAACGCCGAGGGCAAGCCTGGCGAGAAGGCCGACGAAGCAGCCGAGACCGCCCCGGCACAGCCGAGCGCCCTCGTGCGCTTTTGGTCCTCGCCCGCATCCATCGATGTGTTGGGCGTCGTGGGTCTGGTTGGCCTTGCCGCCATGGTCGCGCTCACCAACGGCTACACCGCCTTCCAGTATCGCGGAGGCACACTGCTGTGCTCGATCCTCACGCTCATGGTCATCGCGGCCTGCGTGCAGCCCCAGGGAATGGTTGCCCGCGCGCTGTCCGCCGAGCCGCTCGTGTGGATTGGCAAGCGCTCGTACAGCATCTACCTGTGGCACTATCCGCTGCTGTTGCTCATGAACCCGGTCGCCAACATCAACGATACGCCCTGGTGGCAGTACATTTTGCAGGTGCTGCTGGTGGTCGCCGTAGCCGAGTGCTCCTATCGCTTTATCGAAACGCCGTTTAGGAAGGGCGCCTTCGGCCGCACCGTCGCCGAGTTCCGCGATGGCACCACAAAGCCCGCTAACTGGGCACGCGCGCACGTCCCTGCCTGCGCAACCTGCGCTGTCGTGTTGGTCGTTGCACTGGGCGGCCTGATCTTTGTGCCCGAGACGTCTGCGCTGAGCGGTGAGGGCGCCGAAGTTCTGAACAAGGAAGCCAAAAACACCGCGCCCACCGACCAGCAGGCGGCCGACGACACCGACAAGGACAACGACGGCTTCCCCGATGGCTCCTACGACCTGTTGATGATCGGTGACTCCGTGTCGCTGCGTGCCGTTGATTCCTTTGATGGCGTGTTCCCACACAGCCATATCGATGCCGAAAAGGGCCGCCAGTTTGATGCGGGCCGCGCGACATTTGAGGGCTATCTCCAGCAGAACCTTGCCGGCAAGATCGTGGTCTTTGCGCTGGGCACCAACGGCTTGGTAACCGACGACCAGATCGACGCCATCATGGCCGATGCAGGAGATAAGCGTATTGTGGTGTTTGTGAACACGCGCAGCCCGCAGCCGTGGGTTGGCTCTACCAACCAGGCCATCGCCAACGCCGCTACGCGCTACAAGAACGTGCGCGTTATCGATTGGTACGGATACAGTGCCAACCGCAACGACCTGTTCGATGGCGATGGCACGCACCTATCGACCACTGGCGTGACTGAGTACCTCAACTTGATCCACGATGCCGTCAAGAAGGACCTGCCCGTACACCCCGAGGATCACGTCAACGATCCGCAGCCGGCAGCCGTCAAGTCTGCCACCGACGCACTCGTCAATGCGCTCGCTCTCAAGCCACACAAGCTGGGCACCGACAAGTAACCTGCAGCGTAAACTTCCCACATCCGGAGGGGGTGTCTGCTACGGCAGACACCCCCTCCGGCAGTTAGGGACACTCCTGGCGCAGCCAATGAAGACCTCTACGGATGAATTCCAAGCCGCTCCGCCGTTCCAGACATCGTTTCCGCGCCTCGCGCCTGCCCCAAACAATCAAAACAAGCCCTTTTCGCCGCAACCTCAAAGGTCTGTGGACAAAAAAGGCAAATATGAGTAGTGTTACCATTTTAGTAACAGGCAAAACCACCCAAAATGACGTCTGAGCGTCTCCTACAACCCCTAAAGCAGCCAACCTGACTGGTTTAAGGCGTATTGGAACCAATTTTAATGAACATACTATAGTTTATGTTCATTATCTTCTTGGATGTAAATGCTATTCACTTAGCAACAGTACTCATATTTGGCATTTTTTGCCCACTGCCATATAGCTAACACCCTACAGCAGGCAAAAAAACAGGTCGCAGCCCATGGCGGCGGCCTGTTTGGAGTCCAAAAGAGGCGCTAAGCGCTGTAACCCATCGCCTGCAGAACAAACATGACGACCGTGAGCACCGTAATCACACCGATAGTCGCCCAAGTGAGCACGTTCCACACGCGGCCGTTGCGGTTAGTGCCCATAATGTGACGGTCAGCGGCGATAACCACCTGGAACACCAGAACCACGGGCAGTAGCACGCCATTGATGACCTGCGAGGTCATCATAATCTGGAACAGATCGACGCCGGGCATAAGCACCAGCACGGCAGAGATACCGATGATGGCCGTAATGATGCCGCGATAGACCGGGGCCTCGTCCCAGCTGCGGTCAGCACCGCGCTCCCAGCCAAATGCCTCGCAGATAGCGCTCGACGTAACGCCCGGCAGCACGCAGGCGGCCAAGAAGCTCGCCGCGACCAGGCCCGAGGCAAACAGTACCGTGGACCACTGACCCGCAATAGGCTCCAGCGCGCGGGCAGCATCGGCAGCATCGCTTATCTGAATACCCGCCGGGAACAACACCGTACCGGTCGTGATGATAATAAAGCCGGCAATGACATCGGCGGCAAGCGAGCCGCTCACGGTATCGATGCGCTGCAGCACTATATCGTCCTCGCCCGCGTTCTTATCGACCACGTTGTTCTGCGCCAAGAAGATCATCCACGGTGCGATGGTGGTACCGATTGTTGCGACCACGAGCGACACGTAGCTGGGATCGTTCTGAATATTGGGGACGACCAAGTCGACCGCGACCTCGCCCCAGTTGGGGCCGGCCATAAACGCGGCGACGATGTAGGTCACGAACACGCAGCTTACCAGCAGCAAAATCTTCTCGATGCGCTGAAAACTGCCCGACATGGTAAGCATCCACACCAGCAGCGCCACGAGCGGCACCGAGATGCTCGCCGGAACGCCAAACAGAGCAAGGCCACTCGCGATACCCGCGAACTCCGAGATGGTCACCGCCGTGTTGGCAATCAACAGCGCCGCCATGGCCAGCACGCTCCTGCGCACGCCAAAGCGCTCACGGATGAGCGAGGCCAGGCCCTTACCCGTGACGCATCCGCAGCGCGCCGCGGTCTCCTGCGTCACGATAAGCAGCACAGTCATGACGGGAAGCATCCAGAGCATCTTGTAGCCATAGCTGGCGCCCGCGCTGGAATACGTTGCAATGCCGCCGGCGTCATTGCCCGAAAGCGCCGCCAGCAGACCGGGACCCATAGCGCCAAAGATGGCCGCGATGGTCAACTTTTGCTTGGTGCCCGACTTTTGCTTGGTATTTTGCACGCGACCACCTAACCCATGACCGACATGGTGAGCAGCACCGCAGCGGCGCAGTACGCTACGCACGAGATCATGACGGCAATAACGTTCATGGCGGTGCCCGACGTGTTGAGGTCATGCTCGTCACGCCAGAACAGCACCATCAGGTAAATCACGGCGCTCATGTTGCCAACCAGGCAAATGATGGCAGCGATATTAAAGCACCCGGTAAAGAGTTGCTCCTCAAACATGGGCGCATCGGGGAACGCAGCGGTGCGCACCAGCTGGGCGCACAGGTAGGTCACGAGTGACAGAATCAGGCCCATGCCCGTGCTCTGGAAGAAGAACCCCAGATACGGCTTGGGCTCGTCGTCGTGACCGTCATACTCCAAGAAGTAGTTCTTGACGAACGACACCATGCGCGAGGCAGCAAGCAGCACGAGCGGCATGGCGCACATGGGGAACACCACCAGATGCGCGGAGCCGAGCGCCGTCCCCAGCACCGTTGCCATGATGCACGAGGCAATGCCCCACACGACAACCCAGTACTGGCGATGCACAAACCAGCTGAGCACGTTCGTCGAGTCGTCCGACGCGCTATCGCCCGAGCCGACACCGGCGATCTGCAGGTCCTCCTGATGCTCCTCGGCGATAACGTCCATGGCGTCGTCGAAGGTCACGATGCCCAGGATATGACGGTTCTCGTCGCAGACAGGGATGGCAACCAGGTCGTACTTGGTCATCTCGTCCGTCACGTCTTCCTGGTCCTCGTCGGGCGACACGTAGACCAGGTCGCGATAGGCGAGCTGGCCCAGCGTGGCATCGCGGTCGGCCACGATCAACGTGCGCAGCGAGAGCACGCCGGTGAGCATGCCGCTCGGATCCTCGGTATAGACGTAATAGACACTCTCGAAGTCCTCATCGAGTTTGCGAATCGCCTCGATGGCATCGCCGACCGTCGCCGTGGCGGGCAGCGAGACAAACTCCGAGGTCATGATGCGGCCGGCGGTGTTGTCCTCATAGCCCAGCAGGTTACGAATCGCCTTCTCCTCCTTGACGCCCATCAGGCGCAGGAGCTTCTCGGCCTTCTCGTAATCGAGCTCGTCGATCAGGTCGGCGGCGTCGTCCGGGTCCATCATGGCCAGCATCGACGATGCGTCCGTGTCGGACAGGCCCTCGAGCATCTCGGTCATAAGCTCGTCGTCATCGAACTCCGAGATGGCCTCGGCGGCCTGGGCAGTATCGAGCTGTGCAAACACCTGCGCACGCAGGCGCGGGTCGAGCTGCTCGATAATGTCGGCGATGTCGGCAGGGTGCAGCTCGCCGAGCGTCTTATGCGACACCGAGAGTTGAATGTTCTTGGTCGAGCGATCGAGCAGGTCCATGTAGGACCAAGCGATGATGTCCTCACTGAGCGGCTTGCCCAGGTGCTTCATAAAGCCTTCGACGATATGCTCGAGTGCGGGGCTGATCGCGCGTAGCAGACCGCGGGCGCCCACTTCGGCGCCCAGCAGGCGCAGCTGATTTTCGCCCGACATGGAAAACTTGATGTCGTTTACGCGCACGACTTTCATGCCCTGCGTGTCGACAATCTGCTTGTTGAGCACGTCGCGGGCAAGCAAGAGTTCGGTCGGCTGCAGGTACGAAAAACGGATTTCGGTGGCCGACGTCTTAAGGTGTACACCCGTCTCGTCGATACGGTCGACCCATTTGCGCCAGCTGATCATAAACGGCGTCTTGCCGGGACCGCGGAACGCGAGCGACGTCACGTGCGGAAAAACTTCGCCGGTAGCAATACCAAAATCGTTCACCACGCCGAGCTTTTCTCCATCGACGTCCAAGACCGGCAGTTTGAGCATCTCACTCAGATAATTCAATGGTGCTCCCCATCATAATTCCTCCGGACGCGGCCGCGCGTGCGGCGTCCGGGGGCTTCTGGATATGTATACGCATGCGCGGGCGGCACGCCGCTCGACGCTTACACCCCGTGCATGCGCAAAAAGCACCTGCATGGGGTCATCGACTGTATGGTCGAGGTTTGGATTTCACCTGTAACCTTTCTCTTGACCCTCATTAACCGCAGTAACTATAGCATCAGCATCGCCCTGCGGCATCGAATTTATGCGCTGCACATTGCAGGCATACCAAACACTGACGCATCCGTGACATAGTCATTGGGGACGTTCTTAAATGACTACCCAATGACTACTCCGTGGTGTCGTCGTCCTCGGCAAGTTGGGGGAACACGGCGTCCTTGGGCATGGTGACCTTCGTCAGCGAGGTGAGCTTTTTGCTCAGCGACGTGTCCGTCTTGACCAGGTCGCTGAGCGTCACGATCTTGTAGCCGTCGGCAATGAGTCCGTCGATAATCTGCGGCAGCGCCTCGAGCGTCTGCTCGGCGCATTCGTCTCTATCGGTGAGCAGCACGATATTGCCCGGCGTCACCGAATCGAGCACCGTCGAGACCTGCTCGTCGGCACCGTTGAGCAGCCAGTCGCCCGAGTCAATATTCCACGAGACCACGGCGGAGACCAGGTCCATCGCATCAATCCAGTTTTGTTCGTCAAAGGCAGCGTAGGGAGCACGCAGCAGCATCGTCTTCACGCCGGTCGCCGACTTAATCGCATCGGTGCCTTTCGTGATCTGTTCGCGTACCGCCTCACGGTCCTGACCCTTGAGCGAATCGTCGCTGTAGCTGTTGGATCCGATCTCGCACCCGGCGTCGACAATCGCCTTGGCCGTGGCAGGCGAGGCCTCGGCCGCATCGCCCGAAAGGAAGAACGTCGCGGTGACGCCCTTTTCCTTGAGCACCTGCAAGATCTGTTTGGTGGCGCCGCTCGGACCCTCGTCAAACGTCAGTGCCACGTACTTTTTGTTGCCCTTGGGCGCCACGCTGGCGCACGCAACAACGCAATCGGTGGCGGGCACAACCTCGCCGCGGTCTTGCGTCTTGCCTGACTGCTCACCAACCCACACCTCGGATCGGCCCTGGACACCCCATGTCTGCACATACTCGATAGCGCCCGTGCCCTCGACCTTGAGCTTGGGCTCGATAACCGTAGCCTGAACCTCGTGCTTCTCGTAAGTGTTACGGCCATCCTTGACCGTCACCTTCTCGCCGCCCTCGAGTTCGCGGCTATCCCATTTGCCCTGCTTCACGCGCTTGCCGTCGACCTTCACCGACAGCTTTTCGCCCCCATGGCGCTTGAGCACGCTGTCATCGACGGCCAGCAGGTCGCCTGCGTCGTAGGTGTCAGTCAACTCCTGGTCGTCGATGAGATTCTGCAGCGTAGAGCCCACACGCACCGCGGTCTTCTGGCCGTTGAGCTCCACGTCCACACTGCGGTTGACGTAGCCCACGACGGCAGCGATAAACAGCACGAGCGCGCAACCCACGGCGATGAGCGCGTAGGGCAGGCGAGACGAACGACGGGGCGTACGGCTGTTGCCGATGCGCGCACTGCGGTCGCTAAAGCCGCGGCTATGGTTGAGATACATCGCGCCGGGCTTACGGTGACGCTTGCGCTGACCGCTGGGCAGCTGCCCCAGGTCGCGGCGCGCCGTCGGACGCGCACCCGAACGCCCGTTTAAGTTGGATCCGTTTTGGCGCATGTGCCCTCCCCCATAAACACAGCAAGCCGGAGCAACAGGTCTCCGGCTTGCCTCCCATCATTTGGTACGTCGCTATTTTGTAGCTTTTGACGAGCCTCCGCTCGCCTTTTGGTATTCGTCCTTAAAGGCCTTGAACATGCCGCGCGTCTTACCGAGCTGCTTGCCCAGTGCGCGACTGCCCTTGTCCACGGCAACCGATCCCTTGTCGTCGAGCACCTTGGCGCCCTTTTTGACCTTGTCGCCCACCACGACGCTGGCCTCGGCGGCCTTGGCAGCCGCACCGCCCGAATACCCGAGCGACTTGACCTCGTCCGAAACAATCATCGCGCCGTCCGCATAGCCGCGCAGCATCGTCGGCGGCACCTGCGTGTCACCAACCAAAACACTCGAAGCAGCACCGGCGGTCACATAGAATGCCTGCACGATGCCCGAGCGTGGCTTGAACTCAACGTCCGAGCAATAGCCCACGACGTCGCCCGATTCCGTGCGCACATCCATACCGACCCAGATGATGCAATCGTCCAGGTTGATGTTGAGGCGCTTGGCAGCGGCGGCATCGTACGTGTCCTTGACGTCATCGACCGCAATGGCGCCCTCGTAGACACCAATGGCGTCGAGCGCTACGAATCGGTCGGGACGCTCGATCATGCCCGCGATATCGGACTGGCGGACCATAAAGCCGACCACGCGCGTACCGCCCGGGGTAAAGACCGGAAAGTGAATCTTTCCGAGCTTTTTAGGGCTGCGCGGCGTGCCGTCCTTTTTGATGCGCTTGTCCTCGGTAGGCTTGCGATAGATCTTGGCGCCGACAAAATCCCCGGCGCGCATTATGCCTCGGTCGAGGGCTCCGCAGCCTCGGTATCAGCCTCGACGGCGTTCTCGACCACGACGTCGGCGGCAGGCGTCACGTTGCCGCCCGAAATGGCGTCGTTGAGCTGCTCGCGCAGCTGGTCCATGCGCTCGCGGGCCAGGTCGACCTTGGCGCGCAGGTCGTCGGTCTTGGCGTCGACCATCGGGCCAAAGTCATTCACCGCAGCACGGGCCTCCTCGGCGCTGTGCTCGTAGGTGTCGCGCATATTGTCCCAGGCGTCGTTGGCGATATCGGCAGCCATGGCGCGGGTCTCGGCGCCCGAGCGCGGGGCCAGAGCAACGCCGACAATAGCGCCGGCAGCGGCACCAAAAAGTGCGCCGGAGACAAAGCTGAAAGTCTTACCCATGATCATTCCTCTCCTGCGGGCACGTCGGTGCCCACCGTTTGAATGCTGTCCATTATACCCGCAGCGCATCACTTGCCGCTCTGCTCATCTGCGTACGGCAAAGGCGCAGGTACGTGATGGTGATAAACGCGTAGACCTACTCCTGAGGCATAGCCGGCATGGCCACCGTGGCACCCGGGTCCTCGCCGGCGCCGTCCACGAGCGGCAGGCCGCCCTCATGCGCAGGTCCTGCCGGAACCGTCGCAGCACCGCCAAAGACGGCAGCGGAGGCCTCGTGGTTCTCGGCAACCGCGCCCTCGGTATCAATCGCCACCTGGGGCTCGTCGTCAAAGTTGGGGACGCCCTGGGGCTCGGCGGGAACGGGCTCGGCGGTCGCATCGACAACGGGCTCGGCGTCGACCGGCACATCGCCCTCGTCAGCGCCCTCGTCCTCGGCAGCATCTTCGCCGTTCGCAGCGGCGACGGCCTCGTGAGGATCCTTGCCCTCGGCCTCGGCGCGCATGCCCAGCACCAGGTTGCGCAGACCCGCGACCGTGCCTTCCACGTCGGGAGCAGGCTGGTCGGCGTGCAGGTACGCCCAGTCCATCATAAAGGTGGCCGACGACAGCGCACCAATGGCCAGTGCGTCGTCGGGGCACGAAAGCTCAACCTCAAAAACGCGCTCGTCGTGCTCGCTTACGCGCGTGCGGCCGCACGAGATGCTGCCGGCAAGCCCGGTCTCGTTCATGAGCTCAACCGTCACGTGCTCCAGCAGGTGGCAGAGCTCGGTCTGGCCCATGCAGTCCTGGAACTCGCGACCGGAATCACCCAGGCACAGGTGCTTGGCAATCGCCGGCACCAGGTAATACACGCGCGCCGTGGCCTCGATATCCTCCGAGGTCATGAGCGGCATGCCGGGGTTCACCAGCACATGCGCGCAGATCTTGTCCTCGCTGACGGTGACCTTAAGGATGTTGAACAGGCCTGCCATAACTCTCCCCTACTCTTCCTTGCCCTACTCGTCGCCATCGTGCGGATCCACAGAGCCCGCACCCGACGCCGCCGGCTTCTCTGCCGAAGACTCGGAATCCTTCTTATCGGTTTCGGCCGGAGCGATCACGCGAATGAGCGAGATGCGCTGGCCACGCATCGACTGAACTTTAAACTTGTACCCCGCGACCTCAAACACCTCTCCGATGTCGGGCACCGAGTCACAAAGCTCCAAAATCCAGCCGGCGATGGTCTCATAATCATCGCTTTCCTCAAGCGGCCAACCAAGCTCAATCGCGTCATCGCACGAAAAACGCCCATCAACGAGCCACTCGCGGCGCGAAAGGCGCGTGAGATACTTGTTGTCGGGGTCGAACTCGTCCTCGATCTCGCCGACGATCTCCTCGACGATGTCCTCGATAGTGATAATGCCGGCCGTGCCGCCGTACTCGTCCACGACCACCACGATCTGGTCGTGCGAGGTCTGCATCTCGGACAGCAGCGGCAGGATGTCCTTGGTGTCGGGCACAAAGGTGGCGTCGCGCAAAAAGCCGGCGATGGGCTGGTCGCCCTTGCCGTCGAGCGCGGGCTGAATCAGGTCCTTGATGTGCGCGATGCCGGCGACGTTGTCGGGATCCTCGTGATAGACGGGGATGCGGCTGAAGCCGGTCTGGCGCATGGTGGACAGCACGTCGGCGACCGTCTCGTCGTCCTCGCACATGGTGGTGTCCACGCGCGGCACCATGACCTCGCGGGCAACGGTGTCGCCCAGGTCGAAGATCTCGTGGATCATGCGCTTTTCCTCGTCGAGCAGGTCGTCCTGCTCCGAGACCATGTACTTGATCTCTTCTTCCGAGACGTTCTGGCGGTCGTCGGCACTCTTGATGCGCAGGATACGGGCCAGGCCATCGGAGCAAGCGCCGGTCAGCCACACGAGTGGACGGGCGATCTTTTGGAACACGGAAAGCGGGCCCACGACCTGCTTGGACACGCCCTCGGCATTGGCCAGGCCGATGCGCTTGGGCACAAGCTCGCCGATCACAATGGACACGAAGGCGACCGCGACGGTGATGATGACCGGCGCCAGGCCGCGCGCGATGGCGGAGAGCGGCGCGATGCCAAAGCTCATGAGCCACGTGGCGAGCGGGTCGGACAGGCTCGTCGAGGCGACGGCGGACGAGGCGAAGCCCACGAGCGTGATGGCGACCTGGATGGTGGCGAGCAGCTGGTCGGAGTCGGCAGCCAGCTTAATGGCACGCTCGGCGCGCTTGTCGCCTTCCTCGGCCTCGTGCTCCAGCACGGCGCGCTTGGCCGTGGTGAGCGCCATCTCGGACATAGAGAAGTAGCCGTTGATGAGGGTCAAAACGAGGGTGGTGATAAGGGAGATGGTTATGTCCATCGGGAGTTTCTCGAACCTCCAAGATTCGGGACGTCGGATTAAAACGTTGGTGGCGGATACGGCAATTGCACTGGCGACCGAGCGGAGGCACGGGCGCTGGCGTGGTCGCTAGATTACGAAGAGGATCACCGCCATGAACTGGAAGATGCTGCCGGCGAGCACCCACAGGTGAAACACGCTGTGCAGATAGCGCACGTTTTTGGCGATATAGAACGGCACGCCCGCGGTGTAGCACACGCCGCCGACGGCGAGCAGGGCAAGTGCCACGGGGTTGAGCAGCACCACAAGTTCAGGCAGCTTAAAGACAACGAGCCAGCCCATCAGCAGGTAGACCAGGCCGCTTACCCAGTGCGGTTGACGCTCGCGTAGGAAGCACTCGAGGGCGATGCCGATGATGGCGATGGCCCATACGGCAAAGAACAGCACAGCGCCGCCGTCGTTTGCGAGCGTGATGAGGCAAAACGGCGTATAGCTGCCGGCTATGAGCAGGTAGATGCAGCTGTGATCGATGATGCGAAACACGCGCTTGGCGCGCGCGGGCTGAATCGCGTGGTAGAGCGTGGAGGCTAGGTATTCGAGGATAATGCTGACGCCATAGACAATTGCCGCGGCCATGTGGGCCGGGCCTCCGCCGCGCAGGGCGGCGAATACGATCAGGAGCACCAGGCCCGCGATACCCAACAGGCAGCCGACACCATGGGTGACGGAGTTCATGATCTCCTCACCCACCGTGTAGTGTGGAACGGCCGCGGTCTTGGGTCGCGGCTTAGAACTGTCGCTCGAATCGGACATGCCGGTTACATCCTCCAACGTAAAGAGTTCTCAACACTATATCAAAGCGTCTAGGTACGTGCGAAATTTGCACCATACGTGACCTTTCGTTTACCCATTCTTTGCCTGTTGACGCATCAACGGCGAACGTCCATAATGCGCTTGCATTAAATGTTGATGTATTAACATCTTATAGGAAAGCTTCTCATGTCTCAAAACGCACGTTCCCATCGAAAGCTCAAGATAGCCGGCGTCGTTACGCTGGTGCTCGTTGTCGCGCTGCTGGGGTTTGCCGGCAACTTTTTGTTTGACTTCGCGCTGAATCCCCGCGCGCCATACACCATGAAGATGATGCAGGATAGCAAGAACGACAAAGAAGGTGAGCAGCCGGATGCCGAGGATACCGAGGCGCGGGCATGGTTTAAGGAGAACCGCAAGAGCAGCAACCTCACCGCGGACGACGGGACCGAGCTTGCCGCCTGGTATTTTGCTGCGTCGGAGAGCACGCACGACTACGCCGTCTGCCTGCATGGATATACCAACGAGCCCATCGGTATGGCCCGATACGCCAAACGCTTCCACGACCGTGGCATGAACGTACTCGCACCCGCCGCCCGCGCCCACGAGCGCTCCGGCGGCGACTATATCGGCATGGGCTGGCCCGAGCGCCTCGACATCGTCGCATGGATCGAGCGAATCGTTCAGGCTGACCCCAAGGCGCGCATCCTGGTCTTTGGCGAATCCATGGGCGCGGCGACCGCCATGAACGTCGCGGGGGAATCTCTGCCCGCAAACGTGAAATGCATTATCGAGGACTGCGGTTATACGAGTGTTTGGGACGAGTTTTCTCTGCAGCTCAAGGACGTGTTCGGCCTGCCCAGCTTTCCCTTGCTCGATGTAGCAAACTTGGTGTGCAACGTGCGCGCGGGCTACGACTTTCATAAGGCGAGCAGCGTGGAACAGCTCAAGCGCGCGACGGTTCCCATGCTGTTTATCCACGGTGACCAAGACACCTTTGTGCCGTACAGCATGCTCGACCAAAACTACGACGCGTGCGCCAGCAAGGTCAAGCAAAAGCTCACCGTCCATGGCGCCACCCACGCCAAGAGCGCGCAGGTCGACCCCGAACTCTACTGGAACACGGTCGACGACTTCCTCGACGAGTATTTTTAGGCAAAAAGCAACGTCTGGGGTTTTGTTGCCAAAAATCGGTTTGTGGTCGGCGGTATTCGATTTTTCACCACACTTCTGAAAAGCCGCCCTCGAGCGTTGTGCTCGTGGGCGGCTTTTGCTCAACTTACGCTACAAAGGCGCTTATTTTGTCCAATAGCTAGGTGCTACTTGACCTCGATGAGCTCGTACTTGCTCGTGCCCAAGCCGATCTTCTCGGCATGCGCGATGCACGCGCGCCAGTCGGTGTCAGGATGTGTGATGCAGAAGGGGTCACGCGCCTGCTCGCCCTCCAGATGCTCGTGGTTATGCTCCATCTTGGCCGCGCTATCGGTGAGCTCGGTGTTGGGCAGCGGCTCGGATGCCATGACGGCATCGGCGCAGGCCTGGTCGATGGCGACCGGGTCGAAGCTCGCAAACATACCGATATCGTTGACGATAGGCGTGTCGTTTTCGGGATGGCAATCGCAGTTGGGGCTGATATCCATGGCAAGCGAGATATGGAAGCTCGGGCGGCCGTCGACAACGGCCTTGGTGTACTCGGCGATCTTGCAGTTGAGCACATCGGCCGCGGCGTCATAGCCGGGCTTGATGCAGTCCTGGTTGCATGCCGCAATGCAGCGTCCGCAGCCCACGCAGCGATTGTGGTCGATAGCGGCGACGTGCACCGTGCGGGTGTTGCCGTTGGCAAGCTCGCGCTCGCGGGTGTCGTCGAACGAGATAGCGTTGTGCGCGCAGATCTTTTCGCAGGCATGGCAGCCAACGCAGTGCTCGGTCGCGACGTTCGGCTTGCCGGCGGCATGCTGCTCCATCTTGCCGGCGCGGCTGCCGCCTCCCATACCCAGGTTCTTCATGGCGCCGCCAAAGCCGGCCTGCTCATGGCCCTTAAAGTGGGTGAGGCTGATCACGATATCGGCATCCATGAGTGCCTGACCGATCTTGGCCTCGTGCACGTACTCGCCGCCCTCGACCGGGACGAGCTCCTCGTCGGTACCCTTGAGGCCGTCGGCGATGATGATCTGGCAACCCGTGGCATACGGGGTAAAGCCGTTCTGGTAGGCGGTGTCGATGTGCTCGAGCGCGTTTTTACGGCTACCGACATAGAGCGTGTTGCAGTCGGTGAGGAAGGGCTTGCCGCCCAGCTCCTTCACGACATCCGCGACGGCGCGGGCGTAGTTGGGGCGCAAAAAGCTCAGGTTGCCCAGCTCGCCAAAGTGAATCTTGATGGCGACGAACTTGTTCTCAAAGTCAATCTGCTCGATACCGGCGTGGCGGATGAGGCGCTTGAGCTTGTCGAGCTGGCTCTCGCGAGCATGCGTGCGCAGGTTCGTAAAGTACACCTTGGCGGGTGCGGCGGGTGCGGCTGCGGTCATAGATCTATCCCCTCGGTCTATATGGCGTTACAGACATAAGGGATGGTACCAGTTAAAGCAGAGTTAATGTCAAGCGCGGCACCTAGTCATTGGGGACAGACTTAAATGACTGAAACCACTCATTGGGGACGGACTTAAAACCACTCATTGGGGACGGACTTAAATGAGTGCCTCGCCACCTGGCAGCTAGGGGCGCGCCGTCACGTTTGTGGCGGCGCGCCTTGGTTTGGCGGCGCGTTCTAGCGTGGCCACAATCTGGTTTGATGGCGTGCCCTGGTGTGGCGGCGTTGACGGCGTGCCCTGGCGTGACGGAGCGTCCTGGCGCGGACCGCTAGCCCTTTCGCGCGACCAGATGCGCGCGGAATCCCTTCTGTGCCTCGAGCTTGAGCGGGGTGAGCCCGAATTCCTCGACGAGCGCGCGTAGCTCGGACAGCTTGAGGATGCGCACGTCGCCATGGCCCAAGAGGCGTGCCAGCGGTAGCTCGATGCTGTTCATGAGCCAGACCGCGACATCGTTCGAGGTGTAGTCGCGAAGGACCAGTCGCCCGCCGGGCCGAAGGACGCGTGCCACCTCGGCGAAAAACCTCTCCGGATGCGGGTAGTGGTGGAAGCTGTTGGAGCAGAGCACGGCGTCGAAGCTCCGGGGCTCGAAGGGCAGTGCCTCCGCGTCTCCGACGACAAAGCTGACGTTATCGAGCTGCTTTGCCCGAGCGACGTCGATCATCCCGGGTGTGAGGTCGAGTCCAGTCAAGTGCTTGCTGGGGTACCGGGCGTGGAGCAGTTCTAGGACGGCTCCGGTTCCACAGCCCACGTCGAGCGCGTCCTCGAACGGTTCGAGCTCAAGCTCCTCGAGCATTTGCGGATAGTCGTCCTTGCACATCTCGTAAATGCCGGCATGGCCGGATTCGTAGACCTTTGCCGCCTCGGTGAACTCCTTGATGGAGAGCTGCTTGAGCTCCTCTGCCGATCTTGCCATGGGTCTCCTTCTGTTCGGGGAAGTCTGACGTTGCGCGCGTTTGCCCACGTCGGGCCTGGCGGGCAAATAACGCGGGGGCACCCTTCCTTCGGTTCGTGCCCCCGCGTGCGGGCGGTTCTCTATTCCTGGACCTTCAGCGCCTCGGAGAGGCTCACGCGCTTGATGGAGCGCGTGTGTAGCAGCGCCACGACCAGGTAGGTCGCAAAGCCAATGCCGACGCATGCAGCCATAGACCAAGCGGGCACGTAGATCTCAATATTGCCGTTGTAGGCGAGCAGCATCGAGCGGAAGATGGCCGTGAGCGAGCCGATGATCACGGGCAGGCTCAGCACGAGCGACGCCGCCACGCACAGCGTGATCGAGCGGATGTACAGATGCGAGATCTCGCTATCGCGATAGCCAAAGACTTTCATGTAGCTGATCGAGCGGGCGCTGTGGTCGATCACAGCCTTGGTCAGCAGATACATAAACAGCAAGAAGATGAACACCGCAAGCCCAACCATCATGCCAATCATTTTGCTCATCATGCCGATGAACTGGTCGCCCACGGCACGCATGTCGTCGGGCGTGGTGTCGCCGGCAAAGTAGCGCGCGTCGAGGTCGAGCTTCTCGTTGCTCACATAGCCGTTAAAATAGGCGGCGTCGTTGCCGAACAGCTCGTTAAAGTCGTCGACACTCATATAGATATTCATGTCCGACTTTGAGCCCCAGGCACAATCCTTGCCCGCGTACTCAAGGGAATAATGCTCGCCCTCGTACTTGTCGCTGAGCGTGACCTTCTGGCCCTCGCTCCAGCCAAACTTATCGAGCAGACCGCCGCCAAAGACGACGCGCCCATCGCCCACGTTGAGGTCTTTCCAATAGCGCGAATCGGGCGAGATGCCGTAGACGGAAATCGTCTCCTCGCCATTACCATCGCCGCGGTTGTATTGCAGCTGGTAAACGGCATATTTCTCGGCCTGCGCGATTGCGCCCGCGCCGTTGTTGGTCGTATTGACCGGGTGGATATCGTCGTTGTCAGTGTCGATCTTAGAGGCCTTGTCGATCAGGTCGATAGCCTCGTCGCGGTCACAGCCGAGGGCATCGGCAAGGTCATCGAGGCGCGCATAAAGCGCATCCTTCTTGTCCTGGACCTTGGCAAGCGCATCCTGCGCTGCGGTCAGGCTCTCGGCAGACGGAGATGCGGTCGCGGCATCGGCTGCCGCCTGCGCCGCATCGGCCGCGTCATCGAGCTCGTCATCGGCATCCTGGGCGGCGGAAAGCAGCGCGCCGTCAACCGACTGCAAGCGCTCGAGTGCTGACCATTGCTCGCGCTCCTCGGCGGTGCCCTCGAGCTCCAGCGGAGCCTTGAGCGTGTACTGGTGCTCGGCGACCAGGCTCGTCTCGAGGTTGTCCGCGTAGTGCGTCATCGTGGGCAGAATCGCCAGGCCAAAGAGCAGCAGCAGCGACGCAAATGCAATGCCCACGAAGAGCGTGGCGAAGTTGCCCAGGTTGCGCAGGAAGATACGCAAGCGGAAGCGGGAAACAAAACCCATGCGTTCCGACAGCTGCAGACCGCGCTTGGTACCCGACTTGCCGCTCGCCTCGTGGCGAAGGAACTGCAACGGCGTCTTGCCCATCTTGCGAAGCAGGCCCACCAGTGTAATGAGGATGAGCGCGGCAGCGGGAACCACGGCGCACTTCACAAAGATCTCCCAGCTCCAGTACACCTGGAAGGGCGGCAGGCTGTACGAGCCGTAATACAGGCTACGCATAGGCTCGGTAAAGAACGCAATGCCGAGCGCGGTGCCCAGCAGCGCCGCGATCACGCCCACGGTGGCGGGAAGTGCCAGGTAGTGCAGGACGATCTCGCGTCGACGATAGCCGCTGGCGAGCAGCGTGCCGATGATGGCGCTCTCCTCCTCGATGGTGGCGTCGGTAAGGACCACAAAGACGAACGCCATGATCACGATGATGATGTCGAGCAGCGTCATCCACATCATGGAGTCGTCGTCTACGTCGTCGCGCGCATAGCCAATGCCCTGGTTGGAATCGGCATCGATCAGATCGTCCACGCGCGCATCGGTGTCGGTCAGCGCCTCGACCATATCCTGCTCCGCATCGATGCGATCCGCGGTGGGGAGGTCGCGATCGGCAAAGGTAAAGGAGTAGGTGTAGGCGGGCGCGCCGCCGGCATCCTCGAGCGCGGCAAAGCCGGCATCGGTGACCTCGGCCACGCTGTACGTGATGGTGTTCACCGTAAAGTCCGAATTGTTGAGGAACAGCGCCTGGCTATCGGGCTGGGTCATGATGCCGCAGATGGTGTAGGTGCGGCCCTCGAGCTCGACCTTATCGCCCACGGCGAGGCCGTTGTTGGTGGCAAAGACACGGTCGATTGCCACCTCATCGTCCGTTTTGGGCTCCTTGCCCTCGCAGTAGGACGCGATATCGACCTTGGTGCGGTGCACATATGTGCGCAGCGTGCGCTTGGTGCCGTCGTCGCCGAACGCCTTTTTGATGATGGCGTCGATGGAGAAATTCTTGTAGAGCGTGACGCCGCCGACGTCGTCGGCCGCGTCCTCGGCTGCCTTGAGTTGCTCCTCGGTCGCCTCGAAGGAGGTGGTCACGCGGCCGTCCTCAATCGTGTACGCATCGCGCATGTCATCGATAAGGCAGCCGATGGAATGCGCCGCGAGCAAAAAGCCCGAGGTGAGAGCGATACTTCCGCACATAAGCAAAAAGATGCCCAGGTACTTGCCGGTATTGCGGCGCAGCTCGCGTGGGAGACGTTTTGCGAGAGGTGTCATGGCGCCGCCTACCAATCGAGCTCGGCGGCCGAGACGGGCGACTCGTTGAGCTCATCCTCGACGATGCGCCCGTCGCGCAGGCGCAGCACGCGATTGGCCATGCGCGCGATGGCGGCATTGTGGGTGACAATGATGATGGTGCAGCCGTAGGTGCGGTTGACATCCTCCATGAGCTGCAGAATTTCCTTGGACGTCTTATAGTCGAGCGCACCGGTGGGCTCGTCGCACAGCAGCAGGCCCGGGTTTTTGACGAGCGCACGGCCGATGGCGCAGCGCTGCTGCTGGCCGCCCGAAACCTGGCGCGGGAACTTGTTGCGGTGCTCGTAGAGGCCCAGCGAGCGTAGCAGGCCGTCAATGTTGAGCGGCTTTTTGGACAGGTGTGCCGTGACCTCGATGTTTTCCTTGATGGTGAGGTCGGGCACCAGGTTGTAGAACTGAAAGACAAAGCCCAGCTCACGGCGGCGATACTCGCCCAGGTCGGTAGGCTTGAGCACCGTGAGGTCGCAGCCGTCCACCATGATAGAGCCGCCGTCGGCATCCTCCAGGCCGCCGATCAGGTTAAGAAACGTCGACTTGCCCGAACCCGAAGGTCCCAGCATGACGCAGATCTCGCCGCGGTTGATGGACGTGTCGATGCCATCGAGTACCGTCAGGCGCGCATCACCGTCGCCGTAATGCTTTTTGAGATCCTTAACCTGGACATAGGCTTCCTGCGTTGCCATGGTATCCCCCGTTGTTAGCCTCGTACTACTTTATGAGCGTAATAGTAAACCATGGCGAACTATTTTGGAGCGAGGCCTGGATTTTATTTCAGACTAGTCATTGGGGACGTTCTTAAATGACTAGCTGTTGGGGACACTCTTTCGCCACCCGGCAGTTGGGGACAGTCCCCAAGTGCCGGCAGAGACGATATGAGCAGGACATAAAAACATTGAGAGCCCCTGCTGCA